>NZ_CP116339.1:1035000-1335000 GCF_028198165.1 Pseudoxanthomonas sp. JBR18
GATCCGCAGCGGCCGGCCGGTGCGCAGGCGCTGCTCGAGTTCTTCGAGCTTGAGGATTTCATCGGCCCCACGACCGATCAGTTGCAATGCTTCCGCGTGTGACACGTGACTTCCTGAATGAATGAAGACAGGCGGGCCGTGACGACAAACTTGAACGTACGGTTAAACCAAGGTTAACGACGATCTGGACGAAAAATCCAATCGGCTCAAAGGTTTGACCTGCACTTCCCGCCTGTCTATGGTAGCCGGATTGGGCCTTCCTCTTGGGCCCCAGGGTGAAGACATCGATGCAGATACCGGGGGACGGCAGCCGCCGCAATAAGCAGCGTTTCCGCGAAAGACTGGAAGTTCTCAGGGAATCGGCGATCCATCAGCACGTGACCCGGCACCTGCCCAAGGGTCGCTGGACGCGTCGGCAGTGGATCCATGCCTCCTTGTTCACGACCATCGGCATCATGGTGGCGACGATCGTGCCGGGCTTCTCGACGGCCATGCAGCCGACGATCAAGCCATTGGCCACCTTGCCACTGGCGCTGCCGCCGCTCGATGCGGACAAGGCCAGCGCGGCCCTTCCCGATAACTGGATGACCGTGAGCGTGCGCCCCGGTCAGACGCTCAGCGGCATGTTCGAGGACATGGGCGTGCCGGCCTCCACCCTGGCGCGCATCCTGGAGAACAAGGATGCGGCCCAGGCGTTGAGCCACCTGCATCCGGGCGATGAGCTGGCCTTCGATCTGCCGCAGGGCGGCGCGCTGCGTGCGCTGCGCTACGACCGGGACATGGCCACGCGCGTCCAGCTCGACGTGACCGACAGCGCGGTTGCCGAAAGGGTGATCAAGCGCGACGTCAGCACGCGCACCGCCGTGCTCAGCGGGCGCGTGGGCACTTCGCTCAATCGCTCTGCGCGCAAGGCGGGACTGACCGCGGCCAACATCAACGCGCTGACCGACGACATCTTCAAGTACGACATCGACTTCAATTCCGACCTGGACGCTGACGACCGCTTCAGCGTGGTGGTCGAGCAGACCTGGCGCGAAGGCCAGCTGGTGGCCACCGGTCCGGTGCAGGCGGCGACCTTCACCGTGGACGGCAAGCTGCATTCAGGCTTCCGCTTCACGCCGCCGGGCGGCCAGGCGCAGTATTTCACCGCCAACGGTCGCCCGCTGAAGAAGAGCTTCATCCGCATGCCGATTCCCTACGCGCGGCTGAGTTCGCGCTTTGGCGCGCGCCACCATCCGGTGCTGGGCAAGATGCGGATGCACAAGGGCGTGGACTACGCGGCCGCCAGCGGCACGCCGATCATGGCCGCCGGTGACGCGCGCGTGCAGTTCGTCGGGCAGCAGCGTGGCTATGGCAACGTCGTGATCCTGGATCATGGCCGCGGCCGCACCACCCTGTACGGACACATGTCGCGCTTTGCCAAGATCCACCGCGGCGAGCGGATCGCCCAGGGGACGGTCATCGGCTACGTGGGCATGACCGGACTGGCGACCGGTCCGCACCTGCACTACGAATTCCGCGTCAACGGCGTGCACCGCAACCCGCTGACGGTCACCATGCCGCCGCCGGAGCCGCTGTCGGGCAAGGTGCTGGCCCAGTTCAAGACCCAGACCTCCAGCGCAATGGCACGGATCCGCACGGTGGAAAGCGCGATCTATGCCGATGCCGCGCCGGCGCCATCGCAGGGCAAGGTCAGCCTGGCCCAGGCGCTGGACGCCTCGCACAGCCCCCTTTCCAAACAGTGACTCCGCCAGGCGCGCCACGTGCCGGCGGACCGCTGGCGCGCAAGGCCGCGCCAGGCGACCTCTATCTCGGCCTGATCTCCGGAACGAGTGCCGACGGAATCGACGCGGCCCTGGTCCGCTTCGACCCCGATCCGCAGCTCGTGCTGGGCCGCACCTATCGCTGGGACGACGCGCTGCGCGCCCGCCTGATCGAGCTGGGCCAGGGCGGCGAGGCGACTTCGCTGGACGAACTGGGCGAGCTGGACGTGCAGGTGGCCCTGGCCTTTGCCCATGCCGCCGGACGCCTGGTCTCTCAGGCCGGGCTTGAACCCAAGCAGGTGCGCGCGATCGGATCGCATGGGCAAACCGTCCGCCATCGCCCTGAAGGGGCCTTCCCTTTCACCTGGCAGATGGGCGACGGCAACGTGATTGCAGAGCGCACCGGCATTTCCACGGTGGCCGATTTCCGCCGCCGCGACGTGGCCGCTGGCGGGCATGGCGCGCCACTGATGCCCGCCTTCCACGCCGCCATGCTGCACAGCGCCCAGGAAGACCGCGCGGTGCTGAACCTGGGCGGCATCGGCAACCTGACCTTGCTGCCCAGCCAGGGCGAGATCCGTGGATTCGACACCGGCCCGGCCAATGCCCTGCTCGATGCCTGGTGCGAGCGCCACACCGGACAGGCCTTCGACGCGGGTGGCGCGTTTGCGGCCAGTGGCCAGGTCGATGCCGACCTGCTCGAGCGCCTGCTGGACGAGCCCTGGTTCGCCCTTCCTCCGCCGAAGAGCACGGGACGTGAGCAGTTCCACCTGGACTGGGTGGACGCCAAGCTGGGAGACGCGACGCTGGCGCCGGCCGACGTGCAGGCCACGCTGGTGGAGCTGAGCGCACTGACCGTCGCCGAGGCGTTGCGCGCGACCCAGGCCGAGACCAAGCGGGTCATGGTCTGCGGAGGCGGTGTCCACAATCCGCTGCTGATGCAGCGCCTGGCCTTGCGCCTGGTCGGCATGACGGTCGAGTCGACCGAGGTCCACGGCCTGCATCCGGACTACGTGGAGGCGATGGGCTTTGCCTGGCTGGCCCGCGAAACCCTGGCCGGCCGACCGGGCAACCTTCCCAGTGTCAGTGGCGCCAAGGGCCTGCGCGTGCTGGGCGCGCTCTACCCCGCGTAAGCCTTGAGTTTCCTTCGGGAGCGCTACACCCCTTGGGGTGCAGCGCACGGTGTCCGGATCAACGGCCCAGATTGGCGTTAAGGCTGGGCTGGACGATCTCGATCCAGTAGCCGTCCGGGTCCTTCACGAAGGCCACGTCCTTCATCCTGCCCTGCTCGGGCCGCTTGACGTATTGAACCCTGTTGTCGTCGAACCACTGCACCGCCTTGGCCAGATCCGGCACGGCAAAGCAGATGTGGCCGAAGCCCTGCGGCTGCGCGTTGCCGTCGTGGTAGGCGAAATCGGCCTGGTCCTCGGTGCCCCAGTTGTGGGTCAGCTCCAGGATCCCGCGCTGGGCGAAGGTCCAACTGGTGCGTGCGCCGACATCCTCAGGCACCTGGTCCTCGTCATTGAGCCGGGCCAGGAAGTAAAGCGAGAACTTCATCTCCGGGAAGTCGAGCTTGCGCAGCAGGCTCATGCCGAACACATGCGTGTAATAGGCCAGCGACACCGCCGGGTCCTTGACCCGCAGCATCGTGTGGTTGAGCACGAAACCTTCGGTGTCGGCGGTCGGCGGCTTGACGCCGGGGTGGGATTCGGAAGTGAAGGTCATGGGGGATCCTTAAGTTTTGGCACAACCCGCTGCAGAGGCGTGTCGCCCAGGCAAACGGTGCGGCGTTGGGGGAGGAAGCGGGCCACGGACGGCGCAAGCCGCGATCAGGAGAACTGGATCCCGCCGTCGATCATCACCGACTGGCCGGTCATGTAGTCCGAATCGGGCGAGGCTAGATAGGACACAAATTGTGCGACATCCTGGGGCACCGAGACACGCCCCAGCGCAATGGCCTCGGAATACTTCTTGAGTGCCTCGCCCTTCTGCATGCCCTCCTCGGAGGCGAGCTTCTCGTCGATCAGTTCCCACATGTCGGTCCCGACGATGCCCGGGCAATACGCGTTGACGGTGATCTTGTGTTTGGCCCACTCCATGGCCGCGGCCTGGGTCAGGCCCCGCACGCCCCACTTGGAAGCCGAATACGGGCCCAGCAGCGCGAACGGGCGATAGGCCACGATCGAGGCAGCACCGATGATCTTGCCACCACCGCCCTGCTTGATCATCTGCCGCGCCGCGGCCGTGTAGCACAGGAAGGCCCCGCGCAGGTTGACCGACATGATGCGGTCCCAGGTCTCCACATCGACCTCCAGCAGCGAGGTGACGTTGGCGATGCCGGCGTTGGCGACCATCACGTCCAGCTTTCCCAGGTCCTTGGTCACCGCATCGACCATCGCGGTCACATCGGCCTCCTTGGAGACGTCGGCCAAGGCAACGGTGCTGCGCACGCCTTTGGCGTGGATCTCCTCGGCGGTCTTCTCGGCCAGGGACTGGTTGGCGGGGACGTCGTTGATCGCCACATCCAGGCCATCGTCGGCCAGGCGCAGGGCGATGGCCTTGCCGATGCCGCGACCGGCACCGGTGACCAGGGCGACGCGATTGGAGCTTGCTGCATTCATTGGAGGGTTTCCTTTTGCTCAGCGGGGGAACACGCGGCCGCGCCCGGCGCGGAAACGCCGGATGGAGCCGTAAGTCGAAGCGGTGGGGCGCCACGCTGCGCGGCGCGGGTGAGCCGGCCTACACGGCGCGTGCCTGCATCTGCGCGGCGATGTACTCGGCCTGGCGGATGGCCAGGGTCACGATCGTTAGCGTCGGGTTTTCCGCGGCCGAGGTGGTGAATTGGCTGCCGTCGGACACGAACAGGTTGGCGATGTCATGGCTCTGGCCATGCTTGTTCACCACCCCATCGGCCGCCTTGGCACTCATGCGACAGGTGCCCAGGTTGTGCGTGGACGGATAAGGCGGCGTGCGATAGGTGCGCTTGGCGCCGGCAGCCATGTAGATTTTCTCGCCCGCCTTGAACGCATGCTCGCGCATCGCGTTGTCATTGGCATGGTCGTCGTAGTGCACGTTGGCCACCGGAATGCCCCACTGATCCTTCACGTCGCCGTTGAGGGTCACCCGGTTGCTCGCTCGAGGCATGTCCTCGCCAACGATCCACATCCCCGCCATTCGCGCATAGCTGTCCATGGCCTCGGTGAACTCCGAGCCCCAGCCGCCCGGATTGAAGAACGCCGCCATGAACGCCGGTCCCAGGGAGATGGTTTCCAGTTCGTAGCCACCGACAAAGCCGCGCGATGGATCATGCCGGGCTTCGTCACGCACGATGCCGGCCATGGTGGTGCCGCGGAACATGTGCACCGGCTCGTCGAACACGCCCCAGACGCTACCGGTGGTGTGGCGCATGTAGTTGCGGCCGACCTGGTCGGAGCTGTTGGCTAGGCCGGTATCGAAGGTGCCGGAGGCCGAATTCAGCAGCAGGCGCGGGGTCTCGATGGAGTTGCCGGCCACCGCGACGATGCGCGCCTTCTGGCGCTGTTCCTTGCCGTCCTTGTCGAAGTACACCACCGCGCTGACCTCGCCCCTGGCATCGTGCTCGATGCGTGAGACATGCGCGCCGGTACGCAGTTCCAGGTGCCCGGTGGCCAGACCCTTGGGGATCTCGGTATACAGCGTCGACCACTTGGCGCTGTAACGGCAGCCCTGGAAGCAGAACCCACGCTGCATGCAGTGCGTGCGCCCATCGCGCACCACCGGGTTGATCGCCATGCGACCGGTGCTGACGTCCTTGTAGCCGGCCTTGGTCGCGCCATTGTACATCACCTTGAAGTTGTTGTTGCCCGGCAGGCCAGGCAGGCCTTCGGTGCGGGTGATGCCCATCTTCTTCTCGGCCAGCGTGTAGTACGGCGCCATCTCTTCCAGCGTTACCGGCCAGTCGAGCAGTTGCGCACCGTCCAGGTCGCCATAGGTGCTGCGCGCGCGAAACTCGTGCGCATCGAAGCGCAAGCTGGCGCCGGCCCAGTGCACCGAGGTGCCGCCGACGGTCTTGCAGATCCAAGCCGGCAGGTTGGGAAAGTCGCGTGCCACGCGCCAGTCGCCGGTGACCGTGCGCATGTCGGTCCAGGCGAGCTGCTGGAAGGACGGCCACTCATCGGCGATGAAGTCGCCCGGGGTGTGCAGGGCCCCAGCTTCCAGTAGCACCACATCGATGCCCTTCTGGGCCAGTTCGTTGGCCAGGGTGCCGCCGCCGGCGCCGGACCCGATGACCACCACCACGCTGTCGTCGGTGTTGGCGTAGGTCTTCTTGTTGTCGTATTCGCCCATGGCGATGTCTCCTGATCTGTGTCTGGAAGGAAGCGCGCGGTGCGCGCTAGACCGTCGGCACCGGGCCGCTCGCGGCCAGCGGTGGATCGGGCAGCCAGGTCAGATCGTTGAAGCCACGGAAGATGTAGCCGGCGTCGCCTTCTGCGCCGCCGTAGCCGAAGTACGCGTAGGCCATGTCGTTGCTGTAAAGGGACACCACGGCGGTGGAGCGCACCTTCTCGAAGAACGGCGTGCCCGCCAATGCCTTCACCTTGTCCGCCTGCGCCTGCGGGCTGGCCTTGAGCCAGGCACCGTCCCGGTCTAGCTGGGTCACGCCCTCCAGCAGCAGCTTGCGCACCGCTGGATCCTTGGCCGCCGCCGCGTCCAGATCCTTGACCACCAGGGCGTAGACCGCATCCTCCATGTCCTTGTGCGGATACAGGTGGCGGGTGAAGGTGAGCAGCACCTTGCCCTGCGTCTCGTCGAAGGCCTGCATGGGCAGCGCCCAGCTGCGCGAGGGTGAAAGCAGCGCCACAGGTCCCGCGGCGAACAGCAGCGTGCCTGCCAGCATCCCGCCGGTTCTGCGCAGGAACCGCCGACGCGTGAGTTGAAGTTCGGACATCGTGCAACCCCTCCCGAGGTGTCGTTCCGATGCGAGGCCAACCGGCCACCCCATCGATGGGCGGCGATGCAGCGACTGCCTCGCCATGCCGTCCACGCTAAGCGCCCTGGGCATGAGGCGGGTAACAGCGACGTACTACAGCGACTTAGGTCGCATACGTCGGTTCATGCCCCGGTGCTAAGGTGCCTTGACTGCGGCGCGGCATGCTGCGTCGCGACATCGCGAGCACAGCCATACCTCAACGCCAGGAGTTTTCGATGTGTCATGTCTATGCGTCGACCGAGCCGTCGCGCTATGAGAGCACCACCCGTTCGGTCCGCCTGCAGGGTTACGTGACCAGCGTGCGGCTCGAGAACGAGTTCTGGGGCATCCTCGATCTCCTCGCCGCGGATCAGTCGATGACGACCGCGCGTTTCATCAGCAAGCTCTATGACGAGGTCACCGCCGACAAGGGCGGCGTGTCCAATCTGGCCTCGATGCTGCGCGTGGCCTGCGCCGTTTACCTGCACGGCCAGGCCGAACTGGCACGCGCCGCCGAGCCAGTGCGCGTTCGCGCCTGAATGCTGCGGTCGCGACGCATGGGCGCGACCGCCACCTGAGGCTTCAGAACGTCGCGCCCTGCGGCACGGCTCTGAGGGCGGCAATGGCGTCGGACAGGGCGCTGACTTCGGGATCGCTGAAGCCTCCACGAACCTCGGACTCGACCGAGAACAGTCCGTGTTCGAGCAAACGGATGATGGTTTCGGGGATGCTCCAGCCACGGGCGGCCGACACCCGCTGGATGCGGTCGGTCAGGATTGGGTCGAGGTCACGGATGAGCAGGTCGGTCATGGGCTTCGGGGGCAGCGCCTGTCCTGGATTCGGGCTCCTTGATACGACGCCACAGCCACGCAAGCAAGCCCAGGGTGGGGATCACCGTCAGCGCGCTCAGGGTGAAGAAGGCTGAATAGGACGTCGCCTCGACGATATAGCCCGACACGCCGCCCACGAACTTGCCCGGCAGATTGGCCAATGAGACCAGCAGGGCGTACTGGGTCGCGGTGAAATTGCGGTCGGTCAGCGAGGACATGAACGCCACCAGCACCGTGCCGGCAAAGCCCTGCGAGAAATTGTCCGCGCTCAACGCCGCGTAGAAGGCCCACAGCTGTCCCGGGTGCTGGGCCATCAGCAGGAAGGCCAGGTTGGACAGGGCCACGGCCAGCGCCGCCACCAGCAGCATCCGCCGGAAGCCGAAGGCGGCGATCGCCACGCCCCCGCCGAAGGCCCCCACGATGCTCATCCACACCCCGAACAGCTTGGAGACCGTGGCGATGTCGGCCTTGGTGAAGCCCGAGTCCAGGTAGAACGGGCCGGCCATCACCCCGATCACCTGGTCCGGAAACTTGTACAGCCCGACGAACAGCAGCAGGCCCAGCGCCAGCTTCCAGCCATTGGTGGTGAAGAAGCTCACGATCGGCTGCCAGAACGCCCCGGCGAAGTCGATCCGGCGCACCACGGTGGCCTCCGGCTGCACCGGCTCACGACTGAGCAGCGTGGTGAGCACCGGGATGAGCATCAGCGCGGCCATACCGAAGTAGGCGATGCGCCAGCCCTCGAACTGGGCCAGGTACAGCGCGCCGGCACCGCTGACGATCAGCGCCACGCGGTAGCCGAGGATGTAGGTCGCCGCCAGCGCGGCCTGCGCGCTCTCCGGCGCGATCTCGATCCGGTAGGCGTCGACCACCGAATCCTGCGTCGCCCCGGCGAAGGACCCCACCAGCACCCAGGCCACCAGCCCGCCCACACCCAGCTCCGGACGCATCGCGCCCAGGGCGAACAGGCTGACGGTGACCAGGACCTGCGCAGCCAGCAGCCACGAGCGACGTCGGCCCAGCCCGGCCAGCAGCGGCAACCGGTAGCGGTCGATCAGCGGCGCCCAGGCGAACTTGAGCAGGTAGAAGAAGCTGGCCAGGCTGATCAGGCCGATCTCGCCCAGCTGCAGGCCCACGTCGCGCAGGCGCGTGGACAGGGTCTGCGAGGCGATCAGCAGGAACGGCAGGCCGCTGCCGAAGCCCAACAGGGCCATGGTCAGCGCCGAGGGCGTGCCGAAGGCGTCGCGGATGCCACGCCAGCCCTTGTAGCGCCGCGCCGGGGCAGGCGCCTTGCGATCGCTCATTGCGCGTAGTCCACGATGAACGGCGCATGGTCGGAGAAGCGTTCGGCCCGATAGATCGCGCAGCCCTGCAGACGCTCACGCAGGGACGGGGTGGCGAACTGGTAATCGATGCGCCATCCCACGTTGTTGGCCCGGGCCTGGCCGCGATTGCTCCACCAAGTGTAGTCCTCACCGGCCGGATGCAGCGCGCGATAGACATCGACCCAGCCGCGCCCACTGGCCAGGTCGGCATCGGCTGCCTGGTCGGCGCACAGGCCGTTGAGCCAGTCGCGCTCCGGTGGCAGGCAGCCGGAGTTCTTCTGATTGGATTTCCAGTTCTTGATATCCAGCGCGCTGCGCACGATGTTCCAGTCCCCGCACAGCACGTAGTCGCGGCCACTGGCCAGCCACTGATCCAGGATCGGCCGCAGCCAGTCCATCACCTTGAACTTGTAGTCCTGGCGCACCTCGCCCGACGAGCCGGACGGGATATAGAACGACACGACGCTCAGGTTGCCGTAGCGCGCCTCGATGTAGCGCCCCTCCTCGTCGAAGGCCTCCCAGCCCAGCGCGGTGCGCACTTCGTCCGGCTCGCGGCGGCTGTAGATCGCCACACCCGAGTAGCCCTTCTTGGTGGTGGCGTCGCGAAACCAGGCCTTGTAGCCGGCCGGCAGGAACGCCGGCCCGGTGAGCTGGTGCTCCTGGGCCTTGGTCTCCTGGACGCACAGCACGTCGGCGTCCTGCTCGTTGAACCAGTCGAAAAAGCCCTTGGAGGCGGCCGAACGCAGGCCGTTGGCGTTGAAGCTGATGATGCGCATGAGGTCTGACAAGTCTGGAGCAGCGGACAAGCCCCCAGCATACCGTCCAGCGACCGGTGCGCTGCCTGTTACCCTTTCGCGCCCCCCACTTCCAGGCCTGTCCGCCATGTCCGACCATCGCTCGCGCTTCCTGCAGCTGGCCCTGCGCGCCAACGCGCTGCGCTTTGGTGAGTTCACCCTCAAGTCCGGGCGCCTGAGCCCGTATTTCTTCAACGCCGGGCGCTTCGACAGTGGCGCGGCCATGGCCGAGCTGGCCGTCTGCTATGCCGATGCCATCGAGGCGGCGGGCGTCGAGTTCGACCTGCTGTTTGGGCCTGCCTACAAGGGCATCCCGCTGGCCACGGCGCTGGGCGTGGAATTTGCCCGCCGCGGGCGCGATCTGCCGCTGGCCTTCAACCGCAAGGAGGCCAAGGACCATGGCGAAGGCGGCACCCTGATCGGCGCGCCGCTGGACGAGCGCCGGGTGCTGATCGTCGACGACGTGATCACCGCAGGCACCGCCATCCGCGAGGCCCTGGCCCTGATCGACACCGCCGGCGGCCGCCCGGCCGGCATCGTGGTGGCGCTGGACCGCCAGGAAATCCTGAACGAGGCCGGCGAGCGGCGCTCTGCCGCCCAGAGCGTAGCCGCCGAGACCGGCGTGCCGGTGATCGCCGTGGCCAGCCTGCAGGACCTGCTTGCATTCGCCGGGGAAAACGCCGAACTTGTCGGCCATCGCGAGCAGTTGCTGGCCTATCGGGCCCGTTACGGCTCGGCCGCGACGTAACCGACAGCAGGGGGCTGTCTCATGTCCAGGTCCATCCTCGCTCTGCTCCTGATTCCGCTGGCGGCGACGGCCCTGCCGGCACAAGCCGCGCAGGACAAGGCAAAGCCCAAGAAGCTCTACTGCTGGAACGACCCCAAGAGCGGTCGTACCTGCAGCGATGCGCTGCCGCCGGACCAGGTGAACAGTGCCCGCGACGAGTTCAGCGCCAAGAGCGGGATGCGCGTGGGCGAAGTGGATCAGGCCATGAGTGCCGATGAGCGCGCCGAGGCCGCCGCCGCCGCCGCACAGGCCCGGGCCGACAAGGCCGCCGAGGACACCCGTCGGCGCACCGAGCAGGCCATGCTGCTGTCCTATCCCAATGAAGAGCAGCTCAAGCGCGTCTTCGACGAACGCACCTCGATCGTGGACAACAGTGTGGACACGGCCCGCTACAACGTCGCCAGTCTGCGCGACGGCCTGGTCAGCAAGCTGCAACAGGCCGGCAGCGCCGAGCTAGCCAGCAAGCCGGTCAACGCCAAGTTGGCCGATGAGATCCGCCAACGCCACCTCGAACTGATGCGCCAGCAGGCGCTGCTGCAGAGCTTCGAACAGCAGCGCCGTGAACTCAGCAGCGAGGTCCAGGACACGCTGCAGCGCTACCGGGAACTCAAGAGCGGCAGCACGCCGACCGGCTGATCCCAGCGCCGGACCAGCGTCTCAGGGAGGAGACCTTGCACCAGGACGGCCCGCACGCCGCCAGACAGGTCGACGCCATCGCCCAGGCGAGACTGCAGCAGTGCGTCCACCACCAGAGCTGGCCCACGCCCCCGCCGCTGCCTGTGGTCACTATGTGCGTCCCGGGTTCCAGCGAGCCGCGAGACCGTGGCCGTGCTTGGCATCGCCGTGATAGCCACGGCGGGCTTGTGGATGGCACAGCCCAAGGAGCACGTCGCGCCGACGCTCTGCCTGGGGTCGCCGGGGCTGTCGCCGTGCATCAAATCCCCACGCTAGCGCGGCTCGCCTTCTGCAGTCACATCAGCGGCAGCTCTGGTCGGCTGCCGCTCGGCCCGCTCGGCCCTACCAGGCTCGGCTAGAACGTGAGCGTCAGGTCCGGCGCGACGGCCTTGAGCTGCTCGCGGAAGGCGGAGCGGACCCGCTCCAGCGCGGCGGTGTTCTCTCCCTCGAAGCGCAGGACCAGGATCGGCGTGGTGTTGGATGCCCGGATCAGACCCCAGCCGTCGTCCCAGTCCGCGCGCAGGCCATCGATGGTGGACAGCCGCGCGCCATCGAACTGGGCCGACGCCAGGAACTGCTCGACGATCGCATGCGCATCCCCACTGGCGACCGGGACCTTGATCTCGGGAGTCGACACACTGTCGGGTAAGGCGTCGAGCACCTCGTCCGGGGTCTCGTCGCGGGCCGCCAGGATCTCCAGCAGACGCGCCGCCGCATACAGGCCGTCGTCGAACCCGTACCAGCGCTCCTGGAAGAAGAAATGGCCACTCATCTCACCGGCCAGCTCGGCGCCGGTCTCGCGCATCTTGGCCTTGATCAGCGAATGCCCGGTCTGCCACATCAGCGGCGTCCCGCCGTTGCGCAGGACCCAGCCCTGCAGGCCACCGGTGCATTTGACGTCGTAGATCACCATCGCACCGGGATTGCGCTCGAGCACGTCGGCCGCGAACAGCATCAGCAGGCGATCGGGGAACACCACGCGGCCGGCCTTGGTCACCACGCCGAGCCGGTCGCCATCGCCGTCGAAGGCCAGGCCGATATCGGCATCGAAGCGCTTGACCGTCTGTTCCAGGTCCTTGAGGTTGTCCGGCTCGCTCGGATCGGGATGGTGGTTGGGGAAGGTGCCGTCGATGTCGCAATACAGCGGCACCACCTCGGCGCCGATCGCCTCCATGAGGATCGGTGCCAGCTCGCCGGCCACGCCATTGCCGGCATCGACCACCACCTTGAGGGGACGGGCCAGCTGCACGTCCTCGGCAATGCGCTGGACGTAGTCCTCGGCCACTTCGCGCTGCTGCAGGTTGCCGCGCTCGGCGCTGTGCAGACGGTTCTCGCTGATCCGCGAGTACAGGTCGGTGATGGTGGCGCCGGAGAGGGTCTCGCCGCCGATCACGACCTTGAAGCCGTTGTAGTCCGGGGGGTTGTGACTGCCGGTGACCGCCACGCAGGTGCCGGTGCGCAGGTGGAACGCCGCGAAGTACGCCACCGGCGTGGGCACCATGCCGATGTCGATCACATCGCGGCCAGCCTTGCGCAGGCCTTCGATCAGGGCCGAGGACATTTCCGGGCCGGACAGGCGGCCGTCGCGGGCCACGACCACTTCGGTCAGGCCCTGCTCGGCCATCACCGAGCCGATCGCCTGGCCGATGAGTTCGGCCACCGGCACGCTCAGGGTCTTGCCGACCACGCCGCGGATGTCATAGGCGCGGAAGATGCCCGGATCCACCGTGACCGAACGCGCGGCCTTGGCCACGACAGCGGCCTCGGCGCTCGCGGCTGCGGCGGCCGGGGTCTCGGCGGGGGTCCCGGGCGCGCCCGGCGAGGGCGGCGCAGACGCCCCGACCTGCAGGGCCTGGCCCAGGGTCAGGCCCGAATCCTCTTCCTCGCCTGCGCCCTTGCGCGCCAGCTTGGGCACCTTGAGCCGGCCCATGGCCAGCAGCGCCACCAGGATGGCCAGCACCACCAGCAGCCCCGCCACGATCAGGCAGGGCATCGCGCCCAGACCCATCGGACCCTCGGTCTTGGCCGGCAATCCCGCGACCACGCGCAGACCGGAGCTACCCACCGGGCGTGACAGCGCATCGGCGCTGCCGGACAGATCGGTCTGCCCGATCTCGCGCAGTGTGTAGTCTCCCTGCCGCAGGCCGAGGTAGGCGTCAGACACGCGGGCCTGGTCCAGCGCGCCGGTCAGCAGGGTGATCGGCAGGCGCACATAGAGCAAGCGCGAACTCACCGGCACCGCCATGCCCAGGCCGGTGTCCTTGCCATCGCGCACGGCGCGTACCACCGCACCCTTGGCCTGTGCGGCCGACTCCAGCAGCGCCAGGCGGCTGTAGCCGAACGTGGCCGCATCGGCATAGGCCTGCTGCAGCTCGATCGGCAGCAGGGCCACGCTCTGCACCTCCGGCCAGCCGCTCTGGATGGCCGCGCCGACGGCCACGGTGTCATCGGCCGCCACGGCGGCCTGCATGGCCGGGCTGGCCACGCGCTCGTTGAGACGATCGGTCTGACGCTTGATGGTCTGCGTCAGCGCGGTGACCGCGGCATCGCGTGCTTCGATCAGCGCGTCATGGCGCGCGTCCTCGCGCATCTGCACCCAGCCACTCCAGCCGAACCATCCAGCCAGCAGTATCAACAGGACCGACAGCAGCAGGATCTTCTGCGTCGAATCCTGCTTGGCGTTCCCCAGTTTCGATCCGGCCATGCGTACATCTGCCCCTGTCAGCGGACGCCCGTGTGGCCAAAGCCCCCTTCTCCACGCGCGCTTTCTACGAAAGTATCCACGATCTTCAACTGAACGCGCGCGATGGGCAACACCACCAACTGCGCGACGCGGTCCCCGGGCTGGATCACGAAGGACTCCGCGCTGCGATTCCACAGGCTGATCAGCAGGGGGCCCTGATAGTCGGCATCGATCAGGCCGGTGCCGTTGCCCAGCACGATGCCGTGGCGATGCCCCAGGCCCGAGCGCGGCAGCACCACGGCACACAGGTTGGGATCGCCCAAGTGGATGGCGATGCCGCTGGGGACCAGCGCCGACTCGCCCGGGGCCAGCGTCAGCGACGTTTCCAGGGCCGCGCGCAGGTCCATCCCGGCAGACGCGGCGGTGGCATAGGCCGGCAGCGGCCAGCTGTCGCCGAAGCGCGGGTCGAGCAGTTTCACTTCCATGGGCAGGCTCATGCGGTCAGGCGCTCCTGGATCAGTTCGACCAGCGCATCGGCCAGTTCGGTCTTGGGGGCCGAAGGGAACTCGCGCTGACCATCCTTCCAGAAGGCGGTCATCGCATTGCGATCGCTTTCGAAACCGCCGTCGGGAATGCCCACGCGGTTGGCCACGATCATGTCCAGGCGCTTGGCCGCCAGCTTGCCGCGCGCGTAGTCGGCGACGCGCTCGGTCTCGGCGGCGAAACCGACCACCAGCTTGAGCGGCTCCTCCGAAGCGGCGACCTCGGCCAGGATGTCCGGCGTGCGCACCAGGTCCAGGGCCAGCGACTCGCTGGACTTCTTGATCTTGTTGGGCGCCGGCACCCGGGGGGTGTAGTCGGCCACGGCGGCCGCGCCGATGTAGATATCCGCCGGCAGCGCGTCGAAGACCGCCGCGCGCATCTGCGCGGCCGAGCGCACGTCGATCCGGGTGACGCCCGACGGGGTCTTGAGGTTCACCGGGCCGGCGACCAGGGTGACCTTGGCTCCGCGACGCACCGCCGCCTCGGCCACGGCAAAGCCCATCTTGCCGCTGCTGCGGTTGCCCAGGTAGCGCACCGGGTCCAGGTCCTCGTAGGTCGGCCCGGCGCTGACCAGCACGTGCAGGCCCGACAGCGGGCCATCGGACACCATGGCTACCGGCGCGGAGTCGGCCGACCGCCCAGCCAGGGCGGTCACGATGGCCTCCGGCTCGCTCAGGCGCCCCGGCCCGGACTCGCCCTCGGCCAGCGGGCCGTCTTCCGGACCGATCACCTGCACGCCACGGGCGCGCAAGGTGTCGACATTCGCCTGAGTGGCGGCATGCCCCCACATGATGTGGTTCATCGCCGGGCACACGGTGATCGGCGCGGTGGTCGCCAGCGCCAGCGTGGTGACCAGGTCGTCGGCCAGGCCGTGCGCCAGATGGGCCAGCAGGTCGGCGGTGGCCGGGGCGATCAGGACCCGGTCGGCCCAGCGCGCCAGTTCGATGTGTCCCATGGACGCCTCGGCGGCGCTGTCCCACAGGCTGGTGCGGGTGGGCTGGCCGGACAGGGCCTGGAAGCTCAGCGGGGTGACGAACTGCTGCGCCCCGGCGGTCATGGCCACCTGCACCTGCGCGCCGGCCTGGCGCAGCCGGCGCACCAGTTCCAGAGATTTATAGGCGGCGATGCCACCCCCGACACACAACAGGATGCGTTGTCCTTCCAGGGCCTGGGCCACGTCAGATTTTTCCGAACCGAAACAGGCCGACAGCTTACCCGACCGCCCCGCGCGCCCTGATAGCGCCTGGGCACCGACGCACGCACAGTGGGCATGAGGCCGCACGGAGGCGGCCGCCCGGCAAAGGACCCGCCATGCACATCCGCGACTGGCCCGTCGACGAGCGCCCCCGCGAAAAACTGCTGGCGCGCGGCGCCGGCGCCCTGTCCGACGCCGAGCTGCTGGCGATCTTCCTCGGCTCGGGCCTGCCCGGGCGCGACGCGGTGCAGACCGCGCGCGACCTGCTCGGCGCCCACGGCCCGCTGCGGGGACTGCTGGACCGCAGCCCCAAGGCCATGGCCCGGCTGCCGGGGCTGGGACCGGCGCGCGCCTGCCAGCTGGCCGCCGCGCTGGAGCTGGGCCAGCGCCACCTGGCGGCCGGCCTGGAGCGCGGCGAGGCCATGACCGACCCGCACGCGGCCGGTCGCTATTTCGCGCTGAAGCTGCGGGCGCAGCCGCGCGAGGTGTTCGCCGCGCTGTTCCTGGACACCCGGCATCGGGCCCTGGCCTTCGAGGAACTGTTCAGCGGCAGCGTGGACGCCGCCGAGGTCCATCCGCGCGAAGTCGTGCGCCGGGCGCTGGCCCACAACGCCGCGGCCGTGATCGTCGGCCACAACCACCCCAGCGGGAACCCCGAGCCCTCGGCCGCCGACCGCGCGGTCACCGCGCGCCTGAAAGAGGCGCTGGCGTTGGTCGACGTGCGCCTGCTGGACCATTTCGTGATCGCCGATGGCCCGCCGGTCTCGCTGGCCGCGCGCGGCTGGGTCTGACCACGGCGTCCTGTCCGCGAGGACCTCGAAGCCATTCAGGCGGGCCGGCGCGCGGCCCGGTCTGCGCTAAAATGCGCGGTCCCGCGTTTGCCGCAGTGACCTCCCACGTGAAATCCGAACTCCGCGCCCTCATCGACCAGGGCATCGACGCCCTGCGCCAGGCCGGCACCCTGCCTGCCGAGACCGCCACCCCGGACTTCACGGTCGAGCGCCCCAAGACCCGCGAACACGGCGACTTCGCCACCAATGCGGCCATGCTGCTGGCCAAGCCGGCGCGCACCAATCCGCGCGCCCTGGCCCAAGCGCTGGTCGACGCGCTGCCGGCCAGCGACGACATCGCCAAGGTCGAGATCGCCGGCCCGGGCTTCATCAACTTTCATCTGGCCAACGCCGCCTATCAGCGCGAGGCCGTGGCCGCGCTGACCCAAGGCGCGCAGTACGGCCGCAACGCCTCCGGCGCCGGCCGCACGGTGGGCGTGGAATACGTCTCGGCCAATCCGACCGGCCCGCTGCACGTGGGTCATGGCCGCGCCGCGGTGATCGGCGACTGCCTGGCGCGCGTGCTGGCCGCCAACGGCTGGAACGCCAAGCGCGAGTTCTATTACAACGACGCCGGCGTGCAGATCGAGAACCTGGCCAAGTCCACCTCCGCGCGCCTGCACGGGCTCAAGCCCGGCGACGCCGACTGGCCGGAGGCCGCCTACAACGGCGACTACATCGCCGACGTCGCCGCCGCCTACCTGCGCGGCGATGCGATCGAAATCGAAGGCCACACCATCACCGGTGCGGCGGACATCGAGGACCTCGATGCCATCCGCCGCTTCGCTGTGGCCTACCTGCGCCGCGAACAGAACGCCGACCTGGCCGCGTTCGGGGTGGGCTTCGATGTGTATTTCCTGGAAAGCTCGCTCTACAACGACGGCAAGGTCGACGAGACCGTCGCCAAGCTCAACGCCTCGGGCCACACCTACGAGGAAGGCGGCGCACTGTGGCTGCGCTCGACCGATTTCGGTGACGACAAGGACCGCGTGATGCGCAAGTCCGACGGCACCTATACCTATTTCCTGCCGGACGTGGCCTACCACCTGTCCAAGTGGCAGCGCGGCTACGAGCGTGCGATCACCGAGCTGGGCGCCGACCACCACGGCTCGCTGGCGCGCGTGCGCGCCGGCCTGCAAGCCCTGGATGTCGGCATCCCCAAGGGCTGGCCCGAATACGTGCTGCACCAGATGGTCACGGTGATGCGCGGCGGCGAGGAGGTGAAGCTCTCCAAGCGCGCCGGCAGCTACCTGACCCTGCGCGACCTGATCGAGGAAGCCGGCGCGGATGCCACGCGCTGGTTCCTGATCGCGCGCAAGCCCGATTCGCAGCTGACCTTCGACATCGACCTGGCCCGCGAGCAGAGCAAGGACAACCCGGTCTTCTACGTCCAGTACGCCCACGCCCGCGTGTGCAGCCTGCTGCGCCGGGTCGAGGAGAAGGGTTATGCGGCCTATGACCAGGCGGCCGGCATCGCCGCCTTGCCGTCGCTGACCGACGCGTCCTCCATCGCGCTGATGGTGGAGCTGTCGCGCTATCCGGAAGTGGTCGAGGCCGCTGGCCTATCGCTGGAACCGCACGCCATCGCGCAGTACCTGCGCGAGCTGGCCTATGCTTTCCAGGCCTGGTACGACGGCGAGCCGATCCTCATCGACGATGCCCACGCCCGCAACGCCCGCCTGGCCCTGGCCTGCGCGGTCCGCCAGGCCCTGGCCAACGGTCTGGAGCTGCTGGGCGTCTCCGCGCCCGAGCGCATGTAACCCCTTTCAAGAGACGAACACACCGATGCCGGCAAAACGCGGGAAATCCCAGGCCAAGCGCAACACCAGCCACGGCACGCCCGGCTGGGTCTGGCTGATTGCAGGACTGGTGCTGGGCGCGGCCGCCTTCTTCATCGTGCCGGGCCTGCTGAAGAAGGACGGTAACGACTTCGTGCGTCCGCGCCCGAATCCCGACGCCCAGCCTGCCGCGGCCGCCAGCGACGACGAGCTGCCGCCCCCGGTGGCCAGTGAGGACGGCCCGGCCACCACCGCCGGCAAGACCAAGCCCAGCAAGCCGGCCGACAAGCCCACCCAGTACGATTTCTATACCCTGCTGCCGGGCCGCGAAGTGCAGATGTCCGACGCCGAACTGGCCGCCAGCGCGCGGGCCGAGGAAGAGCGCAAGGCGCGCGCGGCGTTGACCCAGCAGGCCGAAGCGGCCAAGGACGACAAGGCCCTCGGCAACGGCAAGCCCAACCCGGATGCGGCCCCGTTGGCCTCCCAGCAGCCCACGCCGCTGGACGAGATGACCAAGACGCCCAGCGCCTCGCCTGCCCCGACCTCGGTCGCCGCCGCGGCCCAGTCCAATGCCGTGGCCAGCGCCGCCGGCGATGTCGCCTACATCCTGCAGGCCGGCAGCTTCAGCGCCTCCGGCGATGCCGAGGCGACCAAGGCCAAGATCGCGATGCTCGGCCTGAGCGCGCGGGTCGAATCCGGACAGTCCGGCGGCAAGACCGTCTACCGGGTGCGCATGGGACCGTACGGCACCGCCAGCGAACTGGCCGAGGCCAAGCGCAAGCTCAGCGCCAGCGGACTGCCGGCGATGGCGATCAAGGCCCGGTGAGCCGGGCTGCGATGAGCCCGCGCCGGCGCATCGTGGTGGCGGCGGCGATCGCCTTCGCCCTGGATTTCGCGCTGGGCTTCCTCGCCGCACGCCTGTTGCCGGGCCGCCTGTTGATGCTGGAGCTGGGTGGCAACAGCTTCGTCCAACCGGCCAGCTGCGTGATCCTGGCCCTGTGCATGGCGCTGGGCGGATGGATCGCCGGGCGGCGCTTCCTGCCGGTGGCCGTGGTGCTGGTCCTGGTGCTGCAGCTGGTGGCGACCGGATTGCTGGTCCAGATCGCACACACGACGATGCCGCACAGCCCCCTAAGCTTGGTCGGTCAGATGGTGCTGCGCAGCTACGCGCTCGGCTTCGGCCTGCAACTGCTGGCCACAGCGCTGGGCGCCCTGGCCGGCGCCGCGCTGCATCGATCGCGCCCGTTCCCGCTGCTTCGCTAGGAGTTCCTGCATGTCCAAGACTGTCCTGATCACCGGTGCCACGTCCGGCTTCGGTGCTGCTGCCGTGCACTTGTTCGCCAAGGCCGGTTGGAAAGTGATCGCCACCGGCCGCCGCCAGGAACGGCTGGCGCCCCTGGTCGAGGCCTTCGGCCGCGACGTCGTCCACGCCGCCGCATTCGATATCCGCGACGCGGCAGCGATGGATGCCGCCATGGCATCGCTGCCCACGGAGTTCACCGACATCGACGTCCTGGTGAACAACGCGGGCCTGGCACTGGGCACCAAGCCGGCCCAGGACGCGGACCTGTCCCAGTGGCGGCAGATGATCGAGACCAACATCACCGCCCTGGTGACGCTCACCCACCGCCTGCTGCCCGCGCTCATCGCGCGCAAGGGCGCGATCATCAACATCGCCTCGGTGGCCTCGAGCTATCCGTATACCGGCGGCAACGTTTACGGCGGCACCAAGGCGTTCGTGAAGCAGTTCTCGCTGGGCCTGCGCAGCGACCTGCACGGCACCGGCGTGCGCGTGACCAGCATCGAGCCGGGCATGGCCGAAACCGAGTTCACCCTGGTGCGCACCGGCGGCGACCAGGCCGCCTCGGACACGCTGTACGGGGGCGCCAGCCCGATGACCGCGCAGGACATCGCCGAGCAGATCTTCTACGTAGCGAACCTGCCGGCGCACCTCAATATCAACCGATTGGAGATCATGCCGGTCAGCCAGTCCTTCGCTGGCTTCCAGGTCGCGCGCAACCCGTGACGGCCTGATCCCACGCGCGGCTCAGGCCGTCTCGCGGGCCACGACCGGCGGCCTGCGCGTGCCCAGCACCCGGCCGCGCAGGCGCAGGCCCGGCCGTTCCACCGCGTAATACAGCACGGCCGCCACCAGCAGCGCGGCCCCGCCGTAGACCAGTACCTGGGCCACGCCCAGGCCGGCGATGGCATCGCCCAGGTGCAGCTGGACCTGCTTGAACACCGCCTTGTGCACCAGGTACAGGCTGTAGGAGATCCCCGCCAGCCAGCCCACGCCCGGCACCTGCCAGCGCCCAATCAGGCTGCCACGCGCAGCCCCGGCGAATACCAGCAGCGCCAGCCCAGCCGACAGCACCGGCCAGCCCAGGGCGTTGGACATCAGATCGACACGGGCCCGTGTCAGCCAGAAGGCGAGTGCCATCACGGCCAGGCCCAGCATGAGCACCCCATTCGCCTTGGCCTGCGCGCGTGCCCACAGCGCCGGCCGGAACACCTTCAACGTCGCCAGCAGCACGCCGCACAGCAGGCCATCGAGCCTGTTCCAGGTCGGGTAGTACAGATCCTCGACGAACCAGTTGCGCTGTGGCGCGCCCGCCGCCTCGGCCGCGGTGTCGTGCAGCCAGATCCCGCTCCGCAGCGCGACGCCGCCGACCACCACGCAGGTGGCCAGGACGCTCACCTTCCACACCGCCGGCCGGCGCATCAATGCCCAGGCCAACAGCGGGAACACCAGGTAGAAATGCTCTTCCACGCACAACGACCAGGCGTGCGAGAACGCCGAGCGGCTGTAGTCGTTGTCCAGGTTCATCACCATCAGCGCGAACTTCCAAAGCGGCTCCATCAACGGCGCCTCGCTCCAGGCCGGGACCAGCACGTACAGCGCCAGCACCACCCAGTACGCCGGCAGGATGCGGAAGGCCCGGCGCAGATAGAAGTCGCCAAAGCGCAACGGCTCGCCCCGCGACAGCGGCGCCAGCACCTGCTGTCCGATCAGGAAGCCGCTGAGCACGAAGAACAGGTCCACCCCCATCCAGCCGTAGTAGGACAGCCAGCGCCAGTCCGGCCCCAGTCCACCGACCACCCAGGAGTGGAAGAACATCACCCACACGATGGCGATGGCGCGCAACACATCCAGGCCTGGAAGATGTCCCTGTGCGGGGCTCGGCGTCCGGGTCATGTCCGTCCGCCCTGCAGTCGCGCGCGCAGTCCATCCACATAGGTCCGACTGACCCGGATCACCGCGCCTTCCTGGGTCCGCACCAGCGCATCGCGGTTGGTCAACGCACGCAACTCGGCAACCGCCTCCACGCGCACCAGGGTCGAGCGGTGCACACGGACGAAACCTTTCGGCTCCAGCTCCGCCTGCAACTGTTGAAGGGAACGCCGCAACAGCCCGTGTCCTTGCGCGGTATGCAGTTGCACGTAATCGCCATCTGCCTGGACCCAACGCAGATCCACCAGCGCGATCCAGCGCACCACATGCCCGACACGGACGGCATAACGTTCCGGCGCTCGCGTCAGTCCGGCCTCGCCGCCGACATCCGCACGCGCCTCCGGAACCGACCTCAGCCGCCGCCGCGTCCTAGCCAGCGCATCGTCGAAACGCTCATCGTCGATGGGCTTGAGCAGATAGTCGATGGCGTCCAGGGCGAATGCCTCAAGCGCAAACTGCGCGTGGGCGGTGAGCAGGATGACGTGTGGCCGCTGGGCCGGCGCCAGGCTACGAATCCACTCAAGTCCGGACCGGCCGGGCAACTGGATATCGAGCAGCACCAGATCGGGGCGTTGCTGATCCAGACACACGGTCGCCGCCTCCACGTCCCCAAACTGGCCTATCAGTGTGAAATCCGGACACTGTCCAAGTCGCAGCGCGATGCCTCGCCGCGCCAAGGGTTCATCGTCCACGATCATGGCGCGAATGGGTGCCGACATCATGTGCCGGCGTCCTGCTCTTTGAACCCAGTGAACGGGATCGTGATCTCCACGCGGTAATCCGACATCCCGAGCCGCCGGGCCTGAAACGCGTACGCGCCCGGATACAGCTGCTTCAGGCGGCTGACGAGATTGGCCTGACCAACCGGGCCCGCGGGCGGGGCGGTCGCCATATCGGCGGCGGCGTCGACACCTTCATTCTCCACGCGCAGGTGCAGACGCTCGCCCTCGCATGTCGCCTTGATGGACAAGCGCCCTGGCTCACGACGGCGGGCGATGCCATGACGGATGGCGTTTTCGGCGAGCGGCTGCAGCAGCAAAAAAGGCACACGCGCCGCCAATACGTCAGGGCCAATGTCCCATTGCACCTTCAAGCGCTCGCCCAGCCGCGCCTGCTCGATCGCCAGGTAGGTTTGGGTCAGGGCGATTTCCTCGGCCAGTGGCACCTCGTGCGCTGGCGCATCCAGCGTGGTGCGCAGCAAGCTGGCCAGATCGGCAATCATCCGCAGCGCCGCCTCATGACGCCGGTCGGCCACCAGGGTCGAGATTCCATTCAACGCGTTGAACAGGAAGTGCGGCTGCAGCTGCTGACGCAGGGCGCGCAGCTCGGCCTCCCTGGCCACCAGTTCCATGTCGCGCAACCGGCTCTGTTCACGCTGCAGCGCAATGGTGTGGACGACCAGCGCGTGTAACGCACAGAAGGCGAGCAGCGCCCACCAGCAGTCATCCAGCCCACCGAACAGGGACAGCCGGGACCAGCGACGCTCCGGTTGCCAGGCCAACGCCTGCGACATCGCGATGCCCAGCACGTTGTTGACGACCGACATGGCGTAGGTCACCACCAGGATCAGCCCGATCCAGCGCCAGGCCGACCAGTTCCGGCGCCACACGCGCCATTGCAGCGCGGCCAGGACTGGGAACCAGACCAGGCAAGCTGCCAGATAGAGCGTGCGATAGATCGCCCCACGCGGGCTGAAGGCCAGCATGCCCATGATCAGCATGCACACCACCATGGGCAGGGCCGCCACCCAGACCAACGACCAGGACGGCTGCACCCGTGCCAGCTGCCCGGTCCTGGGCATCCTCGACAGGAGAGCGAGAGAACGATCTGGCAAAGGGGCGCTCACGACAGAAGATGCTGCACATTGGAGCCCAGGTGCGCCGCACACGCCAGCGATCGGGCGCGATGTTGCGCTCAATCGTGCATCGTGCGCGACAAACCGGGGCGACCGGGGGTCGCCGGCTCGCGCGCATTCTGGAAGCCCGGCCTGGGGGACACGTCCTGTGGGTCACGTCGCCGCGCCAGCCAGCGCGCGCGCAGCCGCAAGCCCGGGCGTTCGACGGTGTAGTACAGCAGCGCACCGCCAGCGAGGGAGGCACTGGCATACGCGACGAAACTCAGCACGCCGTGGCCGTCGACCCAGGGGCCCAGATGCCGATGCACCAGGCCGGCCACGGCGGTGTGGGTGAGATACAGGCTGTAGGACACGCGCGCCAACCAGCCCATCCCGGGTACCGGGCGCGCACCGATCCAGCTGTGCGGCGAGGCGCCGGCGAAGACCAGCAAGGCCATCCCCGCAGACAGCAGCGGCCAGCCGATCGTGTTGCCGACCGGACTCAGGCGCGACCAGAACGACCACAGCGCCAACCCCACGCCCAGCGACCCGAGCAGCAACGCGGCATTAGCGTGCACCTGCAGCGATGCCCAGCGCACCGGGCGATACACACGCAAGGCGGCCAGCATCACGCCCGACAACAGGCCGTCGAGTCGATTCCAGGTCGGGTAGTACAGGTCGCGGCCGAACCAGTCCGCCGCCGTGCCGCCCCTGGCCACCTGCAGCTGCGCGTCGTGGACCCAGATCACGCCACGTAGTACGACGCCGGCGGCCACCACCACCGCGCATGCCCAACCGAATCCACGCCAGCTCAGCCGCCCGCTGCAAGCCCAGGCCAGCAGCGGGAACACCAGATAGAAGTGTTCTTCCACGCACAGCGACCACACCTGCGCGAACACATCCTGCCCTGGGGCATAACGCAGGTTGTAGACGAACAGCGCGTAGTGCCACCACGGCGCCATCTGCTCTCGCTCGCGAAAGCCGGGCCAGGCCAGGTAGAGCGCCAGCACCACCCAGTACGCCGGCAGGATGCGGAAGGCCCGGCGCAGGTAGAAGTCGCCAAAGCGCAATGGCTCGCCCCGCGACAGCGGCGCCAGCACCTGCTGTCCGATCAGGAATCCACTGAGCACGAAGAACAGGTCCACGCCCATCCAGCCATGCCGCGCGAACGCATCCCCGACCGGCCCCAGTCCGCCAACCAGGTAGCTGTGGAACAGCATCACCCAGACGATGGCCAGGGCACGCAGCAGGTCCAGTCCGGGCAATCGCACGACGCATCCTTGCGGGCGGGAATGCCCGATTAGAAACCATGCGCCGCACGCATGCCATCTCCCAGCGCGCGGTGGCGCAACCCGCATTGACCGGCGGGACGCGGATCATGCACATCACGGGGCGGATCTTTCCGCCACCGGCGGTCCGCACCAGCGGCCGCAGGCCCCGTCCTGTCTCGGTGGCCTGGCAGTTCGCTCGTCGCCCACTCCGCCGCAACACAAACGGCGCGGGACAAGGCCGGCTTCAGGCGTCGTGCGCGGGCACGGCCAGACGCGCGATCTGCGCGGCGTCCTGCAGTTGGGCGACATTCCAGCAGGCCCCCATCAGCTGGCGCACCTGGGCATCGGGCAGGATGTCCTTGGCCAGGTCGGCAAACTTGGCCTCAAGCTGCGCATCGCTCATCGGCACTTCCAGGCTGCCGACCGCGTGGGTGATGAACTTGTGCAAGGTGCGGCCGTCGGCCAACGTCATGGTCATGTCCACCTGCTCCGGCTTGATCGCCGGGTCGACGGTCGCGGTGACCTTGTCGCGAAGCGCGACCACCACCGGGTCGTGCACGGCCTGATCGCTGAACTGGCGTTCCCCGGCCGCGCCCTGCACCAGCGCGATCGCCACCGCGTGGTAGATGCTGAACTTCCCTTCCAGGCCGGTCTGCGGCGCCTTCTTGCCAGTGAGTTCCAGCACCAGCGGATGCACCTTCAAGGCGACGCTGGCGATCTGCGCGGGCTGAAGGTGGTACTGGTTGCGCAGCTTTATCGCCGCATCCAAGGCCGGATGGATGACGATCCCGCAGGCGAAGGGCTTGTAGGTGTTGAGCGCCGCCTCGTAGTGCTCGCCCAGGCCATCGGTGATCTGACCATAATCCTGCTTGGTGCTGAGGACGTTGGCCCAGCCACGCTTGGCTTCGATCATGGCGTCGGAACTGGTGAAGTCGCGCGCGGCCAGCAAGGCGGCGAACAGGCCATTGGCCGCGGCCCGGCCCGGATTGAAACTCTTGTTCATCGAACCGAACGACTCGCGCAGTCCGACCGGCTGGGAGGCGGCCAGCCCGAGCGCCCAGACCATCTGCTGCTCGCTCAGGCCCAGCACCTTGCCGGTGGCGGCGGCCGAGCCGAATACGCCGGCAGTGCCGGTGATGTGCCAGCCGATGTCGTAATGGTTGGGATAGACCGCGTTGCCGATGCGACATTCGGTCTCCACGCCCAGCACGACCGCGTTGAGGAAGTCACGGCCCGAG
Source organism: Pseudoxanthomonas sp. JBR18 (assembly GCF_028198165.1). NCBI lineage: Bacteria > Pseudomonadati > Pseudomonadota > Gammaproteobacteria > Lysobacterales > Lysobacteraceae > Pseudoxanthomonas > Pseudoxanthomonas sp. JBR18. The sequence continues at coordinate 1,060,727 of NZ_CP116339.1, forward strand.
ACCGGGTGGTATTCGGACAGCGCCAGCAGGGCCGACACCACGGGACCGGCGGGGTGGATGATGGTCTTCAGGTGGGTGTCGTCGAAGTCGAACACGTGGCTGGCGACGCCGTTGACGAAGGCCGCGTTCATGATGTCGAAGCGCTCGCTGCGGCCCAGCAAGTGCGCCTGCGACGGCGCCGCGAACGGCGCCAGCGCCGCCACCGCGCGATCGACGGTCTCGTGATGCGATCCGCCGACCGCCACGCCGACCCAGTTGAACAGCGTCCGGGTTCCTTCCTTGCGAACCTGCTCCGGAAGGTCCTCGTACTGCGCACCCACGAGGTAGCGCGCCAGGGTCCGGGTCACGCCCTGTCCGGCCCGCACGGTGTCGGCGTCGGGCGCGGGCGCAGCCTGGCGGTCATTGCCCCCACTTGTCGCGAAGACCGGCACGGCAGCGGTCAACGGTGCAAGGGCGCCCGCCTTCAGCAGCATTCGACGATTGATGTTATTCATGCATGATCCTCCGGCATCAACGATGGCAAAACCTGCGAAATGCCATGCTGACGGATCCATTCCGCGTTTAGAACTGCAAAAATCTGAGGGCCTTATGCATGGCGAGCATAAATACAGACCTGAGCGACCTTCGTGCCTTTGTCGCCGTCGCTGAGCGCGGCAACTTCAGCGCCGCGGCATTGGAGATCCATCTTTCCCAGCCGGCGCTGTCCAGACGTATCGCCAAGCTGGAAGGCGCCCTGGGCGTTCGTCTGCTCGAACGCACGACGCGTCGTGTCGACCTGACCGCGTTCGGGCGCAACTTCGCGCGCAGGGCGCGCGAGCTGATCAACGAATTCGATGCCTCGCTCCTGGGCGCCAGTGAACTGTCCGCGCGCGTCGCAGGCGAGGTCACCGTGGCGTGCGTGCCGTCAGCCGTCACCCATTTCCTGCCCGAGGTACTGCGCGACTTCCATGCGCGATTTCCCAGGATCCTGATCCGCGTAGTCGATCAAGGCGCCAGCGACGGGCTGTCCAGCGTGATCCGCCGGGAGGCCGATTTCGGCCTGAACTACATCGGCGCGCAGGAGCCAGAGGTGGAATTCCGACCGGTGCTGACCGAACCGTTCGTGGTGGCCTGTCACCACGCGCATCCGCTGGCCAGCCGCTCCGAGTTGCGCTGGGCCGACCTGGCCGGCCACGACTACATCAGCGTGGCGCGAGCCAGTGGCAATCGCTTCGTTCTCGATCTGGCCCTGGCCGGCGCTCCTGAGCTGCCCCGCCCTTTCTGCGAAGTCCGCCACATCATGAGCGTGGTCAGCCTGGTCGAGGCCGGGGTCGGCATCGCCGTGGTGCCACGTCTGGCACTCCCGCGCCAAGGCCACCCACTGCTCACCGCCGTGACGCTGGTGGATCCGGCAGTGACGCGCACGATCGGCCTGGTCAGCCGGCGTGGTCAGCTCCTGTCCACGGCAGCGCACCAGTTCTACAACGCGATCCTCGCGCGCGGCGAGGACGCCTCCCTGACAGGGTGACGGTCCCACCGTCGCGACTTGTCGTTCATGCAGGCGAGCCGGTTGGGTCGGCTTCCAGCGCGCATCGGACAGCGCGGACGAGCGCTTGGCAGCCGCCACGCCCTGCGCGTGATCGCCATGGGCCTCAGATCGAGTCGAATGCGCAAACCTGGACCAGGCGCTTGTCCGCCAGGCGTCATCGAGCGCGTCCAAGATCGGGCAACGGCGCTTCCACGCGGGGCGCGGGCGCGGGGTCGCGGATCGACCAGATCACCGAAATGATCTTCCAGCCAGCCTCGGTGCGGACCAAGTGCCACATTTCCCGCCCCCAGTTGGTCTGCCTGCCGTCCTCCAGGTAGGCATAGTCGAAATCCACGGACGCCACCTCGCCATCGGTGTCGATCCTGATCTCCGAAAACACCTCCTCGCTGGACTTCGCACTGGAGACGACCGAATCGATGAAGTTGAGGTAATTGGACGCCGGGATGTACCGGCTCTTTTTCGCATCGGGCTTGAGGCTGTGGAATCGCGCCATGCGCGCGTCGTCGTTGACGAACTGCCAATTCACCCGCTCGGGGTTTTCGGAGAAGAAGAGCCTGGTGAACCTGGCCTTGTCCTTCTCGACGATGGAGGTTCGGAACGCTTCGACGACCTGGCGCACGGCGGCCACGTCGCGCGGATCATTGGGCGCGGCAAACGCCGGCCACACGGCCAGGAAGGAAAGAATGACCAGGGTGACCGTGCTGGATCTGATTTTCATGGGGAACGGAGCCGTCCGCGAAGAAGGCCCCATTCCCCCACAGGCCAGAAGGCAACGCCATGCGCCGGCCCGGTCGATGCGACCAACCGTGCCCGCCCTGCGACGAGCAGGCAGGCCGCGAGGTCAGCCCAGCGGCTCGTCGCTCAGGTAGGTGTAGCCGGTCAGGCCGGCTTCCAGCGCCTGGGACAGTTCGTTCGCGCGCTCGGCCGACAGGCCGGCGGCGGCCACGCGCTGGGCGTAGGCGCTGCGCAGGTCGGCCAGCGAATAACCCACGTAGTCCAGCATCACATCGGTGGTGTCGCCACGGCGCTGCTGGGTGATGCGGGTGGCGCCATCGGCGCAGGTGACTTCCACCGCGTCGGTGTCGCCGAACAGGTTGTGGATGTCGCCCAGGATCTCCTGGTAGGCGCCCACGAGGAAAAAACCGATGCGGTAGCTTTCCCCGTGCTTCAGCGGATGCAGCGGCAGCGAGGTGTCCAGGCTCTCGTTCTCGACATAGGTCTTGACCATGCCGTCCGAGTCGCAGGTCATATCGCAGATGATGCCGCGCCGCGTCGGCGCTTCGTCCAGCCGCTCGATCGGCAGGATCGGGAACACCTGGTCGATGGCCCACACATCCGGGATCGACTCGAACACGGAGAAGTTGACGAAGTACTTGTCCACCAGGCGGTCGTTGAGCTCGTCCAGGATCGGGCGATGGCTCTTTTCCTCGTGGCTCAGGCGCGCACGCACGGCGTGGGCGATGGCGTAGAACAGGTCGTCGATGCGGGCCCGGGCGGTGAGGTCGATCTGCCCCAGCGCGTAGGCGCTCAGGCCTTCGGCATGGAAATGCTGCGCTTCCTGGAACAGTTCCACCGCCGGACGCTCGTCCAGTTCGGCATGGATCTCGCGCAGATGGCGCACGGCGGCCGGCTCGTCGTCATGGGCATCGGGCACGCGGCCTTCCGGCGCTTCTTCGACTTCCGAGACGTTGGCGATCAGCACCGCGTGGTGCGCGGTCATGGCGCGGCCGCACTCGGTGACGATGCGCGGCGCAGGTAAGCCGTGTTCCTCGCAGGCCTCGGCCAGCGGCTGGACGATGTTGCCGGCGTAGGAATTGAGCCCGTAGTTGATCGAGTAGTAGCTGCGCGAACGCGTGCCTTCGTAGTCGATGCCCAGGCCGCCACCGACGTCGACGTGGCTGATCTTCGCGCCCAGGCGCGAGAGCTCGACGAAGTAGCGCACCGCCTCGCGCATGCCGTTGGCGATATCGCGCACGTTGGAGATCTGCGAGCCCATGTGGAAATGCAGCAGGCTCAGGCACTCGGCGTATTCGGTATCGCGCAGCGACTTCCAAAGGTCCAGCACCTGGCGCGGGGACAGGCCGAACTTGGCCTTGTCGCCGCCACTGTTCTGCCACTTGCCCGCGCCCAGGCTGGTCAGACGCATGCGCACGCCCAGACCCGGCTTGACGTCCAGCGCGCGGGATTCCTCCAGCACCAGCTTCAGCTCGGAGGGCTTCTCGATGACGATGAAGGTCTCCAGCCCCAGCTTGCGGCCGATCAGCGCCAGGCGGATGTATTCGCGGTCCTTGTAGCCGTTGCAGACGATCAGCCCGCCCGGGCGCGAGAGCGCCAGCACGGCCATCAGTTCGGGCTTGCTGCCGGCCTCCAGGCCAAAACCCTCGCCGTGGTGGCTGGCCAGGGTGCCGGCCACGCCACGATGCTGGTTGACCTTGATCGGGTACACGGCGGTGTAGCCGCCGGGATAGTTCCAGTCGGACTGGGCCTGGGCGAAGGCCGCCTGCAGCTTGCCCAGGCGCTGACCCAGGATGTCCGGGAAGCGCACCAGCAGCGGCAGCTTGGCGCCATTGGCGCGCGCGGCATCGACCACTTCGGGCAAGGCCACGGCCGGACCACCCGGCCCCTGCGGGCTGACCATCACCCGCCCGGACGCGTCCACGTCGAAATACCCGTCGGCCCAGTGCGGGATCGAGTAGGTCTTGCGGGCCTGGTCGGCGGACCAATCGCTCATCGGGACGTGCGCCTGTCTGCGGGGAAAACGGCCGCGGATTGTAACGTCTGGGGAATTGCGCTTCGTTACAATGCGCCGCCTCGCGCGCAGGACCCTGCCGCACCCTCCCTTTTCCGCCCGGCGCCGGCCCTTGTGCCCGCCACGCCCGCACAGGACCTCCTCATGAGCGACAACTGGTACATCGAACACTTCCAGCCCACCGGCTCTGCGATCGGCTTCCGCCTGAAGGGCAAGCTGGACGAGGTTCAGTCGCCGTTCCAGAAGATCGAGATCTTCGAGAGCACTGACTGGGGCAACCTGATGGTGATCGACGGCGCGATGATGCTGACCACCAAGGACAACTTCTTCTATCACGAGATGATCAGCCACCCGGTACTGTTCACCCACCCGAATCCCAAGCGCGTGGTGATCATCGGCGGCGGCGACTGCGGCACCCTGCGCGAGGTGCTCAAGCACCCGGGCGTGGAAAGCGCCACCCAGTGCGACATCGACGAGCAGGTCACGCGCATGGCCGAGAAGTACTTCCCCGAGCTGTGCGAGTCCAACGGCGATGCGCGTGCCGAACTGCTGTTCGACGACGGCGTGGCCTACATGGCCAACTGCCCGGCCGGCAGCGTGGACGTGGTGATCGTGGATTCCACCGATCCGATCGGCCCGGCCGAGGGGCTGTTCAACCAGGCCTTCTTCGAGAGCTGCTTCAAGGCGCTCAAGCCCGATGGCCTGCTGGTGCAGCAGTCCGAATCGCCGCTGGCCCTGCTGGATTTGATCAAGGACATGCGCGCGGAAATGGGCAAGGCTGGCTTCAAGGCTTTCAAGACCCTGCCCTTCCCGCAGCCGTGCTACCCGACCGGCTGGTGGAGCGTGACCATCGCCTCCAAGGACGCCGGCGCGGATTTCGCGTTCCGCACCCAGGACGCGCAAGCCAAGCCGTTCGACACGTTGTACTACACCGCCCACCAGCACACCGGCACCTTGGTGCCGCCGCCGTTCGTGGCCGAGGCCCTGGGCGAAGGCTGAGGCGCGCCCTCGCCTGCCGGGCCGACACCCAAACCGCGCGGCAGCCCGCCGCGCGGTTTTCTTATTTCGTAGGCCGCACCGGCGCGCTGTCATGCGCTTGCCACCGCCACCGGCCAGCGTGCATGGTCACCGATCCCGCGTCCCCGCCCCGGAGTCCTGCATGATGCCGATGCGCCTGTTGCTGCTGAGCTGCGTGGGCGCCGCCGTCTTCTCGCAGGCCCAAGCCCAGGACATGACGCTCACCCCGCTGCCCACCGATCGCCCGCTGGTCATCGCCCATCGCGGCGCCAGCGCACTGCGCCCCGAGCACACCCTGGCCGCCTACGCCAAGGCCATCGAAGACGGCGCGGATTTCATCGAGCCGGACCTGGTCGCCACCCGCGACGGCGCGCTGGTGGCCCGCCACGAGAACGAGATCGGCGGCACCACCGATGTGTCCGCACATCCGGAGTTCGCGGCGCGCAAGACCAGCAAGACCATCGACGGCCATGCGGTCACCGGCTGGTTCACCGAGGACTTCACCTTGGCCGAACTGAAAACGCTGCGCGCGCGCGAGCGCCTGCCGGAGCTGCGCGGCACCGCCTTCGACGGCCAGTTCCAGATCGTCACCCTGGACGAGATCATCGACTTCACCGCCGCCGAGGCGGCCGCGCGCGGACGGATGATCGGGCTGATCCCGGAGATCAAGCATCCCAGCTACTTCCAGCAGCGCGGCCTGGCGATGGAGCGCAAGGTGCTCGACACCCTGCAGGCCCACGCCTACACGCGCACCGCGCCGGTGGTGATCCAGTCCTTCGAAGTGTCCAACCTGAAGGAACTGCACGGATTACTGGGACCGGAGCGATCCAACATCGCGCTGCTGCAGTTGATCGACCAGCCCGATAGCCAGCCCGGCGACGTGCTGGCCGCCGGCGGCACCCAGACCTATGCCGACATGATCACGCCGGCGGGCCTGCGCGCCATCGCCGCCTACGCGCAGTACCTGGGGCCATCGGTGCGGGCGATTGTCCCGGTGGAGGACGGCCGGCTGGGCCCACCCACCGCGCTGGTGGGCGATGCCCACGCGGCCGGGCTGCGGGTGGCGCCATGGACCCTGCGGCCGGAGAACTTCTTCCTGCCCGCCTCCCTGCGCCAGGGCGATGCACCGGCCGCGCGCGCCATTGAAGGCACGCTGGAGGAAATGCATCGCCTCCTCGGCACCGGCGTGGATGCCTTCTTCACCGACGACCCGGCACTGGGCCGGCAGGCCGTCGACCGTCTCATGGATCGCTGAGGCGCCGGGCGCAGCACCGCGCCCTTCTCGGACCGTTCAGCCCTCGGGCACGGCCTGCCTGAACCCAAAACCTCGGATAACCGCTGCGCGTGCAACGGTGTGTCCGCACGTCCTGTCGGAAAAACGTTACATCCTGATGTCGTAAAGACGTTAGAATTGATTGCCGAACCACAAAGTACAGTAATCATTTTCCTGCCGTCTGCCGTGACACCGGCGTCGCCAGCGGGAGATGTCACCCCCATGAATTCCGCCCTGCTTCCCTTCCATCCCGGCGCCCGGCTGCCGGCCAGCGCCAAACTGCTCAAACGCGGCGAGCGCGTCCTGGAGCCCGACGTCTACGTGACCCCGTATGAGGGCCGCCCAGTCGTGGTCAAGGACTACCGCCGCTATGCCGGCACGCCGATGGCGCCGCTGGCGCGCCTGCTGGTCTGGCGCGAGGCGCGGATGCTTCGGCATCTGGCGGGCTGGCGTCATGCCCCCATGCTGCTGGGCACTGCGGGCGGGCTCTTGCTGGGCATGGAGTTCATCACCGGCACCGCGCTGGGCGGCGAGGCCGCACAGGCCGGAACGGCGGTCTTCCGCCAGCTGCGCTCGCTCATCGCCCAGCTGCACGCGGCCGGCATCACCCACAACGACCTGCATACGTCCAATCTGATGGTCAGCGGCGGCACCCTGGTGCTGCTGGACTACGCCTCGGCCATGCGCCTGCCGCGCTGGATGATGCGCCTGCCCCTGCTGCGTGAGCTACGTCGCTCGGACCTGGCCAACGCGCTGAAGATCCAGCAGCGCCTCACCGGTCGCCAGATCACCGGCCAGCGCGCCCAGGTGGTCGCCCAGCGCGGCTGGGTGACCGGGGTCCGCAACGGCTGGAAGCGCTTCTACCGCTGGGCCAAGGCCTGAGCCCACGCGCCCGGCGCATTGCGCAGCCGGGCGTCGATCCGGTCCAATGCACACCCGCCCGCGGGGCAGGCTCGGAATTGTCCGACCCTGCCCCGCGGCATCGGCCGATGGCCGCTTCCGCCCTGCGGATGCGAGCCTGATGCCCGTCCCCGGCAGGAGTGCCCCATGATCGACCTCAATCCCATCGACGACCTCGCCCGTCGCCTCAGCGACCTGGTGCCCCCCGGCCTGCGCGAATCGCGCGAGGACCTGCAGCGCACCTTCAAGAGTGCGCTGCAATCCGGCTTGTCCAAGCTGGACCTGGTGACCCGCGAGGAGTTCGAGGTGCAGCGCGCGGTGTTGTTGCGTACCCGGGAAAAGCTCGAGGCCCTGGAGCGCGAAGTGGCCGCGCTGGAAGCCCGGAGCGCGCCGCAGCGCTAGCCCCCTCCGGCGGACAAGGAGCGTCCCCATGAGTCTTGCCCTGGTCCACAGCCGGGCCCGCGCCGGCGTGCATGCGCCCGGCGTGCAGGTCGAAGTGCACCTGTCCGGCGGCCTGCCCTCCACCCAGATCGTCGGCCTGCCCGAAGCAGCCGTGCGCGAAAGCCGCGACCGGGTGCGGGCGGCGATGCTCTGTGCCCAGTTCGAGTTTCCCGCCCGGCGCATCACGGTCAATCTCGCACCGGCCGACCTGCCCAAGGAGGGCGGCCGCTTCGACCTGCCCATCGCCCTGGGAATCCTGGCGGCCAGCGGGCAGATCGACCGGCAGGCCCTGGCCGGCTGGGAATTCCTCGGCGAGCTGGGCCTGACCGGCGAGCTGCGCCCGGTCGATGGCGCGTTGCCGGCCGTCCTGGCCGCCGCGCGGGCCCAGCGGCGCCTGCTGGTGCCGCTGGGCAACGGGCCTGAGGCGGCGCTGGTGCGCGATGGCGGCGCCTGCACCGCGCGCACCCTGCTGGAAGTCTGCGCGATGCTGTCCGGCGCGCGCCCCCCGGTGTTGGCCGAGCCTGCGCAGGTGGCGGCCGTGCCGATGCCTGACCTGCGCGATGTCCGCGGCCAGGCTCATGCACGTCGGGCGCTGGAGGTCGCCGCCGCTGGCGGGCATCACCTGCTGTTCGTCGGCAGCCCTGGCTGCGGCAAGACCCTGCTGGCCTCGCGCCTGCCCGGCATCCTGCCCGAGGCCAGCGAAGCGGAGGCGCTGGAGAGCGCGGCGGTGGCCTCGGTCAGCGGCCGTGGGCTGGACCCGTCCCGTTGGCGCCAGCGTCCGTTCCGTTCTCCTCACCACACCGCCAGCGCGGTCGCCCTGGTCGGCGGCGGTGCGCAGCCACGCCCGGGCGAGATTTCCCTGGCCCACCACGGCGTGCTGTTCCTGGACGAACTGACCGAGTGGGACCGACGCGCGCTGGAGGTCCTGCGCGAGCCCCTGGAGTCGGGCACGGTCACCATCTCACGCGCGGCGCGCAGTGCCGAGTTCCCGGCCCGGTTCCAGCTGGTGGCCGCGATGAATCCCTGCCCCTGTGGCTGGGCAGGCGATACGAGCGGGCGCTGTCGCTGCAGCGCGCAGGTCATCGCCCGCTACCGCGCCAAGCTCTCCGGCCCGCTGCTGGACCGGATTGACCTGCAGGTCGAGGTGCCCCGGGTTCCGCCGCAGGATCTGCGCCCGGATGCCGCGCCCGGCGAGGACAGCGAGGCGGTGCGCGACCGGGTGCAGACCGCGCGCGCCCGGCAGATCGCGCGCAACGGAACGCTCAACGCACGCCTGGGCCAGGCCGAGACTTTCGCCTGCTGCCGACTGGCCGACGCCGACCAGGCCCTGCTGGAACGCGCCATCGACCGGCTGCAGCTCTCCGCGCGCGCGATGCAGCGCACCCTGCGCGTGGCCCGCACCATTGCCGACCTGGCCGGAAGCGAGGACATCGCCAGCGTCCATCTCACCGAGGCATTGGGCTACCGGCAGCACACAGCGGGCACACAGCCGCACGCGGCTTGAGGCAACCCGCACACCGGGTCAGGCCACCGTGACCCCATGCGGCATGGGCGAAGAAGTGCCGACGTCAGCCCGCCGCGAGCATGCTTTCGCCGGCACGCGGATGACGCAACGTCTTTGGCCAGCGCAGCCGCCAGCCTCGCCGAGCAAGGCAAGCGCGACGGAATGCGCCGACCTTCCGCGCCCCTCGGGCACCGATTACGTGATTGGTGCGGGGTTGAACAGCGCCAGATCGTTGTGCAGGTGGTGGTGCTCGGCCCAGGTCTGCTTGCCGCTGGCCACGTCCAGATAGAGCTGGAAGATGTCCCAGCCCAGGTCCTCCAGCGACTTCTCGCCGGTGGCGACCACGCCGGCATCGACGTCCATCAGGTCCGACCAACGCCGCGCCAGCTCGCTGCGGGTGGCGACCTTGATCACCGGCACCATCCCTAGGCCATATGGCGTGCCGCGGCCGGTGGTGAAGATGTGCAGGTTCATGCCGGCGGCGGTCTGCAGCGTGCCGCAGACGAAATCGCTGGCCGGGGTCGCGCAGTACTGCAGACCGCGCCCCTTGACTCGCTCGCCCGGGGAGACCACGCCGTTGATCGGCGAGGAGCCGGACTTGGCGATCGAACCCATCGCCTTCTCCACGATGTTGCTCAGCCCGCCTTTCTTGTTGCCCGGCGTGGTGTTGGCGCTGCGGTCGGCCTGGCCACGTGCCAGATAGTTGTCGTACCAGGCCATTTCACGCACCAGCGCCTTGGCGACCTCTTCATTGGCCGCGCGTGGCACCAGCAGCTGGATGCCATCGCGCACCTCGGTGTTCTCCGAGAACATCACCGTCGCGCCGGCGCGCACCAGCAGGTCGGCCGCCACGCCCAGCGCGGGGTTGGCGGTGATACCGGAGAACGCGTCACTGCCGCCGCACTGCATGCCCACCACCAGCTCGGAGGCCGGGATGGTCTCGCGCCGGCGCTGATCCAGGTGCTTCAGCCGCGTTTCGGCCAATTCCATGATCGAGGCGACCATGTCCTGGAAGCCCATGCTGGCCTCCTGCAGGCGATAGACGGCGCTGTCGCTGGCGTCGGCATCGTCCTGCAGCAGCTTTTCCGGGACCAACTTCTCGCAGCCCAGGCCGACGATCAGCGCCTGTCCGCCGAAGTTGGGGTTGCGGCCGATGTTGCGCAGGGTGCGGATCGGGATGATCGCCTCCGGCGCGGTGATCGCCACGCCGCAGCCGTAGACATGGTTGATCGCCACCACATCGTCGACGTTGGGATACTTGGGCAACAGCTCGGCGCGGATGCGCTCCACCGCATGGCCAAGCACGCCGACCACGCACTGCACGCTGGTCATGATGCCCAGGATGTTACGCGTGCCCACGCTGCCATCGCGGTTGCGATAGCCCTGGAAGGTGTGACCTTCCAGCGGCTCCGCCGGAGGTGCCGGTCGCAAGGTCATGTCCAGCGCATCCAGCGCCGGCGCGGCGGGCATGTCGAGCAGCTGTTCGCTGACCCAGGCGCCGCGTGCGATGTTCGCGTTGGCATACCCGATGGCGGTGCCGTAACGCAGCACCGCCTGGCCCTTGCCGATGTCCACCAGCGCCACCTTGTGTCCCTGCGGCACCGGCTCCAGCGTGGTCACGCCGTCTTCGAACGTGGCACCGGCCGGGGCGCCGCCATCGTTGACCACGACGGCGACGTTGTCTTCCGGGCGCAGGCGGATGCTGCGCCACTGGTCGGGGGTGGGAACTGCGGACATCACGGTCACCTTGCTTGCCTTGTCGTTAATGCTGAAGCGCTGCGACCTGGCCGCTCGCGCCGCCCTGCGGCGGATCGCGCAGCTCGATGCGCTCGATCTTGCCGACGATCACCAGGTAGCTGACCACCACCAGCGCGCCATTGGCCGCCACGAAGGCCAGCGCGGAGGCGAACGAGCCACTGCTGCCGACCAGGTAGCCGATGACGATCGGCGTGGTGATCGAGGCCAGGTTGCCGAACATGTTGAACATGCCGCCGGCCAGGCCAATGATCTGCTTGGGCGCGGTGTCCGACACCACCGCCCAGCCCAGCGCACCGACGCCCTTGCCGAAGAAGGCCAGCGCCATCACCGCCACCACGATCCATTCGGTGGACACGTAGTTGGCCACCACGATCACCGCCGATAGGCCCATGCCCAGCACGATCGGCAGCTTGCGGGCGAACGTCAGCGAGTGGCCGCGGCGCAGCAGCCAGTCCGAGAAGATGCCGCCCAGCACGCCACCGGCGAAGCCGCACAGCGCCGGCAGCGACGCCACAAAGCCGGCCTTGAAGATGGACATGCCGCGCTCCTGCACCAGGTACACCGGGAACCAGGTCAGGAAGAAGTAGGTCACGCCATTGACGCCGTACTGACCCAGGTACACGCCGACCATCATGCGCTTGCGCAGCAGCTGCTTGACGTAGAACCACTGGTTGCCCGACTTCTTCTCGCCCGGCTTGTCCATGTCCACCAACGCGCCACCGGCGGCGATGTAGTCGATCTCGGCCTGGTTGGCGTGGGGGTGCTCACGCGGGTTGTAGATCACCACGCGCCACACCAGCGCGGCCAGGATCCCCACCGCGCCCATCACCAGAAACACGTGGTGCCAGCCCAGCGTGGCCACCATCCAGCCCATGATCGGGGCGAAGATGACGGTGGCGAAGTACTGGGCTGAGTTGAAGAACGCCGAGGCCGAACCGCGCTCCTTGGTCGGGAACCAGGCCGCGGTAATGCGGCTGTTGCCAGGGAACGAGGGCGCTTCTGCCACGCCCACCAGGAAGCGCAACAGGAACAGGGCCGGCACCATCATCCCGCCAGGCAGGATGTGGATGGCGCCCTGCAGCGCGGTGAACACCGACCACAGCGCGATGCCCCAGCCGTAGACCTTCTTGGCACCGAAGCGGTCCAGCAGCCAGCCGCCGGGGATCTGGCAGATCACATAGGCCCAGCCGAACGCCGAGAAGATGAAGCCCAGCTCCTCGGCGCTGATGCCAAGCTCCTTCTGCATCGAGGAGCCGGCGATGGACAGCGTGGCGCGGTCGGCGTAATTGATCGTGGTGACGATGAAGAGGAAGACGACGATCCACAGCCGCATCCGCGTTCTCTTTTCAGACATTGCGTTCATCTCATGTGCTCCGAGGTCAATGCGATCAGAACGCGATCTGCATGCGGCCGGTGATCGCGTCGGTCTCGTCGCGGGTGAGGTGGGCCAAGTGATCCTGGGTCTGGCTGTGGATGTAGTTCAGGCGGAACAGGACGTTCTTGCTGGCGTAGTAGTTGACGCCTACCGAACTGGCCTTGACCTCGATGTCGCGCGTGGCCTGCTCGCCGTGTGCGGTGTCGTAGCGCAGCGCGACTTCCCAGGCGCCGTGCTCGCCGATGTTCTCCGGGCGGGTGAAGCGGGCCTTCTTGAAGTCGTAGCCCCGGGTCTGGCCGGTGATGAACCAGCCCACGGTGGCATAGCCGGTCTTCAGGTCACCGTCCTGCGCACCATCGTCGTAGTGCGCCTTGCCGGCCTCGGACTGCACGTAGAACGGGCCACGCGAGTACGCGACTTCCCCCACGTACTTGTTGATGTCCACCCGGCTGCCGTCGTTGAGCGAGATCAGGGTGAAGCGGGACTGGTCGGACAGATGCCCGGCCGCGCGCACCGAGGCGCTGGCGCCGGTGTAGACATCGTTCTGGTTGCGGCCGATCTCATCGTGGCCACCGCTCACGCCCAGGTGCAGCAGGCCGTCCTGCTTGGGCAGCGGCAGCCAGACCACGCGCGCCGACTCGCCCAGGCCGCTGTTGCGGTCGGTATCGGTGTTGGCTTCGTTGTAGAGGTTCACCCCGTAGACCCACTGCGCCGTGTTGCCGACCCAGGAGGCGCCATAGCGATAGCCCAGCGCCTGGGTGTCGGCCACCCACGAGCGCTCCTGCATGGAAGCCCACAAGTCGTCGGTGGTGTACTCCAGCGAGTAGAACGGCTTGATCTGACCCACGCTGATCGAGCCGGGACCGAGCTTGTGCGAGATGGCGATGGTCTGCCCGGTCGCCTTGTTGTTGGCGAAGTCGTAATCGATGACGTAGCCCCAATCGCCAAGCTTGCCCGAAAAGGCCAGGCGCACGCGGCGCAGCTCGGTGCCGGCCATGTTGTCCTGGCCGCGGTCGTCGTTGTCGAACCAACCGCCGTCGAACTGCACACGGCCGTGGATGCCGAAGGTGTACTGGCCATCGTCGGACGCAGCGTTGAAGCCATTGCTGTCCAGCTTGGTGTCGGCCTGCGCCAGCGGCGCGAACAAGGCGCTGGTCATGGCCAGCGTCAACAACGTGGTGGTGCGATAAGGCTTGGACTTCATCATCCCCTCTCCTGACGATGCAGGCGCGATGCACGCGGCGCCTGGCGATGCGGTGACATGGTGGCGCAGCGGTCAATGGCCTCCCGGCCCGCTGCGTGATCAGGACGCCATCCGGCGCCCGGCTCTTCGGTGTTGCGTGCCGCATGTGCCGATGCGTGAGGCATCGGCGCATGCGGGAAGATCAGTCCTTGCCCAGCACCCCGTCGCTGCGGCGCCAGATGCCCAGCGGGTTGCCGTCGGCCAGTGCCTCGGGCAGCAGTTCGGCGAACAGGTCCTGGTAGCAGACCGGGCGCAGGAAGCGCTTGATCGCCAGGGTGCCCACCGAGGTGCTGCGGCTGTCGGAAGTGGCCGGGAACGGACCGCCATGGACCATCGCATGGCAGACCTCGACGCCGGTCGGCCAGCCATTGGCCAGGATGCGGCCGGCCTTGCGCTCCAGCACCGGGAGCAGCGCCTTGGCCATGGCCGTGTCGCCCTTGTCCATCTGCAGCGTGGCGGTCAGCTGACCTTCCAGGTGCTCGCTCAGCGCGATCAGCTGGGCCTGGTCCTTGCAGCGGATCAGCATCGACGAGGCGCCAAACACCTCGGCCTGCAGTGCCTCATCGGCCAGGAAGGCATCGGCGTCGGTGGAGAACCATGCCGCTTCGCAGCGGTTGGGACCCTCGCCCGGCAGGCCACGCGCCAGCGTAGTCACCTGATCGTGTGCGGCCAGCCTGGCTACGCCATCGGCGTAGGCCTGGCCGATGCCAGGAGTCAGCATGACGCCGGCCGGGGCCGCCTTGAGGGCCCGGACGGCCGCGGACACGAAGGTGTCCAGCTCCGGCGAGTCGATCGCCAGCAGCAGGCCCGGGTTGGTACAGAACTGGCCGGCGCCCATGGTCAGCGAGCCGACGAAGGCCTTGCCCAGCGCCTCGGCGCGCGCGTTGAGCGCCTCGGGCAGCAGGTAGACCGGATTGATGCTGCTCATCTCGGCATAGACCGGGATCGGCTCGGCGCGCGCGGCCGCGACCTGGCACAGGGCCATGCCACCAGCGCGCGAGCCGGTGAAGCCCACCGCCTTGATGCGCTTGTCCGAGACCAGCGCGGTGCCGATCTCGTTGCCCGCGCCATACAGCAGGGAGAACACGCCCCCGGGCAGGCCGCACTTGGCCACGGCCCTCTGGATGGCGGTGCCGACCAGTTCGGAGGTGCCGGGGTGCGCGTTGTGCGCCTTGACCACCACCGGGCAGCCTGCGGCCAGGGCCGAGGCGGTGTCGCCACCGGCCACCGAGAAGGCCAGCGGGAAATTGCTGGCACCGAACACGGCCACCGGGCCCAGCGCGATATGGCGCTGACGCAGGTCGCTGCGCGGCAGCGGGGCGCGGTCGGGCAGGGCCGGGTCCAGGCGGGCCTCGAGCCAACTGCCTTCGCGCACGACCGAGGCGAACAGCTTGAGCTGGCCGACGGTGCGGCCGCGCTCACCTTCCAGGCGTGCACGCGGCAGGCCGGACTCGGCCATGGCGCGCTCGATCAGGTCGTCACCGATCGCCAGAATCTCGTCGGCGATGGTCTCCAGGAAGCTCGCGCGAGCCTGCAGCGAGGTTTCACGATAGGCGTCGAAAGCAGCAGCCGCCAGCGCGCAGGCGCGCTCCAGATCCGCGGCGGTGGCCAGGCCGTAGGCCGGCTCCAAGAAGGCGCCGGTGGAGGGATTGATGCCCTTGACCGTGCCATTGCTGCCCATGATGGCGCTGGCGCCGATCAGCATGTTTCCGGTGAATGCACCCATTACCTGCGGTCTCCAATCAGCTTGGTGAGGGTTTCGAGTTCTTCGCCGGTCAGGTCGGCCAGCGGCGTGCGCACCGGGCCGGCGGTGCGACCCACCACGGTCATGCCGGCCTTGACGATGGACACCGCATAGCCGGCGCGGCGGTTGCGCAGCTCGGTGTAGGGCAGGACGAAGTCGTTGAGTTCGCGGTAGACGTGGGCCACGTCGCGGGCGCGCACGGCCTTGTAGAAGTCCAGCGCCCACTCCGGCAGGAAGTTGAAGATGGCCGACGAATACGTGGTCACGCCCATCTCCAGGTACGGCAGGGCGAAGGTCTCGGCGGTCGGCAGGCCACCGACGTACAGCAGGCGCTCGCCCAGGCGCGCGTAGATGCGGGTCATGCGGTCCACGTCGCCCACGCCATCCTTGAAGCCGACCAGGTTGGGGCAGCGCGCGGCGATGCGTTCGACCGCGTTGGCGTCCAGCTTGCCGTTGGCGCGGCTGTAGACGATCACGCCCAGCTTGGTCGACTTGCACACGCGCTCGACGTGGTCGGCCACGCCACTGGCGTCGCACTCGGTCAGGTAGGGCGGGAACAGCAGGATGCCGTCGGCGCCGGCGGCCTCGGCGGCCTGGGCCATCTCGATGGCCATCGCCGTGCCATAGCCGGCCGGGGCGATGATCGGGGTCTTGGCGCCGGCCTCTTCCACCGCGGCCTTGACCACGCGGTTCACCTCGCCCGGGGTCAGCGAAAACAGTTCGCCGGTGCCGCCGGCCGCGAACAGGCCCGAGGCCGGATAGCCGGCCAGCCAACCCAGGTTGTCGCGGTAGGCCACCTCGTCGAAGGAGAAGTCGTCGGCCTTGAAGTGCGTGACCGGGAAGGACAACAGGCCAGCACCGAGAGCCTGGGCCATTTCCGTGGGGGTGTATTTGCTCATGAACCTTCGTTCGCGCCGTGGGGTCAGGGCGCCGATCCTAGGAGCCGGCCTTGATGCAAGTCCAAGCCAATTACGGCATCGAATGATGCCGAACATGCATCGTTTAGACTTTGGTCTGAGGCCAGAAAAATTCAGAAGGCCGTCGTGACCGATCGATCTAACTGACTGAACTTAAAAATAAATTCAGTCAGACGCGGAGGCCCGACCGCGCCCTCGGCCACTCCCCGCGGTGCCGTGTGGCCCTGGCAGGATTCACTGGGCTCGGCTTGTCCTCCACCATGCGCGAACGCCACGATTCGTGCGTCGCGCCATCCAGGACGGGTATCAATGTTCGACCTCAACCAGTTGCGCTGCTTCGTCACGGTGGCCGAGGAACTGCACTTCAGCCGGGCGGCCGCGCGCCTGCACATGACCCAGCCGCCGCTGAGTCGGCAGATCCAGTTGCTGGAGCACAACATCGGTACCGCGCTGTTTACCCGCAGCAACCGCGTGGTGCGGCTGACCCCGGCCGGGCGCACCCTGCTGCCGGAGGCGCGCACGATCCTGCGCCTGGCCGAGAGCGCCAGCCTCTCGGCCAGGCGTGTGGGCCTGGGCGAGGCCGGCAGCGTCAGCATCGGCTTCACCGCCGCGGCCGGCTACCGGTTCCTGCCTGAGGCCATCGCCCACCTGCGCAAGGCCCTGCCGGATATCGACCTGCAGCTCAAGGAAATGGTCAGCCATTCCCAGTTGGAGGCCCTGGACAACGGCCGCCTGGACCTGGGCCTGCTGCGCCCGCCGATCACCCGCGACGGCATGCGCAGCCGCTGCGTGGTGCGCGAAACGCTCATGGCCGCCCTGCCCCAGGACCATCCGCTGGCGCAGGAGCCCAGCCTGAAGCTGCGCGATTTCGACCGCCAGCCGCTGGTGATGTATTCGCCGGACGAGGCGCGCTACTTCTACGAGTTGGTCGGCCGCATCTTCAGCCGCGTGGGCGTGGCGCCCCATTACGAGCAGCACGTCAGCCAGGTGCATTCGGTGCTGTCGCTGGTGCGCGCCGGACTGGGCGTGGCCCTGGTTCCCGAGGCCGCCAGCAGCCTGCGCTACGAGGGCATCGTCTACCGCAACGTCACCGGCCTGGCGCCGGCGCGTCCGGTGGAGCTGCACATGGTGTGGAAGGACGACAACGACAACCCGGCGTTGCCGCAACTGCTGCCGCTGATCGGGCAGGAGCGCACCGCGCCCCAGCCGGCCGGAGCGGCCAGCTGAGGTGGCCTGCGCCCCGCCGTCGCGGGCGGGGCGCACGGGTGGCCGCACTTATTCCCGGACCGGGTCGTACTGCTTGTCGCGGATGAAGATCGCCGGGATCAGGCCGCAAATCAGGTAGGCGGCGCCCACCAGCAGGAAGCCAAAGCCGATCGAGTCACGCGTGGCGAAGAAGCCGATCACCGCCGGCGACAGCGCCGCGCCGATGCGGCCCACGTTGTAGGCCCCGCCCACCGCCGAGCCGCGGTACTTGGCCTCGAAGCTCTCGGTCATGTAGGTCGCGTTGACGCTGTAGGGCACGCCGTAGAGGAAGCCGAAGACAATCAACAACCACAAAATGTTCTGCGGATTGTTGAACAGCACGATGATCGGCAGGAACAGCGCCGTGCCCAGGCAGCCGAAGGCGAAGACCGTGCGCCGGCCGACCTTGTCGGCGACGTAGCCGGCCAGCACCTTGCCCAGGATCGAGGCACCGTAGGTGCCCACCAGGAAGGTGGTCATGGTCTTGAACTTCATCCCCAACTCGCTTTCCAGATAGCTGGGCATCCAGTTGTTGACGCCGTAGTTTCCGAACTGCAGGAACCCGGCCGTCACCGCCCACAGCGCGAACATGCGCGCGGCCTTGGGGCTGGAGAAGATCTGGTTGAACTTGCCCTTCTCCTTGACCAACGTCGCGCCGCTGGCCGCAAGGCGCTTGGCCTGCTCGCGCACGCGCAGCCAGGTGGCCGGCTCGGGCACCATCTTCCACATCAGCAGCGCCATCGCGATCGGCACCGCGCCGGTGTAGAACAGCGGGCGCCAGCCATAGCTGGGCAGGATCCACTTGGCCAGCAGCGTGGCCACGATGTAGCCCACCGACCAGCCGGCCTGAAGACTGCCCAGCACAGTGTTGCGATAGCGGGTGGGCACGTATTCGGCCATCAGCGTGTTGCACACCACGTAGACCGAGCCCAGGCCCAGCGCCGAGACCCCGCGCACCACCGCGAACTCCACATAGCTGTGGGTGAAGCCCAGGAAGATCGTGCCGATGCTGAAGAGCAGCACGCTGAAGACCACCGCCTTGACCCGACCCAGGCGATCGGCCAGCCAGCCGCCGTAGATGCCCCCCACCGCCATGCCCGCTAGCGTGTAGCTGGCCAGGCTGCCGGCCTCCAGCGAGGTCAGGTTGAACTCGTCCTTGAGGCTGCTCAGGCTGTAGGCCAGCAGCATCACGTCGGCCCCGTCGATGACCATCGTCAGGAAGCAGAATACGAAGGCCGTGATCCAGATCCTGTTGCCTGTCGCGTTGACCCCGGTTTCCACGCTGTTGGACATCTCCACCCCTTTTGGACTTTGTTGAATCGATTGAAAAATCGCCATGCGCAAGTCGCCGCACATGGCGCCCGGGCGATGCGATCCGCCTGGGCTGCATGCAAAAAATGCGTCCATCGTTTCCCGGGGCCGGCCTGCGCGGCAAGCGACTTTGCGGAATCCCCGCATTCCAATCGCGCATGACCAGGAGATCGGCGAGTGAGGCCCCAGGCCCGTCGCCGATGGAGATCACGGGACATTCCATCGAGGAATGATTTATTTCCCAGATCTCGCTTGCCAGTTGCCCCTGGCCCTTACAGCATTACGTCCCTGACCCTGATCAAGCCAGCCATACCAATGTCGAATAGCTCATTCGTGGACCGCGATCTATTGCGCGCCCGTTTCTCTGATGCGATGTCGCAGATGTATCGCCGTGAGGTGCCCCAGTACGGCACCTTGCTCGAACTGGTGGCCGACACCAATCACGCCGTCCTCGCGGCCGATCCCGCCCTGGCCGAACGCCTGCGCGCCAGTGGCGACCTGGAGCGCCTGTCGGGCGAGCGCCACGGCGCCATCCGCGTGGGCACGCCGGAGGAACTGCGCGACATCCGTCGCCTGTTCGCGGTGATGGGCATGACCGCCGTGGGCTACTACGACCTCAGCCCGGCCGGCGTGCCGGTGCACTCCACCGCCTTCCGCGCCGTGCATGAGGACGCCCTGCGGATCAGCCCATTCCGCGTGTTCACCTCGCTGCTGCGCCTGGAACTGGTCGAGGACACCGCGCTGCGCGAACTGGCCGCCGAGCTGCTGGCCAAACGCCGCATCTTCACCGACCGCGCGCTGGCCCTGATCGACCAGTGCGAACAGGCCGGCGGCCTGACCGAGGCCGAGGGCGAGGAATTCATCGCCGAGGCGCTGCACACCTTCCGTTGGCACGCCCAGGCCACCGTCACCGCCGCGCAATACAAGGCCCTGCACGACCAGCACCGCCTGGTCGCCGACGTGGTGGCCTTCAAGGGCCCGCACATCAACCACCTCACGCCGCGCACGCTGGATATCGACGCGGTCCAGCGCGACATGCCCGCGCGCGGCATCAGCCCCAAGGCGGTGATCGAGGGCCCGCCGCGCCGCGCCTGCCCCGTGCTGCTGCGCCAGACCAGCTTCAAGGCCTTGCAGGAACAGGTCGCCTTCGTCGACCAGCCCGACGCCCCCGGCGCGCATACCGCCCGCTTCGGCGAGATCGAGCAGCGCGGCGTGGCCCTCACCCCAAAGGGACGCCAGACCTACGACGCCCTGCTGGCCGCCGTGCGCGCGGAATTTGGCGGCACGCCCGACGAGGACAGCGCGCAACGCTACTACGCCCTCCTGGACAAGCATTTCCAGGCCCTGCCCGATGACGAGGCCGGCCTGCGTGCGCAGGGACTGGCCTACTTCACCTACCACGTCATCGATGCCGGTCGCGCCGGACAGGCGCGCGACATCGAGGCACTGGTGGCCAATGGCACGGTGGGCTTCACCCCCATCGTGTACGAGGACTTCCTGCCGGTCAGCGCCGCGGGGATCTTCCAGTCCAACCTTGGCGAAGGCGCGCGCAATGACCACCTGGCCAGCTCCAACCAGGCGCAGTTCCATGCCGACCTGGGCGCCGAGGTGCTCGACGAACTGGCGCTGTACGCGCAGACGCAGGAACGCTCCATCGCCCGCTGCCTGTCCGCGCTTGGCATCGCCTCCGCGGCCGCCTAGGCTGCGCGCTCGCCCTACCTTGTCGGTGATCGCGCCGGCATGGTCCGGGCGGCGCCAGCCCCGCTGGTGAGTGTTTCGATGAAGCAGAAAAAGCTCCTGCCCTCCATGGTCTCGTTGCAGTGCTTCGAGTCCGCGGCCCGGCATATGAGCTTCACCAACGCCGCCCAGGAGCTCAACCTCACCCAGAGCGCGGTGAGCAAGCAGGTCGCCCAGCTGGAGCAGGCCTTGCAACGCCGGCTGTTCGAACGGGTGCGCAACGGCCTGGCCCTCACCCCGGCCGGCGAGCTCTACCACGCCGAGGTCAGCCAGGTCCTCAGCCAGACCGACATCGCCAGCCGCGCGGTGCTGTCCTTCGGCGGAGAGACCGAGGTGCTGCGCATCGCCACCCAGCCGACCTTTGGCGCGCGCTGGCTGATCCCGGCGCTGGCCGGGTTCGGTGACCAGCATCCACACCTGCGCCTGAGCATCCGTAACGCGCTGGAACCCTTCGACCTGGTCCGCGCTACGGCCGATATCGCCTTCTTCTACGGCGCCGGCTCCTGGCCGGGCGCGGTGTGCGAGGCACTGTTCCGCGAAACCGTGGTGGCGGTGTGCACGCCGTTGTTCCTGCAGACCCACCCGGTCAGCGCCGCCGAGGACCTCACCCGCAGCACGCTGCTGCAGTGCACCTCACGCCCGGAGGCCTGGTACGACTGGTTCGGCGGCCAGGGCATCACGTCCACCAACAGCTACCACGGCCCGCAGTTCGACACCTTCGACCTGTGCATCCGCGCCGCCCTGGCCGGTTATGGCGTGGCGCTGGTGCCGCGCTTCATGGTGGCCGACGAGCTGCGTCAGGGCACGCTGGTCATTCCATGGGCGCATGCCCGGCCCGGCAGCGGCGCCTACTACCTGGCCCACGCCGAGCACACCGGCGAGCTGCCCAAGGTCCGCGCCTTCGTCGAATGGATCCGCACCCGAGCCGCCGGCGAGCGCGAGCCTGCCGCCGACTGAGCCGGTGCGCCCCGATCAGGGCGCTGGCGGCAGGTCCGCCAGCAACCAGTCGCGGAAGGCCTGCAGCGCGGGCAGTGCAGCCAGGCGACGCGGATAGGCCAAGTGATAGGTGCGCTGGCTGCGCAGCGGCTCGCCGACCTGCACCAGGCTGCCTGCGCGCAGTTCGTCCTCGACCAGCAGCTGCGGCACCAGGCCCACGCCGATGCCCGCACGCACGGCCTGGATCAGGTGCGAGGTCAGCTCGAAGGTCGGCCCATCGCGCATGGCCTGCAGCGGCAGGCCGTGTCGCGCCCACCACTGCGTCCACAGCGGCGGATGGCTGGCCACGCGCAGCAGCGACTGCGCGGCGATCACTTCCGGCGCGGGTGCGGGTTCTCCGCCGACCACCGCCGGACTGGCGACGACCACCATCGATTCGGCCATCAGCGGATGCACCTGCACGTCGCCGCCCTCGGCCAGGGCCACGCCGATCGCGGCGTCCACCTGCGCCAGCTCGAAATCCACCGGCTTGATGTGCGAATGAATGTGCACCTGCACCCCAGGGTGCGCGGCGTAGAAGGCATGCAGGCGCGGCAGCAGCCACTTGGAGCCGAAGGTCGGCAGCAGCGCCAGGCGCAGCGCGCCGCCGCCTTCGCCGTGCGACAGCACCTGCAGGGTGGCCTGGCGGACCTGGGCAAGCGCCCCGTCCAGCCCGCGATGGTAGAGGCGGCCGACCTCGGTCAGGGCGATGCTGCGGCCTTCGCGCGCGAACAGGCGCACGCCCAGCTGTGTCTCCAACGCCTGCACCTGGCGGCTGACCGCGCCCTGGGTCAGCGACAGCTCGCGCGCCGCGCGGGTGAAGCTGGCGTGCCGGGCCGCCGCGTCGAAGGCCAGCAGCAGGGACATGGAGGGGGTCAGTCGACGGCTTTGCATGCATAAAGCTCATGGATGAGGCACCAACTTTACGCTTGATCGCCTCCGCAGCGCAGGAGGAAAATCCTGGATCCCAAGGTGCGCCATCGCATGACCCATGCATGCGATGCATGTGGCACCCCAGGCTTTCCAAGGACGTCCCGTGCTTGCTCCACTCCCGGTCTCCCATCCCACCGCCGCCCCGTATGTCGCCTTTCTGGACGCGCTGCGGACTGCGGGCTTCCGCGGCGAGATCCGCCAGGACCACGCCAGCCGCACGGTGCTGGCCACGGACAACTCCATCTATCAGCGCTTCCCGCAGGCGGCGGTGTTTCCCCGCGATGCCGACGATGTGGCGCTGGTCGCCCTGCTGCTGGCCCGGCCCGAGCACCGCCAGGTCACCGTGGCCCCGCGCGGCGGCGGCACCGGCACCAACGGCCAATCGCTCACCGACGGCGTGGTGGTGGACCTGTCGCGGCATATGAACCAGATCCTGGAGATCGACCCGGAGCAGCGCTGGGTGCGGGTGCAAGCCGGCGTGGTCAAGGACCAACTCAATGCCGCGCTCAAGCCCTACGGCCTGTTCTTCGCCCCGGAGCTGTCCACCTCCAACCGCGCCACCATCGGCGGCATGGTCAGCACCGACGCCAGCGGCCAGGGCAGCTGCACCTACGGCAAGACCCGCGACCACGTGCTGGCATTGGACACGGTCCTGCTGGGCGGCGAGCGCCTGCACAGCCAGCCGCTGGCGCCCGAGGCGCTGGCTACCCAGGCCGCGCGCCAGGATCGCGTGGGCGAGGCCTACCGCTGCGCCTCTCGCATCGCCGACGAACAGGGCGAGCTGATCCAGGCGAAGTTCCCCAGGCTCAATCGTTGCCTGACCGGCTACGACCTGGCCCACCTGGGCACGGCCGACGGCCGCTTCGACCTCAACAGCGTGCTGTGCGGGTCGGAGGGCACGCTGGGGTTCGTGGTGGAAGCCAAGCTCAACGTGCTGTCCATCCCCAAGTACGCGGTGCTGGTCAATGTGCGCTACGGCGCCTTCATGGATGCGCTGCGTGATGCGCGGCACCTGGTCGCGCTGGCGCCGTTGTCCATCGAGACGGTGGACTCCAAGGTGCTGATGCTGGCCATGCAGGACATCGTCTGGCATAGCGTGGCCGAGTATTTCCCGCAGGAAGGCGATATTCCCACCCAAGGCATCAACCTGGTGGAGTTCAGCGGCGATGACCCGACCGAAGTCGATGCGCGGGTGGCCGCCTTTGTCGAGCACCTGCGCACCGATGCCAGCGTGGTCCGCCTGGGTCACACGCTGGCCACCGGCAACGCGGCGGTCAACACGGTCTACGGGATGCGCAAGCGCGCGGTCGGCCTGCTGGGCAACGTGCAGGGCGAGGCGCGGCCACAGCCGTTCGTGGAGGACACCGCGGTGCCGCCGGAACACCTGGCCGACTACATCGCCGAGTTCCGCGCCCTGCTGGATCGTCACGGGCTGGCCTATGGCATGTTCGGCCACGTCGATGCCGGCGTGCTGCACGTGCGCCCGCTGCTGGACATGAAGGACCCGGCACAGGCCGCGCTGGTACGGCCGATCTCCGACGCGGTCGCTGCGCTGACCCAGCGCTACGGTGGGCTGCTGTGGGGCGAGCACGGCAAGGGCGTGCGCTCGGAATACGCACCGGCCTACTTCGGCGAGCTGTATCCGTCCCTGCAGGCGCTCAAGCGCGCCTTCGACCCGCACAACCAGCTCAATCCCGGCAAGATCGCCACGCCCGCCGCCGACGCCGCACCGCTGTTGCGCGTGGACCAGGTGCCGATGCGTGGCCAGCTGGATCGCACCATTCCCACCGCGGTGTGGCAGGACCACGGCGCGGCGATGCACTGCAACGGCAACGGCGCCTGCTACAACTTCGATCTGGACGACCCGATGTGTCCGTCGTGGAAGGCCACGCGCGACCGGGTGCAATCGCCCAAGGGCCGCGCCTCGCTGCTGCGCGAATGGCTGCGCCGCCAGCACGCGGCCGGCACCGACCTGACCACACCGCCGCCGAGCGGGCCCGGCACCTTCCTGCGCACGCTGCCGGCGCGCTGGCGCAACAGCCGCCGGGAACCGGAGGATTTCTCGCACGAGGTCTACGGCGCGATGGCCACCTGCCTGGCGTGCAAGTCCTGCGCGGGCCAGTGCCCGGTGAAGGTCAACGTGCCGGAGTTCCGCTCGCGCTTCCTCGAGTTCTATCACGCGCGTTACCTGCGACCGCTGCGCGATTACCTGATCGGCTCGCTGGAATTCACCCTGCCGCTGTTCGCGCGCGTGCCCGGCCTCTATAACGCCACGCTCGCCTGGGGCCCGGCCGCGCGCGTGCTGGCCGGGCCGGTGGGCATGGTCGACAGCCCGCGCCTGGGCCGCTTCGACCTGGACGCGACCTGCCGACAGTGGAACGTCACCACGGCCACGCCGCAGGCGCTGGCCGCGCTAAGCGAGGCCGAGCGCGCCCGCAGCGTGGTGCTGGTGCTCGATGCCTTCACCCGCTACTTCGAGACGCCGCTGCTGGCCGCGTGCATCGAGCTGTCCGCACGGCTGGGCCAACGCGTGTTCCTGGCGCCGTATCTCGCCAATGGCAAGCCGCTGCAGGTGCAGGGCTTTTTGCCCGCCTTCGAGCGCACGGCGCGGCGCAATGCGGCGATGTTGTCGGCGCTGGCCGCGCACCGCGTGCCGCTGGTGGGCATCGACCCGGCCATGACCCTGACCTACCGTCAGGAGTACACCAAGCTCAAGGGCCTGGACGTGCCCAGGGTGCAGCTGCTGCAGGAATGGCTCACCGATGTATATGCAGCGCGCGACGCTGCGACCGAGTCATCTGCCCTGCGCTACCGCCTGATGGCGCATTGCACGGAGAAGACCAACGCCGCGGCCAGCGTGACCCAGTGGACCGAGGTCTTCGCCCGCGCCGGGCTGTCGCTGGCGGTGCAGAAGACCGGCTGCTGCGGCATGTCCGGCACCTACGGCCATGAGGCACGCAATGTCGAGACCTCGCGGCGCATCTTCGACCAATCCTGGGCGCCCGCACTGGCGATGGCCGATGCGCCCGAAGCCCTGGCCACCGGCTACTCGTGCCGCAGCCAGGTCAGCCGCCTGCAGTCCGACACGCTGCGCCATCCGGTGCAGGCCCTGCTCGACGTGCTGCGCGGACAGGCATCCGCCGCCTGAGGACGGTCCGGTTTCAGTGCTGGCTTTGGGGCGACACCGCGATGCGCCCGTCGCGCGGAGCATCACCGGCATCTGCTGCAGCCGCGAGGCTGGCTGCGTCCGCTGCCGCTGCATCGTCGGGCGTTGATGCCGGCGCGTCTTGCAGCGGTCGCAACATCTGCAGCGGCTGCCCCTGGTAGCGGAACGCCAAGGCGTCCTGTAGCGCACGCAAGCGCTCGACCTGGGCGCACAGGCCATCGGCCTGGGCTTCGATCGCAGCGCCGCGCGCCTCCAGCTTGGCATCGAGCGCGTCGCCCATTGCGTCGGCGCGTGCCTCCATGTTGTCCGCACGCCCGGTGAACACCTGGAACAAGACGTGGCGCGCGATGCTGCCCTTGAACGCTTCGGCCTGGTCCTCGACGTACTGCTCGAAGTTGCCGTCGAACGCCTCCTGGTCCCAGCGCCCCTTGCCCAGCGTGCCGTCCACGTAGCCGTTGGCCTGCTTGCGCATGCGCTCGACCTTGCGTGCGTTGCGCCCGCTGCCGGTCAAGATCTCCATCACACCCCCCAGCGCGTCATAGGTGAGGTCCACCACCTGGTGAGCGATACCGGCCACGCGCGGCATCAGCGCGCGGGCATCGCGTTCCATCTCCCATAGCCGCTGGACGTCTTCCGGACTGACCTGCTGCACCTTGCGATCCACGCTCAACTCGCCGCCGTGGAAGAAGATCTCCTGCGGCGTGCCGGTTTTGCGGTACAGCCAGATGCCGCCGTCATCGGCCAGCACGTTGAAGTCCGTGGACAGGCCGCACTGCTGCGAGGACAGCTGCGGACGATGGTTGTGCGGGTCCGCCTGTGTCTCGGCCCCTGCCGGGACGTCCTGCCGTCCGGCCTCGTCGGCCTGGGCGAACGCCAATGACGGCAGACACAGCGACAGCAGCAAGAACCAGGACACGCGCATGGGAATTGGCCTGCATCACGGGATGAACTGCAGGGTCGCCGCCAGCGCCCGCGGCGCTCGCGTGCCTAAAGTCATTGGCAGGGCCGTGCGCCGACACGCGGGCAGGCACGCGGGCAGGCACACGGTTGGATCCGAGCACAGGAGCCACCCGGTCGCGTGGCGATGGTCGCCATCGCCACCGGCGCGGCCCTACGCCCCTCGATCACTAGGCGTCCTCCCCCATCGCCAGCACGAGTTGCATGTCGTCCCGCTCTCCGGCGATGCGCAGCTGGCCGCGGGCCTTGCCGGCCAGGGCGCTCACCCGCGCCCCGCAGTCGGCCAGGTCGGTCCACTTGAGCTGCCACACGAATGGCACGCGCCCGGCGCTGTCCAGCACCAGGCGCGAGACCGACTCGGTAACCTCCAGGCTGACGTTGTCCACGCCGGGGATGGCGTGTCGTCGGCCGATCGCGTCGGGCTGCGGACTGGAAGCCAAATGGTCGAGGATGGAAGCCAGCATGGCGATGCCGGGGCGATCCCCGCGAAACATCAACGCATCCTGGCCGCGATAGCGGTTGGCATGACGGGCTCGAAGCATGGCGCACCTTTCTCAGTGGGTGAACAACGCTGGTTGGGGTTTTGACTGCGGTGGAGCGGTGGAGCGCGGAACCCGCGCCCGGCATGCGTGCCGGGCGCGTCTTGCACCTTGGAGCTGTCCGCGTGGTCCCGCGTGCGCTGGTCAGCGCCGCGGGAGCGCGGGGCAGCGCCTTATGCCGCCTTGTCGGCGGTGAACTGTTCTTCCTCGGTCGAGCCGGTCAGCGCCGTGGTCGAGGACTGGCCCTGCTGGATGGCCTGGGTCACCGCATCGAAATACCCGGTGCCGACCTCGCGCTGGTGCTTGACCGCGGTGAAGCCCTTGGGCGCGGCGGCGAATTCGGCCTCCTGCAGTTCGACGAAGGCGCTCATCTGATTGCGCGCGTAGCCGTGGGCCAGGTTGAACATCGAGTAGTTCAGACTGTGGAAGCCGGCCAGGGTGATGAACTGGAACTTGTAGCCGTAGCTGGCGATTTCCTTCTGGAACTTGGAGATGGTCGCGTCGTCCAGGTTCTTCTTCCAGTTGAAGCTGGGCGAGCAGTTGTAGGCCAGCAGCTTGCCCGGGAACTTGGCATGGATCGCTTCGGCGAATTTACGCGCGAACTCCAGGTCCGGCTTGCCGGTCTCGCACCAGATCAGGTCGGCGTAAGGCGCATAGGCCAGGCCGCGGCTGATGGCCTGGTCCAGGCCCTTGTGGGTCTTGTAGAAGCCCTCCACGGTGCGCTCGCCGGTGGTGTGCGGCTTGTCGTTGGCATCGATGTCGCTGGTCAGCAGGTCGGCGGCCTCGGCATCGGTGCGGGCGATCAGCACGGTCGGCACGCCCATCACGTCGGCCGCCAGGCGCGCGGCGTTCAACTTCTCCACGGCCTCGCGGGTGGGGACCAGCACCTTGCCGCCCATGTGCCCGCACTTCTTGACCGAGGCCAGCTGGTCCTCGAAGTGCACGCCCGAGGCGCCGGCCTCGATCATGGCCTTCATCAGCTCGAAGGCATTCAGCACGCCGCCAAAGCCGGCCTCGGCATCGGCCACGATGGGCTGCAGGAAGTCCACGCTGTCATCGCCCTCGGCATGGGACAGCTGGTCGGCGCGCAGCAAGGTGTTGTTGATGCGCTTGACCACCGCCGGCACCGAGTCGGCCGGGTACAGCGACTGGTCCGGATACATCTGCCCGGCCAGGTTGGCATCGGCGGCCACCTGCCAGCCGGACAGGTAGATCGCCTTCAGCCCGGCCTTGACCTGCTGCATGGCCTGGTTGCCGGTCAGCGCGCCCAGCGCGTTGACGAAGTCCTCGGTGTGCAGGGAGCTCCAGAGCTTATCCGCACCCAGCTTGGCGATGGAGTGCTCGACCGGGATCGTGCCGCGCAGGCGCACCACGTCGGCCGCGGTGTAGTTGCGGGTGATGCCCTTCCAGCGCGGATTGGTGTCCCAGTCCTTCTGGATCTCGGCGGCGCTCGGCAGCTTGCTCATGGTGTCGTCCTCGTGTGGATCGTGCGATGTCGTGGAATGCGGCGGCCGACCCGACATGCCGGGCCAGGCGCTGCAGATGAATCCGGAAAAACGTGTGCGCTGCGGCGGCGTCAGTCGATCAGCGCGTAGGCCGGCAGGGTCAGGAACTCGGCCAGCGTGTCGCGGCGTGAGAGTTCATCGAGCAGCGCGATGGCCTCGGAGACCTTGGCCGCGCCCGGCACGCCGGCGCCGTGTCCAAGCACGGTGGGCAGGTGCTTGAGGGTGGCCTGCAGCAGCGCCAGGTCGATGGCGGTGCCGTCGTCCAGGTGCAGTCCCTCGGTGTGCAGCCACTGCCACAGCTGGGTGCGCGAGATCTCGGCGGTGGCCGCGTCCTCCATCAGCCAGTGGATCGGAACGCAGCCGTTGCCGTCCAGCCAGGCGGCCAGGTAGCGCACGCAGACCTCGACGTTGCCTTCGAACCCGGCGCGGGTGATGGTGCCGGTGGACGGCCGGATCAGGTCGTCGCGGGTCACGTGCACGTCGGCGCGCGCCACGGCGTGCTGGTTCGGCTGCGGCATGTGCGCGTCGAAGATCGCGCGGGCCACCGGGATCAGCGCCGGATGTGCGACCCAGGTGCCGTCATGGCCTGCGCTGACCTCGCGCAGCTTGTCGGCGCGCACCCGGGCCATGGCCTGCTCGTTGGCGGCCGCGTCGCCGTTGATCGGGATCTGTGCGGCCATGCCGCCCATGGCATGCGCAGCGC
Source organism: Pseudoxanthomonas sp. JBR18 (assembly GCF_028198165.1). Classification (NCBI taxonomy): domain Bacteria; kingdom Pseudomonadati; phylum Pseudomonadota; class Gammaproteobacteria; order Lysobacterales; family Lysobacteraceae; genus Pseudoxanthomonas; species Pseudoxanthomonas sp. JBR18. The sequence goes on from NZ_CP116339.1 coordinate 1,090,247, forward strand.
GCCGGTGGCAGGTCTGGATCAGCAGTTCCGAGTACGCCTTCAGGAACGGCTGGGTCATAGTGACCTGGCCGCGCTCGGGCAGCACCCGGTCGGCGTGGGCGCGAAAGGTCTTGATGTAGGAAAAGATGTAGTCCCAACGGCCGCAGTTCAGGCCGACGATGCGGCTGCGCAGCGCGTGCAGGATCTCGTGCATCTCGAAAGCCGCCGGCAGCGTCTCGATCAGCACGGTGACCTTCATCTGCCCCTGCGGCAGGCCCAGGGTGGCCTCGATGTGCGACAGCGCGGTCTCCCACAGCGCGGCCTCCTCCATCGACTGCAGCTTGGGCAGGTAGAAGTACGGCCCGCGTTCCTTGGTCTGCAGCGCCCGCGCGTTGTGGAAGGCGAAGGTCGCCACGTCGAACAGGCCGCCGGCCATCGGCGCGCCATCGACCAGCACGTGTTTCTCGTCCAGGTGCCAGCCGCGCGGGCGCACGATCAGCACCGCCTGCTCGGCGAATGGCTTGAGCGCGTAGTGCTTGCCCGGCTTGTCGCCACGGGCCGGCGTGTCGAACTGCAGGGTGCCGGCGACCGCGTCGATCAGGGCGCGCTGGCCGGTGATCAGGTTGGTCCAGGTCGGCGAGGTGGAATCCTCGAAGTCGGCCATGAACACCTTGGCGCCGGAGTTCAGCGCGTTGATCACCATCTTCGGGTCGGTCGGTCCGGTGATCTCCACGCGGCGGTCGGTCAGCGCGGCCGGGATCGGGGCGACGGTCCAGTCGCCCTCGCGGATCTGTGCGGTGTCGGCGCGGAAGTCCGGCAGGGCGCCGGTGTCGAACTCGGCCTGGCGGGCGGCGCGGGCGGCCAGGCGGGCCTGGCGCTCCGGCTCGATGGCCCGGTGCAGCGAGGTCAGCAGCCCCAGCAGGCCCGGCGGCAGCAAGGCGTCCTGACCGGGCACCTGGGCGGTGAGGGCGATGCCGGGCGTGGCCCCGGTCAGGGCCGAATCCCGGGGCGGCAGGGCGAAAGCGGTCGCGGACATGGCGGATTCCCTTGCAGTTCGACTGGGCCATCACCGTGCTCCGCAGAGGTATTATTTGACAACTTAGTTTTATCAATCCGAATTATAAATTCTTCTAATACAACCGCTTTCAAGCGCATGCCCAATCACGCAACTCCGCGTTTTTCCTACAAATCCGACCGGCTCAAGCCCCTGCGCGCGTTCTGCCAGGTGGTCCGGCTGGGATCGGTTTCACGGGCCGCCGAGGCGCTGTACATCAGCCAGCCGGCGGTTTCGCTGCAGCTGCAGGCGCTGGAACGCGAGTACGGCGCGCACCTGTTCGAGCGCAGCGGGCGGCGGCTGTCCCCCACGCGGGAGGGGCAGTTGCTGTTCGAGTTGGCGCAGCCACTGGTGGAAGGCGTCGACGGCCTGGCGGCCACCTTCCGGGAGAAGGTCAGCGGGCTGGATGCCGGCGAGCTGAACATTGCCGCCAACAGCTCGACCATCCTCTACCTGCTGCCACGCATCGTGGACGCCTTCCGCCGCGCCCACCCGGACGTGCGCCTGACCCTGCACAACGCCATCAGCGCCGACGGCACCGATTTGCTGCGCGAGGATGCGGTGGACCTGGCGGTCGGCTCGATGGTGGATGTGCCGGCGGATCTGAGCTACGAGCCGGTCTACCGCTTCGAGCCGATGCTGATCACCCCGCACGACCACCCGCTGGCCAAGAAGTCCCGGGTCACCCTGGAGGACATCTCGCCTTACGGCCTGATCCTGCCGCCGCGCCGGCAGATCACCTACCGGCTGGTCGACCTGACCTTCCAGCAGGCCCGCGTGCCCTACAACGTGGTCCTGGAAGTCGGCGGCTGGGAGGTGATCAAGCAGTACGTGGCCATGGGCATGGGCCTGTCGATCGTCAGCTCGATCTGCCTGGGCGAGGCCGACCGCGGCCGCATCGCCGCACGCTCGCTCAGCGCGTACTTCCCCTCGCGCAGCTACGGGGTGGTGGTGCGCAAGGGCAAGTACCTCTCGCCGCAGGCGCGCGCCTTCATCGCCCTGATCCGGCCAGACCTGTTCCATCCGCGCGACCACGACGAGAGCGGGCATTCGGAGCGCTGAGGCGGCGCCGTTGCGCCGCGGCCTGGACCCACAAGCCGACGACCAGCAGCGTGGCCAGCACCACCGAGGCCCCGCCCGTGCCCAACTCCAGCCCGCCTTCGCCCCGCGGCTTGGTCAGCAGGTCGCCAAAGGTCGCGCCGAAGGGCCGGGTCGCCACGAACGCCACCCAGAACAGCAGCACGGGGCTGGCCGCGGTGAAGCGCCAGGCCAGCGCGGCGGCGGCGATCACCGCACCGGTCAGCGCCGCGCCCGCGGCGAAGCCCAGGCCCAGACCATCGGCCAGATAGTCCCCCAGCGCGGTGCCCAAGGTGTTGCCGACCAGGATGGCCGCCCAGTAGAAGACTTCCGTGCGGCGGCTACGGATCAGGTCCACCGAAACATTGCGCTCGACCGCGAACCAAACACCGAGCACCGCCGCCAGCGCGACGGCCAGCAGCAGCGCCCCGCGCAGATACCCAAGACCGAGCGTGCGATCCATGAAATCGGAAATCGCCGTGCCGGCCGTGCTGGTGGCCAGGATCACCGACCAGTACAGCCCGCGATGGAAGCGCCGCACCGCCAGCTGCCCGGCCAGGGTCGCCGCCAGCACGCCACCAAGCACCAGCACGCCCAGGCCATATCCCAGCCCCAGGCTCATGGTCAGCCAGTCGCCACCGGTCTCGCCCAGCGTGGTGGCGAGGATCTTGAGGATCCAGAAGCCCAGGGTGACCGCCGCGACCTTGCTGGCGACCGCCGGCCGCGCGTGGTGTTCGGACATGTCCAGCAACCTCCAGGCTCGAGCCAGTCCCTGCACGGTCGCAGCCGCGCTGTCGGATTTCGGTCGCATCGCACGCCGTGGGCGAGTGGCCGCCCGAGCTCAACGCCTCCTCAGTCTCGACCGCCCGAGGCGGATGCGATCGAGCGAATGAACGCGAGCAGGTCGCGATTGAAGCGGTCCGGTTCTTCCAGGAACGGCGCATGGCCGGATTCGGCGTAGAGCACGCTGCGGATCCGCGGATTGAGGGCCTTGGCGCGCGCGATGCTCGGCGCGGCCTCCACCAGCGCGTCGCGCGCGCCGTAAAGCAGCAGCACCGGGACCGTGGCCCGGCTCAACCCGCCGGCAGCGTCGACGGTCATCGACGGGACGGCTTTCTGCATCTCCCACGACGCCAGCGCCGCATTGGCGAGCAGCAGCGAGAAGGTGTCCGGATCGGGCTGACGGTGGAAGCACAGCCGCAGGAAGGCGCGTTCGCCCTGCAGATGGGTCTTCAGGTCCGGGGCGACCATGTCGCGATAGACGTCCGGATGCGGCACCAGCTGCTCGGGCTTGAGCTCGATCACGCCATCGACATAGACCGCACCGCCGATGGCGCGGTCGCCGTAGGCGGCGAGGTAGTTCGAGAGCACGGCGCCGCCCAGCGACCAGCCGACGAGGATCGGCCTGCGTGCCTGTGTGGACGCGATGACCGCCGCCAGGTCGTCAGCCCACCTGCGCCCGTCGGTATAGACGGCGGCGTCGATGGGCTTGCCGGACAGGCCGTGGCCCCGCAGGTCGTAGGTGATCAGTCGATGGCGCTGCAGCTGGGGGTCGTGCAGTTGCTTGTCCCAGTTCAGCCGGCTGCCCAGCAGGCCGTGGATAAAGATGACTGGAGTACCGTCGGGATCACCGGACTCCTGCACGGCCAGCGCCACGCCATCCGGCGCGGAGACGGTGTATTGCCTGGTCGCGGCGAGCGCGGCCGGTGCGCCGATCAGCAGCGCGAGCCCGACGATCAGCGCGCCGAGCGCGCGGTGAAGCCTGGACGGAAACATGGCGAATCCTCATCGATGCCTTGGATGCGCGCAGCCTCAAGCCTCACACCAATGTGAGAGTCAAGCGCGGCCTGTGCTAGCGTTCGCCCATGCCCAAGGCCCGTCCCCAAGCTGCCATGTCCATCGGCGAACTGGCCCGCGAGACCGGGGCCAGCCTGCGCTCGATCCGCCACTATGACGACCATCGGCTGCTGTCGTCGGTCCGCGCCGAGAACGGCTATCGCGTGTTCCCCGCCCTGGCCGTGACCCAGGTCCGCCAGATCCAGCGCCTGATCGGCGCGGGCTTCAGCCTGGCCGAGATCCGCGAGTTTCCCGATTGCATGCGGATGATCGAAGGCGCGGCGGCCTGTTCGGAAACGACCGAAGTGCAGCGCCGACGGCTGGCTTCGATCGAGCGGCAGATCGCCGAACTCGAGCAACGACGCAGCCGACTGCGCCAGATGCTGGAAAAGGGACAGCAGACCGATCGCGATCCGGTCTAGCGCCTGGATGGCTTTCCCGCAGGGCGTCGGCCGTGCTTGCCCTGCTGCTCGGCCTCACGCTTGGCCAGCTTGGCGGCGGCCGTGGCGACCTCTTCCTGCAGCTTGAGGTAGTTGGCCAGGCGGCCTGGGTCGAGCACGTCAGCCTCGATGGCGGCCTGCACCGCGCAGCCCGGCTCGCCCTGGTGGGCGCAATCGCGGAAGCGGCACTGCGCAGCCAGCGCCTCGATGTCGGCGAAGCCGCCTTCGGCCAGGTCTTCCTCGCCGGTGGGCTTGAGCTCGCGCATGCCAGGCGTGTCGATCAGGCAGGCGCCGGAGGGCAGCGGAATCAGGGCGCGATGGGTGGTGGTGTGGCGGCCGCGCGAATCGGTCTCGCGCACCGCGCCGGTCTTCATCCTCTCGATGCCCAGCAAGGTGTTGGTCAGGGTCGACTTGCCGGCGCCCGAAGAGCCCACCAGCACCGCCGTGCGCCCTGGCCCCAGCCAGCCATGCAACTGGGCGACGCTGGCCGGGTCCTTGGCGTTGACCGTGCGCAGCGGCACGTCCTGCGCGGCCAGGTCAGCGAGCACCTCGAGCGCGTCATCGGCGTAGTCGGTGCGATCGGCCTTGGTCAGCACCACCACCGGTTGCGGGGCACCGGTCTGCTGTCCGCCCGCACCACCGACCAGCATCAGGTAGCGCTCGATCCGACGCGGATTGAAGTCCGCATCCAGCCCGCAGACGATGAACACCACATCGACGTTGGCGGCGATCACCTGCTGGTGGTAATGCTCGCCGGCCGCGGCGCGCTTGATCGCGGTCCGACGCGGCAGCAGCGCGACGATGCGCTTGGCCTCCTCCACCAGCACCCAATCGCCCACCGCCGGGCGCGCGTGGGCGGGAAAGCGCGGTCGCTGCCAGTCCGGCAGGGATTCGGGCCTGAGGGTCTGCCCGGGCGCCGGCCCATGGGCGACGACATAGCCGGAACGGTGCTGCTCCACCACCCGCGCCGGGCGTGCCTGCAGATGGGCGGCGAACAGCGCCTGCCATGCCGGGTCGGCAGGACGGTCGGCAGCCAGGGGCCAGCCGATCCGGCGCAGGTCGGCATCTTCGGAAGCAACATCGGTCATCGCAAGATTCTACGGGGTGACCAAGCGCCCGCCGCAGGTCGCTGCATCGACGGCGCGCCGGAGCCGGCCCGCGGCGCACCAACCGCAGCCGTAAACGCAGGCAATGGTTTCCTTTGAAACGCCCGCAGGGACGGCGTATCAGGCGTATGCTTGGGGCGTTTTTCACCCTTGATCCCGTCCGCCATGTCCTCCGCTCCCGTCAAGCCGCTCGCCGTCCGTGAACGCCTGTCCGAAGTCCGCTACGAGATCCGCGGAGAACTGGCCCGGCGAGCGCGTGAGCTGGAGGCCCAGGGCCGCAAGCTGATCAAGCTCAACATCGGCAATCCGGGCGCCTTCGGCTTCCGCGCGCCCGAGCACCTGCAGCACGCGATCGCCGACGACATGGGGCGCACCGACCCCTACACCCACCAGCAGGGCCTGCCGGCCGCGCGCGAGGCCGTCGCCGCCTACTACGCGCGGCGCAATGCCCCCGATGCCCACCCGGACCGGGTCTTCATCGGCAATGGCGTGTCCGAGCTGATCGACCTGTCCCTGCGCGCCCTGCTCAACCCGGGCGACGAAATCCTGGTGCCCTCGCCCGACTATCCGCTGTGGTCGGCCGCGACCATCCTCAACGACGGCCGCCCTGTGTATTACCGGTGCGACGCGGCCAACGGCTTCCTGCCCGATCCGTCGGAGATCGAGACGCTGGTGTCCAGCCGCACCCGCGCCATCGTGCTGATCAATCCCAACAACCCGACCGGCGCGACGTATCCGCGTGAGCTGCTCAAGCGCATCGTGGCCATCGCCGCCAAGCACCGCCTGCTGCTGCTGGTCGATGAGATCTACGACCAGATCCTCTACGACGGGGCGAGCTTCGAGCCGCTGGCACCGCTGGCCGGCGACGTGCCGTGCATCACCTTCTCCGGCCTGTCCAAGGTGCACCGCGCCTGCGGCTGGCGCGTGGGCTGGGCCCTGCTGTCCGGCAGCGCCGAGTTGATCACCCCGCTGCAGCACGCCATGGACCTGCTGGGCGCGCTGCGCCTGTGCGCCAACGTGCCGGGACAGTACGCGGTGGAGGCCGCCATCAACGGGCCGGACACCATCAGCGCCCTGGTCGCCCCGGGCGGGCGCCTGTACGAAACCCGCCGCGCGGTGATCGAGGCCTGCGCCACATCCGAGCACCTGCGGCTGTGTGCGCCCGCCGGCGCACTGTATGCCTTTCCGGCCGTGGTCGGCGACGCGGCCAAGGGCTTCGACGACTACCGCTTCGCCCTGGATCTGATGGAAGAGGAAGGCGTGCTGGTGGTGCCGGGTTCCAGTTTCAACGTGCCCTACCGCAACCACTTCCGCGTGACCCTGCTGCCTGACGCGCTCTCCATGCGCGATGTGTTCGCCCGCATCGACCGCGCGCTGGCGCGGCGCGCCGAGGCCAACACCAAGGTCGTGCCGATCAAGCCGGCCTCGCGCAACGCCGCGGCCTGACCATGGCGGGTGAAAGCCTGCGCTATCTGGCGCTGGGCGACTCCTACACCATCGGCGAAGGCGTGCCGCATGCCGCGCGCTGGCCGGTGCAGTTGGCCGCGGCGCTGCGCCAGGCCGGCGTCCCGCTGGCCGATCCGGACACCATCGCCACCACCGGCTGGACCACCGACGAACTGGAAGCAGCCATCGACGCGGCCACGCCGGCGGGCGATTACGCTCTGGTCACGCTGGCGATCGGGGTGAACAACCAGTACCGCGGCCGGTCGGTGGACGAATACGCCACCCAGTTCGACGCACTGCTGCGACGGGCGATCGGCTTTGCCGGCCAGCGCGCCGGGCGGGTGCTGGTGTTGTCGATCCCGGATTGGGGCATGACCCCGTTCGCCGCCGCCAATGGCCGCCAGAACGCCACCACTTCGGCGCAGATCGATGCCTTCAATGCCGCCGCGGCGCAGGTCTGCGCACGGCACGGCGTGCGCTTCGTGGACGTCACCCCGGACAGTCGGGACCACGGCATGGCACCAGCGATGTTGGCCGACGACGGGCTGCATCCCTCCGGCGCGATGTACGCGCTGTGGACCGGCCACGCCCTCCCTGCCGCGCTGAATGCGTTAGCCTGAACACCTCTCACCCCGCCACGCGCCGAAGGAACGACGTTGAGCGAGTCCATCCGTCCCATGCCCGCCTCACAGGCCCTGGCCATCGCCCGTGCCTTCCTGCCCCGGCGCCCGTGGGGCAACCGCTACGACTACTACTACACCCGCGCCAAGCTACGCACTGACCCGCTCTACCCGGGCGTACTGGCGGCGCTGCGCGACCATCCGGGCCCGGTCCTGGACCTGGGCTGCGGTCTGGGCCTGCTGGCCCATGCCCTGCAGGCCGACGGCCAGGCGCGCGGCTATTACGGCGTGGACATCGACGCGAACAAGATCGCGCGCGCAAAGCGCATCGCCCAGCGCAGCGGGCTGCGCGACACCCGCTTCGAGGTGGTGGACCTGGCCGCGCGCTGGCCCGCGCATCGCGGCAACATCGCCATCCTGGACATGCTCCAGTACCTGCCCGACCACGTGCAGGCCGGCATGCTGGCGCACATGGCCGGCATGCTGGAAGGCGGCGCCCGCCTGGTGATCCGCACCGCCCTGGGCGATGACACCCGCCGCGGCCGCACCTCCAAGATCACCGACCTGATGGCGCACTTCGCCGGCTGGATGCAGGAAGTCCCCAAGAGCTACCCGACCCGCGACAGCCTGGAACACCACCTCGCCAACGCTGGCCTGCACGCGCGCTTCTCACCGCTGTACGGCAACACGCCGTTCAACAACTGGTTGATCGTGGCCGAGCGCGTCCACGCCTGACCAGCGCTACGCGGCACAGCGCGGTGAACCGATCTCCACCGGATCATGCAGGCGCCCACCCGCCGATTCCCGTCGCGCCGAGCTTGCTCGGCTGGGCTTTATCGGCCATGCCCTAGCCGAGCAAGCTCGGCGCTACATCGGCTGGGCTATCTATCGGCCATGTCCCCGCCGAGCAAGCTCGGCTCTACAGACGAGTCCACCGCATTACGGCAGCACTGCATGCAGGCCGCGTGCCTTCAGCGCCGCCAGCGCCCGCCGCAGGATCTCCACGTTATGGCCATGCGCCGCACCTTCGTGCAGCAGGACGACGGCGCCGGGCTTCAGATCCGGTGCGATCCGGGCGAGCACCTGGTCCGGCGTGCAGCGCACGCCGTCGAAGCCGCGCGCGCTCCAGGCCACGCGGGTCAGGCCGTGACGCGCAAGCACCGGGCCGATAAAGGGATTGGTGTGGCCCACGACCGAGCGGAACCAGCGCGGCGCGCTGCCGGCGATCTCGGCCAGGCTGCGCTGGTTGGCGGCGATCTCGGCCTCCAGTCGTCCCGGGCCCAGGCGCCAGAACGCCGCCTGCGGGTGACTGTCGCTGTGGTTGCCCAGGCCATGGCCGCGACGCACGATCTCGCGCACCAGGTCCGGCCGCGCCCGCGCCCGCGCGCCGACCACGAAGAAGGTCGCCTTGGCGTCGTGGGCGTCCAGCAGGTCCAGGATCGGCAGGGTGTCCTCGGAGGGACCATCGTCGATGGTCAGCCACACCCGGGGCTGGTCGCCCGGCAGGCGCACCAGGGCCGGGCAGAACAACTGCGAGCGCGGGTGGAAGGTAGACCACAGCACCGCCGCATGGCTGAGCAGCAACAGGGCCAGGCCAGCCTGCCAGCCCAGCCACCACCAAAGCGCCACCGCGACCACTTGCGATAGCGCCAGCAGCCCCAACCTCAGTCGGGGCGTGCGGGGCACACGATGCTGCGTTGCGCGGGCTTCCATCCCGCCGATCATGCCACGCGCGTAAAATTCCCTGTCCGCTCAACTGCCGGTGTTGCCATGTCCCTCGATCCCGCCCTGCGTTCGCGCATCGATTCCCTGCTGCAGTCCAACCGCGTGGTCCTGTTCATGAAGGGGCAGCCGACCATGCCGCAGTGCGGCTTCTCGGCCAAGGCCGTCGGCGCCCTGTCCACGCTGGGCGTGGACTATGCCCACGTCAACGTGCTGGCCGACCAGGACATCCGCGAGGGCATCAAGGCCTACGGCGACTGGCCGACCATCCCGCAGCTGTACATCGACGGGGAGTTGGTCGGGGGCAGCGACATCATTGAGCAGATGACCAACTCCGGCGAGCTGGCCGCCCTGCTGGGCGTCCAGGCGCCCGATCGCACCCCGCCTTCGATCACCGTGACGAGCTCGGCCGCCGAAATGCTGGCCAATGCCCTGGAAGACGCCGGCCCGGGCGCCGCGCTGATCCTGGCCATCGATGCGCAGTTCCAGCCGAACTTCCAGCTGGGCCCGTTCGATGCCGGCGCGATCGCCGCCGAGTCCAATGGCGTGCGCATCCAGTTCGACCTGGCCAGCGCACGCCGCGCCGAAGGCGTCACCATCGACTGGGTCGACGACATCCGCGGCAAGGGCCTGGCCATCGACAACCCCAATGCACCGCGCCCGGTGAGCCAGCTGGCGGCCACCGACGCCGCCGCCCAAGTCGCCGCCGGCGAACTGCTGCTGGTGGACGTGCGCCCGGCCGAGGAACGCGCGATCGCCTCGGTCAACGTGCCGTTCAAGACCTTCGACGGCAGCGGCCGCGCCGAACTGGAAGCCCTGCCCAAGGACACGCGCATCGCCTTCCTGTGCCATGCCGGCGGGCGCAGCCACCAGGCCGCCGAACAGTTCCGCGTCCTCGGTTTCACCGATGTCCACAACATCGTGGGCGGCATCGAGGCCTGGGCCAGCGACGTGGACCCCAACGTCCCGCGCTACTGAGCCGTACGCGCGCATGGCCTACGCAACACGCCCCGCAAGGAGCGTGTTGTCGTTTGGGAATATCGATTTGGAAGAGCGGCCAGGCGCCATCTTTTCCCGTGGGAGCCGCCATGGCGGCGATGAGGCTTCCCTGCACTGCCTCAGACCAGGGATTTTTGGCTTAGACGGCTCGGGTTTGAACGACCCATCGGGAAAGCCCCGTCGCCGCCGTGGCGGCTCCCACCCAGCCGCGCCACCGAACAACTAGAAGCCACCCCCGGCATCGAGCCAGGCCTGTTCCTCGGCGGTCGTGGTCCTGCCCAGGGCGGCATTTCGATGCGGAAATCGGCCAAAACGCGCGATCACCTTCTGATGCGCGTGCGCATACTGGAGCGACTTGGCGTCTCCCAGCGCCTCGAACAACGCCACCGCACGCGCCTGCTCGGCCGGCGCCTCGGCATGCTCGAAGGGCATGTAGAAAAAGGCACGCAGGGAGGGGTCGACCGCCTGGTCATGGCCGGCCTCCAGGGCGGCTCGTGCGTAGACCAGCGCCAACCCGTCGGTCGCGAAGGCATGACCACTGCCGCGAAACGCGTTGCGCGGAAACTGGTCCAGCAAGAGCACCAGCGCCAAGGCGCCATCCGCGCTGTCCAGCCAGTGGGCATGTTCGCCGCGCGCGGCGGCATGGTGGGTCTCCAGGAAACGGGTCTTGAAGTTGAGGTCGAACGAGGCGTTGCTGGCGAACCAGCGCTCAGGGCCGGCCTGGCGCCAGAACTCGACAACCTCCTGCGCCAGCGCCGGGGCCGTGCTCATCGGACGGCTCCGATGGCGTCGCGCAGCAAGGCGTGCAGGGATGGGCGTGGCGGCATGGTCGACTCCGTCGCAAGGGGCGTCCGAGCATAAGGGTGGGGCATGAACCTCCCGTCGAATGTCCGGGCGCCCTGCGCAGCGGCCACCACCCGCACCGGATCAATGACGCGATGGTCATGCGACCGTACGTATCCGCATGCCCTCGGGGCGAGGTCTGGGCCACAATACCGTCCTGGCAGGGTCACGCTGCGCTGCGGTTCGACGCGGCGCGGCGGCCGTGGTACACAGCGCCGCGCATCCAGGCGAGACGCCATGCAAGAGGGGGAACGAACGCATGCGGATTGGAATCGTGGTGGACTCGGCCTGCGACCTGCCGGCCGACTTCATCGAGCAACACAACATCGTGGTCTTGCCCATCACCGTGCGCATCGGCGAGGCGGTGCTGGCCGACCATCGCGACGAGGAGGCCACGCTCGAATTCCTGCGTGCCCACGTGGCCGAGCGCGGCCATGAAGCCGAGACCACGCCGTTTTCGGTCAACCAGATCCGAGACCTGTTCCTGCAGCGGCTGGTGATGGACTACGACCATGTGTTCTGCCTGACCATCTCCAAGCTGCGCAGCCAGATCCACGACAACGCGATGCAGGCCAGCTTCGCGATCCTCAACGACTACAAGCCGATCCGGCAGGCGGCCGGGCACAGCTCGCCGTTCGCGCTGCGGGTGATCGACACGCTCAACCTGTTCGCCGGCCAGGGCATCACCGCAATCGAAGCGGTGCGCCTGCGCGAGGCCAACGAGAGCGTGGCCACCATCCGCACCCGCCTGGAATCGCTGGCCGAGAACACCTACGGCTACATGATTCCGCGCGACCTGTACTACCTCCGCGCCCGCGCCCGCAGCAAGGGCGACCGCAGCGTGGGCCTGATCGGCGCGGCGCTGGGCAGCGCGTTGGACATCAAGCCGGTGCTGCGGGCATACCGTGGCGTCACCGAGCCGGTGGCCAAGCTCAAGGGCTTCGAGCCCTCTGCGCAGAAGCTGTTCGAGTTCACCGGCAAGCAGGTGCGTGCCGGCCTGCTCACGCCGGTGGTCAACATCGGCTATGGCGGCGAGCTGTCCGAGCTGCGGGCCCTGCCCGGCTACACGCAGCTGCGCCAGGTCTGCAGCGAGCATGGCGTGCAGGTGACCGAATCGGTGATGAGCCTGACCGGCATGGTCAACGTGGGCAAGGGCGCGCTGGGCGTGGGTTTCGCCGCGCAACCGCATACGTTCTCGACATGAACACGGCGCGCTGACGGGGCTGCGGCTAGTTTGGCCCCTTCAAGACCGGTTGGAGGACACCCATGCCCCGTTTCTACATTGCCCTGCCCGATCCCGCCCAGGCGCGTGGCCCGGAGCCGGCCTTCAGCTTCAGCGAGTCCAGTGCCGAGGGCCTGGCCCAGCAGCTGCAGGATGCCTTGCGCACCGATGGCCTGTTCTCGCGCTGGCGTGCGGCGCAGGACGAGCCCGACGAGGTCGATCCGGCGCTGGGCGCGGTCGATCCGGCCGCACGCGTGACCGGGCAGGTCGACGACCTGCATATCGACCTGGTCGCCGAGACCAGCATCCCTGGCGAGGTCCTCAAGCATCGCCTGCGCCTGTTGGCCGGCAGCGGCTGGCAGCTGCGCGACGTGCGCTGAGCAGCGGCTCCACGATGTAGGGGAAGGCCGCGCCTGGCGCGGCCTTTTGCCGTCAGAAGGTCGCGTCCAGCGGCGCGGCACGTCGCGGCCAAAGGCGCCATTTCAGATTGACGCCCAGCGTGCCGACCACGATCAGGATCAGGCCCGCCAGCTGCACCGCGTCCAGGCGATGGCCGTAGAGCGCGTAGTCCAGCACCAGCGTCACCAGCGGATAGACGAAGGCCACCACCGCGATCGTCGCCACCGGCAGGTGCCGGTAGGATGAATAGAACAGCACGTAAACGATGCCGCTGTGGATCACGCCCAGGCCGACCAGCCAGAACCAGTGCGGGCCCGGATGCAGCGCGGCGGGCGAGGCGAATGCGCCGAGCATCAAGGTGCCAACACAGCATTGCACCGTGACCACGGCGAACGGCCGCTGCCGGCCGACGCTGCGCGACATCAGCAGCGACGCGCCGCACAGCAGTGCCGCCAGCAAGGTCAGGCCGATACCGGACAGATAGCCGACATCGGCCTGGCGCAGCAGGCGCAATGGATCGGCCGAACCGATCACGCCAACGAAGGCCAGCGCGGTCCAGCCCCAGTCCGCCGGCCGCGTGCGTTCGCCCAGCAACAGCGCGGCCAGGATCAGCATCACGAACGGGAAGAAGTGATAGACCATCGTCGCCACGCCGATCGACGAGCGTGCCATCCCGGCGAACAGTGCCACCCAGTTGAGCACCAGCAGCACGCCGGAGATGACCGCGCCACGCAGCAGCGCGCGATCTTGCCACAGCCCGCGCAGGTGGCCGCGCGCCACGCCCCAGGCGATGAGGAACAGCGCGCCGAACAGGCAGCGATAGAACACGGCAGTCACCGGATCCTGGCCGCTCTCGTGGACGAATACGCCCACCGAGCCGATCAGCACCTCGCCCAACAGCAATTGCCATAGCGCAGCGCGCGACGCAGCGGGATCGGGGGCGGGAGAGGACATGGCGCTGGTTCCTGCGAAGGGAACCACAGGCTAGGTCGGGCCGCGCATGCAATACAGATTCAGTTATCCTGAAAGTGCACCGGTACAGATGCGGGAACGACATGCTGCTTTACGAGACCATCGCCACCGGCCTGCGCCGGCAGATCGCCCAGGGCACGCTGCGCGCCGGCGAGCGCTTGCCGTCGGTGCGCCAGCTCGCCCGGGCACACCAGATCAGCCCGGCCACGGCGGTACAGGCCTGCCTGCAGCTGGAGCGCGAAGGTCTGGTGCAGGCACGACCGCGCTCGGGCTACTTCGTCCATGCCGCGCCCTCTGCCGCCCCGATCGCATCGGCGCCACGCCGACGCGCGCCAGGCATGGTTGACAACCCTGCGCTGCAGGATCTGCTGGAGCTGCCCGAACGTCCCGGCCTGCTGCCCCTGCACGCGGCGGTCGCCGATGCATCGTTGTTGCCCCACGCCGCGTTGAGCGCGGCGCTGGCCCGCGTGCTGCGACGGCGTCCGACCGCGAGCTTCGACTACGCGCCACCGCAGGGCGACGCGGCGCTGCGCCGCCGGATCGCCCTGCGCTACGAACAGATCGGCACGCCGATGACGGCCGAGGAAGTCGTGGTCACCGCCGGGGCGATGGAGGCGATCAGCCTGGCGCTGCGTACGGTCACCGCGCCGGGCGACGTGGTGCTTGTCGAGACCCCGACCTACTACGGCATCCTGCAGGCAATCGCCGCGCTGCGCCTGAAGGTGCTGGAAGTCCCCAGCCGCCTGGGCAATGGCATCGACGTGGCGCGACTGGACCGCCTGCTGCAGCACACGCCAGTGCGCGCGGCGGTGCTGGTGCCGAATTTCAGCAATCCCACCGGCGGCCTGACCTCCGATGTGGACAAGGCGGCACTGGTGGCCAGCTGCGCGCGCCATGGCACGGTGGTGATCGAGGACGACATCTATGGCGAGCTGGCGTGGTCCGGGCAGCGCCCGTTGCCGCTGCGCCATTGGGACACCACCGGCAAGGTGATCACCTGCGGCTCGTTCTCCAAGACGCTGGCGCCAGGGTTGCGCGTAGGCTGGCTCGCCGGCGCGGGCTGGACCGATGCGCTGACGCGCGCCAAATACTTTTCCAGCTGCAGCAGCGCCAGCCTGCCGCAGCTGGCCGTGGCCGATTACCTCGCCCGCCACGGCCTGGAGCGGCATCTGCGAAAGCTGCGGCGCACGGTGGCCGACAACGGCCAGCGCATGCGCGACGCCATCGTCCGCCACTGGCCTGAGGGAACCCGTTGCAGTGCGCCCAGCGGTGGCCTGTCGCTGTGGCTGCAGCTGCCGCCGGGCGGCGACGGGCAGGCGCTGTTCGAAGCGGCGCTGGCCGACAACATCGGTATCTCGCCCGGCACCCTGTTCTCCAGCCGCGGCGACTACGGCGACTGCGTGCGCCTGAGCTGCGGCCTGCCCTGGGATGCGCGCCTGGAAGCCGCGCTGCGCCACCTGGGCACCCTGGCCAGCACCCAACTTTGAACGCAAGACGTGCGAATTCATGACTGACAAGACCCAACTCATCCTGGCCTGGAGTGGCGGCAAGGATTCGGCGTGGACGCTGCATGCGCTGCGCCAGCGCGATGACGTGGAGGTCGTCGCGCTGCTGACCACGATCACCGCCGAATACGACCGCGCCTCGATGCAGGGCGTGCGCCGGCAAGTCATCCGCGCGCAGGCCATTGCCGCCGGTCTGCCGCTGATCGAACAGGACATCGCCGCCGGCGGCGACAACGCCGGTTACGACGCCGCGATGGCCAACGCATTGCAGCGCGCCCAAGCGCGGTGGCCGGCGCTGCGCACCGCCGCGTTCGGCGATCTGTTTCTGCAGGACATTCGAGACTACCGCGTGCAGCGCCTCGGCGCGCTGGGCTGGGAGGTGGTGACGCCGCTGTTCGGCTTGGAGACCGCCGGCCTGGCGCGCACGATGCTGGCCGGCGGCCTGCGCGCCGGCCTGTGCTGCGTGGACACGACCCAACTGGACGCGGGCGTTGCCGGACACGATTTCGATCACGCGCTGCTGGAGGCCCTGCCCGCCTCGGTCGACCCCTGCGGCGAGCGCGGGGAGTTCCATACCTGCGTGTGGGACGGGCCGATGTTCAACGCACCGATCGCCCTGCGCCGCGGCCAGACGGTGCTGCGCGACGGACGTTTTGCCTATACCGACTGGCTGCTCGCCTGAGTGTCACCTCCACGCCCGCGCCCATGGCGCTCCGGCGTCGCTGGCCACCTCAGCCGCGCAGGGCGGCAGCGTGGTGGGCGATGTGCTCGCCGATGAAGCTGGCCATGAAGTAGTAGCTGTGGTCGTAGCCGGGCTGCATGCGCACCGTGACCGGGTAGCCGGCCTGCTCGGCGGCCTGCACGAACAGCTGCGGCTTGAGCTGGCCTTCCAGGAACTCATCGGCGTCGCCCTGGTCGATCAGCAGCGGCAGGTGCGGCGTGGAGGTCCTGACCAGTTCGGTGGCGTCGTAGGCCTTCCAGGCGGCGCGGTCCTCGCCCAGGTAGGCGGTGAAGGCCTTCTCGCCCCACGGCACCTGCGTGGGCGCCACGATCGGCGAGAACGCCGAGACGCTGCGGTAGCGCTGCGGGTTCTTCAGCGCGATCACCAACGCGCCGTGGCCGCCCATCGAGTGACCGGAGATCGAGCGCGCGTCGGTGGCCGGGAAATGCGCTTCGACCAGCGCCGGCAATTCCTCGACGATGTAGTCGTACATGCGGTAATGCGCTGCCCACGGCTGCTGGGTGGCGTTGACGTAGAAGCCGGCCCCCTTGCCCAGGTCGTAGCCGTCCGCATCGGCGACATCGTCGCCGCGCGGGCTGGTGTCGGGGGCGACGATGATCACGCCATGCTCGGCGGCGTAGCGCTGCGCGCCGGCCTTGGTGATGAAGTTCTGTTCGGTGCAGGTCAGCCCGCTGAGCCAGTACAGGACCGGCAGCTTGCCGGTGGTGGCCTGCGGCGGCAGGTAGACGGCGAAGTTCATCTCGCAGTCCAGCACCGCCGAGCGATGCCGATACACGTCCTGCCAACCGCCGTTGACGGCGCGGTGTTCGATGCGTTCCATGGGAATTCCTTGAAAAGGCGCGGCGGGCCGACGAGCGGCCCGCCACGCTTGGATTGCGCTACTGCAGCACGCCGCTGCGCTTGGCCACGTGGGTGGCGATGGCGTCCATCAACGGCGGGTTGAGGCAGTCGTAGGGTGGCAGCCCCAGCTCGCTGAGGCGGGCGCGCACATCGTCCATCTGCTCGGGCCGCGCACCGCCGCCCTCAATGATGGACGAGACGAACGCGGCAAAGCGCGGCTCCTCCCAGCCCGACTCGGGCGAGAGCTCCACGTGGATGAAGTCCAGCCCATAGAACGGGTGGTCCTTGTTCTCGATGCGGCCATACAGATGCGTACCGCAGGCCTTGCAGGCATGCCGCTGGATCGCCGCCTTTTCATCGACGATGGACAGCTTGCCTTCGTTGGCGGTGACGGCGAGCTTGTCGCGCGGCACCACGCCGACGACCGAGAACGCCGCTCCCTCGGGCTTCCAGCACTTGGTGCAGCCGCAGGCATGGTTGTGCGCGACATTGGAGTCGACCCTCACTTCGACCTTGTCGCTGCCGCACCTGCATTGCAGGGTGCCGCCACTGAAGCCTGCGGTTCCTTTCTTGACGCCTTGATCCACACTCGGATGTATCGATGGAGCGCTCATCTGCTTCCTCCCGTGGTACAGACAGAAAAACGTGCGGAAGGCTTCCGCACGCCCAAGCGCACGGCGATGGATCAGTAGGAAATCACCGTACGGATCGATTTGCCTTCGTGCATCAGGTCGAAGGCCTGGTTGATGTCATCCAGCGGCAGGGTGTGGGTCACGAACGGGGCCAGCTCGATCTCGCCCTTCATCGCATCCTCGACCATGCCCGGTAGCTGGGTGCGGCCCTTCACCCCACCGAAGGCCGTGCCCATCCACTTGCGCCCGGTCACCAGCTGGAACGGACGGGTGGAGATCTCCTGCCCCGCGCCGGCCACGCCGATGATCACGCTCTGGCCCCAGCCGCGGTGCGCGCATTCCAGCGCCGCGCGCATGACGTTGACGTTGCCGATGCATTCGAAGGTGTGGTCCACGCCCCAGGTCGTCATCTCCACGATGACCTGCTGGATCGGCTTGTCGTAGTCCTTCGGGTTGACGCAGTCGGTGGCGCCGAACTGCTTGGCCAGCTCGAACTTGGACGGGTTGGTGTCGATGGCGAAGATCCGCCCGGCCTTGGCCTGGCGCGCGCCCTGGATGACCGCTAGGCCGATGCCGCCCAGGCCGAACACGGCCACCGAGTCGCCTTCCTGCACCTTGGCGGTGTTGTGCACCGCGCCGATGCCGGTGGTCACCCCGCAGCCCAGCAGGCAGACCTGTTCGGGGTTGGCGTCCGGGTTGATCTTGGCCAGCGAGACCTCGGCCACCACGGTGTACTCGCTGAAAGTCGAGCAACCCATGTAGTGGTAGATCGGCTCGCCGTTGTAGGAAAAGCGCGTGGTGCCGTCGGGCATCACGCCCTTGCCCTGGGTGGCGCGCACCGAGGTGCACAGGTTGGTCTTGCCCGACTTGCAGAACAGGCACTGGCCGCACTCGGCGGTGTACAGCGGGATCACATGGTCACCCGGCTTGACGGAAGTGACGCCTTCGCCGACCTCGACCACGATGCCGGCGCCCTCGTGTCCCAGCACGGCGGGGAACAGCCCTTCCGGGTCATCGCCGCTCAGGGTGAAGGCATCGGTGTGGCACACACCGGTATGGGTGATCTTGACCAGCACCTCGCCGGCCTTGGGCGGGGCGACGTCGATCTCGACGATTTCCAGCGGCTTGCCGGGGCCGAACGCAACGGCGGCACGGGACTTCATGATGGCAACCTCCTCAAGGATGGCAAAGGGATGTGGGGGCGCAGGGCGGGCGTGGGGCGCGCCGTTACTTCAGGTAGGACCGCACCAGGCCGGTCATCTCGATGACCCGCGCTTCGCGCTGGGCCTCGTCGGCGGCGGGATGGTCGAAGGTCTCGCGGATATGGGCTTCCATCACCTCGGACATCAACCCGTTGACGGCGCCGCGGATGGCCGCGATCTGCTGCAGCACCGGGCCGCAGTCAGCCCCCGCTTCCAGGGCGCGCTCCAAGGCTTCGGCCTGCCCCCGGATACGGCGCAGCCGGGCGATGACCTTACGTTTCTCTTCAACGGAATGCGGCAAAGCGGCGGCCCTCGATACTCACCCCCAGTATACGACGCCCATACCCGCCCACAAGCCCAACCGCACGGGGACGCGGCCTGGCGCAAAAGCGCGCAAGCAGGTGCCCGGGTCGAGACCGAACCGGGCGGGTCGTTGCCACCCCGGCCCGGCCAAAGACGGCACACGCCCGCCTGTCTGACGGCGCAACCTCCATGTCGATACTTTGCCGTCTTGACAAACGCTGCCTACACTTGCGCGCTATCAATCCCGTCATGAACGCCATCCTCGCTGACATGGACCCTGAATTTCGCATCCTGGTCGTTGACGACGACCCGGATCTGCGCCGGCTCACCGTCGACTTCCTGATCGGCCACGGCTATCTCGTGGACGAGGCGGAGAGCGCCAAGGACATGTGGGAGATCCTGGAAAAGGGTCGCCCGGACCTGATCATCCTGGATGTGATGATGCCCGGCGAAGACGGCCTGAGCGTGGCGCGGCGGCTCAACTCCGGCAACGGGCCGGCCGTGCTGATGCTCAGCGCGCTGGGCAACGACACCGACCGCATCGTCGGCCTGGAAGTCGGCGCCGACGACTACCTGTCCAAGCCATGCAACCCGCGCGAGCTGCTGGCCCGCGTCCGTGCGCTGCTGCGCCGCCAGAAGGCCTTCGGCACGGCGCCTGAGGTGCGGGGCAGCCAGTACGAGTTCGGCGGCTGGCGCCTGGACGCGGTGCGCCGGGACCTGCGCGATCCCAGCGGGACCTATATCACCCTGTCCGACGGCGAGTTCTCGCTGCTGCGGACCTTCGTCGAGCACCCCCAGCGCGTGCTCAGCCGCGATCAGCTCCTGGACCTGGCCCGTGGCCGTGGCACCGAGGTCTTCGACCGCGCCATCGACAGCCAGGTCAGCCGCCTGCGCCGCAAGATCAATGGCCGCGGCCATGCCGAGCTGATCCGGACGGTCCGCAACGAAGGCTACATGCTGCTGCCAGCTGTCACACGTCTGTGATCCACGCGGCCGGAGGCCGCTCCGGCCGCTCGATCTTCTCCCGGACCTTCATGCTGCTTGCGGCAGCCTTGCTGCTGGCCCAGTGCATTGGGCTGGCGCTGCTGTTCATGCGTACGCCGGTCTACAACCCGCCGGTGCAACTGCCGGAAGTGGTCGCCCTGCTGTCCACGCGCATGCCGGCGTCGAGCAAGGACGTTTCGGTCAGCGACGAATCCACGCCCCCGGCCCCCACCGACCGGATGGGGGTGGAAGACCCGCGCATGCGCGCGGTGCTGGCCGACTGGATGGGCCAGCCCGTGGCGCAGGTCCATTTCTACCGGCCCAAGCTCCATGGCCTTGGCCAGGCGCCCCTGGACCAGCCGGAGATGGTGATTCCCCCACCGCTGCGCCATGGCCCGCCCTGGGCCAGGCGGACGCCACGCACCGAGCCGGACGGCGCGCCGTCCACGAGCACCCCGCGCGACGCCGCGCCCGCCCAGCCCGACCCGCCAGCGGACCTGACGGTCACCGATGCCCCAGTGACCCAGCCGGTGGGAACAGACAGCACCGAGGACGGCCGGGGCATGGCCTTCGGCCAACGTGACGTCCTGTCCGAAGGGTTCGTGGCGGCCGCACAGCAGACCGACGGTAGCTGGCGCGTGGTGCGCTACAACGGCCTGACCCTCTCCAATGTCTTCAAACTGCAGCTGGCGATCCTGTTCGCGCTGGGCCTGCTGCTCATGCTGCCGCTGGCGTGGTGGTTCTCACGGGCTTTGTCGGCTCCCATCCGGGAATTCGCCGCCGCCGCGGACCGACTGGGCCGCGACCCCGATGCGCCTCCGCTGGAGCGCCGCGGGCCGGCCGAGATCGTGCTGGCCACCGATTCGTTCAATGCCATGCAGGCCCGCCTGAGCCGGATGGTGGCCGAGCGCACGCACATGGTCGGCGCGATCGCCCACGACCTGCGCACGCCGTTGGCACGCCTGGCCTTCCGCCTCAACGACATCGATTCGCCGCTGCGCGAGCGCGCCACGGCCGACATCGACGAGATGAAGCACATGATCACCGTGGCCCTGGAGTTCCTGCGCGACCAGTCGCGCAGCGGTCCACGCGAACGCGTGGATTTCCAGGATCTGGTCGAGAGCGTGGTCGACGACGCCGCCGATATCGGACAGGACGTGGCCCTGGAACCCGGCGACAGCGCGATCCTGGACTGCGATCCCCTGGCGCTGCGGCGCGTGGTCGGCAACCTGATCGGCAACGCGGTGAAATACGGCAAGCGTGCCCGGGTGCGAGTCCGTCAGATCGACGGGCATGCGCGCCTGGAGATCGACGACGACGGCCCGGGCATCGATCCCAGGCTGGGCGACAAGCTGTTCATGCCGTTCTTTCGCGGCGAGAACTCACGCAACAAGGAAACCGGCGGGATCGGCCTGGGCCTGTCGGCTGCGCGCGCCATCGTCCTGGCCCATGGTGGCGAGATCGGCCTGACCAACCGCGAAGGCGGCGGCCTGCGCGCCTGGGTGACGCTGCCTCGGGCCAAGATCGAGCGCTGATCCAGCGTCTGCGCAAGCCCGACCCTCTGCGCAAGGCTCAGTAGGCGAACTCGCGGAACACCGGATCCACGCTGCCGCCCCACGCGCCGTGGAACAACGCCAGCTTGCGCTCGGCCGCGGTCTGGCCGGCGTCGGCGATCTCCACCAGCGCATCCAGGAAGCCCGACTCGTCGGCGCCCTGCGCGTTGTGGATCGCGCGCCGGCGCAGGCCGGCCTGGGCGATCTTGAGCGCCTCGATGGCCAGTTCGCGCACCGTCGCGCCACGGAAGGGCAGCTTCAGCGCCTGGCGCGGCACGCCGTCGCGCAGCGCGTGGCGCTCTTCCCGGGTGAAGTCCTTGACCAGGTCCCAGGCCGCATCGAGCGCGGCATCGTCGTAGAGCAGGCCCACCCAGAACGCCGGCAGCGCGCACAGGCGATTCCAGGGACCACCGTCGGCGCCGCGCATTTCCAGAAACTTCTTCATGCGCACCTCCGGGAAGGCGGTGGTCATGTGGTCCGACCAGTCGCGCAGCGTCGGCAGCGCCCCAGGCAGGGCCGGCAGCTTGCCCTTGAGGAAATCGCGGAAGCTCTGGCCCGAGGCATCGTGGTAGATGCCGTCTCGGTAGGAGAAGTACATCGGCACGTCGAGCAGGTAGTCGACGTAGCGCTCGAAGCCGAAGCCATCCTCGAACACGAAATCCAGCATGCCGGTGCGATCGGCGTCGGTGTCGGTCCAGATGTGCGAGCGGTAGCTCAGGTAGCCGTTGGGCTGGCCTTCGACGAACGGCGAATCGGCGAACAGCGCCGTGGCGATCGGTTGCAGCGCCAGCGAGACGCGGAACTTCTTCACCATGTCCGCCTCCGAGCCGTAGTCCAGGTTGACCTGCACCGTGCAGGTGCGGGTCATCATGTCCAGGCCGAGCTGGCCGACCTTGGGCATGTAGGACTTCATGATCTGGTAGCGGCCCTTGGGCATCCACGGCATCTGGTCGCGGCGCCACTTGGGCTGGAAGCCCATGCCCAGGAAACCCAGCTGCAGCTCGTCAGCGACCGTGCGCACCTCCTTGAGGTGGGTCCCGACTTCCACGCAGGTCTGGTGGATGGTTTCCAGCGCCGCGCCGGACAGTTCCAGCTGACCGGCAGGCTCCAATGTCACCGAGGCACCGTCGCGCAGCAGGGCGATGGTGCGGCCATTCTCTTCCACCGGCTCCCAGCCGAAGCGGGTCAGGCCGCGAAGAAGCGCCTCGATGCCGCGCTCGCCGTCGAACGCTGGCGGATGCAGGTCGTCGGTGCGGAAGCCGAACTTCTCGTGCTCGGTGCCGATGCGCCAGTCCGCGCGCGGGCGTGCGCCGGCGGCGGAATATTCCACCAGCTGCGACAGGTCGGTGATCGGCGTATCGGCAACGTGGCTGGGGCTGGACAAAGGGCGGCTCGCAATCGACGGTGGATGGGGTCGGGCGATCCGTGTCCGGCATGCACACCCTTCGCAAGGGCCGCACTATACCGGCCCGGCACCGCCAGATCGTTGCCCCTAGCCGGTTGCTGCATTCCATGGCCGGATGCAGCCGCGGTGGCGACGCCACGGCAGGCCAGCGATCGCATTCGGTTCGCATTCGCACCAGGGATCGCACTCCGCGATGCCGGCGCCAGAGCCGCTACGCTCCGACCCTCCGCCGCCGGCCCCTCCACGATGAAACAGACCCGCCACCATGAAACCCATCGCGCGCACCGCACCGGCTGGTTGCGCGCCGCGGTGCTGGGCGCCAACGACGGCGTCGTCTCGGTCGCCGGCCTGATGGTCGGGGTGGCCGCGGGGGGCGCCGGCGCGACCACGCTGCTGGCCACCGGCGTGGCCGGCCTGGTCGCGGGTGCGATGTCGATGGCCGCAGGCGAGTACGTGTCGGTCAGCACCCAGTCCGATACCGAGCGGGCCGACCTGGTGCTGGAAAAGCGCGAGCTGGACGAAGACCCCGCCAGCGAACTCGACGAGCTGGCCCGCATCTATGAGCAGCGGGGCCTGCAGCCGGCGCTGGCCCGGCAGGTCGCCCAGCAGTTGACCGAACACGATGCCCTGGGGGCCCATGCACGGGACGAACTGGGCATCACCGAGACCTTGCGCGCGCGTCCGGTCCAGGCGGCGGCCGCATCGGCCGCGGCGTTTGCCGCCGGGGCGATGCTGCCGCTGCTGGCCGCCATCGTGGTCGCCGACCACGCGCGCGTGGCCGTGGTCGTGGCGACCCTGGTCGCGCTGCTGGTCTCCGGCGGCCTGGCCGCGTGGGCTGGCGGCGCGCCGGTCCTGCGCGGCGCGCTGCGGGTGGCCTTCTGGGGCGCGCTGGCGATGGCCGCCGCGCACCTGATCGGGGGGCTGTTCCAGCTCGCCTGACGCCTCAGGCTTCCGGAGGCTCCGGGGCCACCGGCGCCGGCAGCAGCTCGAGCCACTGCTGGACCACGGTCCGCGCCTGGTCCACGCCCAGCTTGGACTCGGAGGAGAACACCTGGAGGCTGACGGTGTCGCCGAACGCCGAGGACAGCTCCTTCTTCACCGCGGCCATGGTCTGGGCCTGCTGGCCGCGCCCCAGCTTGTCAGCCTTGGTCAGCAATGCGTGCGCCGGCAGGCCGCGCTGGACCGCGTAGCCCAGCATCTGCCGGTCGTAGTCCTTGAGCGGATGGCGGATGTCCATCACCACCACCAGGCCGCGCAGGGCCTGGCGGGTGGCGAAGTACTGATCGATGAACGCCTGCCAGTGCGCCTGCAGGTCCATCGGCACCTTGGCATAGCCATAGCCGGGCAGGTCCACCAGGCAGCGCTCGGGCCTGACCTCGAAGAACACCAGCTGCTGGGTGCGCCCCGGCGTCTTGGACACGCGCGCCAGCGCGTTGTGGCCGGCCAGGGCGTTGAGGGCGCTGGACTTGCCGGCGTTCGAGCGCCCGGCGAAGGCCACTTCCAGCCCGGCATCGGGCGGAAGCTGGCGGGCGTTGTGGGCCGACAGCAGATAGTGCGCGGCGTTGAGATAGTTGGAGACGGCCATGCCCATAGGATCGCATGGGGATGCGCGCCGGTGAGCGATCCCATGCTGCACCGCGCCACGTTTTGCCGCGAACCGGACGCCAAAACGCTTCAACACGCCGAATCGGGCGCGGCGGCGGGCGGCGAAATTGACCGCCTGCGCGCGCCATGACGATAATCGGCCGGCTTCGCGTCGGCGCATGCCGGCGCGCGATCCAAAGGGAACCACGGAGCTCCAGCTAATGCGCCACGCTCGCGTCTTGGGACTGTCCTGTCTTGCCATTGCCGCGGCCGCCTGTGCCGCGTACGCCCAGACCAGCGTGACAGCGCTGCCTGACAACGCGCCAGTCCAGGCCCAGCCGCTGGAGATCAATCTGGCCAAGACCCACTGGGGCGATCCGCAAGCCGGCGCGGCCAAGGCCGCGCCCTGCGCGGCCTGCCACGGGGCCGACGGCAATCCGCCCACGCCGATGTACCCACGCCTGGCCGGCCAGGGCGAGCGCTACATCTCCCAGCAGCTGGCGCTGTTCGCCACCGGTCAGCGCACGTCTGGCATGGCGGCGGTGATGATGCCGTTCGCCCAGTCGCTCAGCCCGCAGGAGATGCGTGACGTCGGCGCCTATTTCGCCCAACAGAAGGCCGGGGCCGGCGTGGCCGACGACAGCGTCATCGCCGACGGTCCGTACAAGGGCGAGAAGTTCTACGAAGTCGGCCAGGCACTGTTCCGCGGGGGGGACGCCAAGCGCGGCATCCCGGCCTGCATGGCCTGCCACGGCCCCAGCGGCGCCGGCAATCCCGGCCCGCCGTATCCGCACATCGGCGGCCAGCCGCAGGACTACGTGGTCCGGCGCCTGCAGGAGTACCAGGCCGGCACCACCGCCTACAAGGATCCGGCCCACTTCCAGATCATGGCCCAGGTCGCCAAGCCCTTGACCGAGCAGGAAATCGCTTCGCTGGCCAGCTATATCCAGGGCCTGCATGACAGCGCGCTGGATGCGGCGGCGGCGGACGCGGGGACCGCGCCACCCTCGGCGTCCGCCCCGGCGCCCGCCGAGGCACCGGCCGCTGCGGAACCAACCCAGCAATCCTAGGGTCCAAGCCGCCGGCGACACGCCGGCTGTCACCCTCGTCACGCTCGACGCCGGCCCCACCATGGCCGGCGTCGTCGTTTTTCCCGGACAATCCCGTTCCCCACCCCGATCACGGAAGGACCCCTCCCGTATGAAGCCCCGCCTGCTGCTGTTGACCCTGCTCGCCCTGCTGCCCCTGGTGGCCTGCGCTTCGCCCACCCAGCCCGTCGAAGGCGAAGACTACGACGTGATCCCCGGCGGCAAGCCGTTCGCGCCGCTGACCGGCAAGCAGAAGGTCGAGGTGGCGGAGGTATTCGGCTATGTCTGCATCCATTGCGCGCATTTCGAGCCGGTCCTGGAAGCCTGGGAGAAGAAGCAGCCGGCCAGCGTGCGCGTCACCCCGGTGCCGGCCGCCTTCGGCGGTTACTGGATTCCCTACGCCAAGGCCTATTACGCCGCCCAGCAGATGGGCGTGCTCAAGCAGAGCCATGCGGCGATGTTCCGTGCGCTGCACGACACCGGCGAGCTGCCGATCCAGAACGCCGGCGATGAGGAGATCGGCCGCTTCTACGCCCAATACGGCGTCGACCCGGCCAAGTTCGCCGCCACGATGGAGTCGCCGCGGGTGACCCAGCAGCTGCAGCATGCCCGTGAATTCGGCATGGCCAGCGGCATCACCGGGACCCCGACCCTGGTCGTCAACGGCCGCTACCGGATCAAGGTCGCCAGCCCCGACGACGTCCTCAAGGTGGCCGACTACCTGATCCAGCGCGAGCTGGCCGCGGCCAAATAACATCCACATCTGAAATGAACACGCCGGTTGGCATCATGCCGACCGGTGCCCGTATCGACGATCCAGGAGTGTGTTGCACATGAAGACCCGTTTCGCCCTGGCCCTGGTGGCCCTGCTGCCCGTGCTGGCCGCCTGCTCCAAGTCCGAGTCCAACGCCGCGCCGACGACCGAAACCGCCGCGCCCGCAACCAGCGCCCCAGCGGCCGAACCGGCCACCTCGCAGCCGCCGGCCAGCAGCGCCCCGGCCACCGCCGAGGCCGCCGCACCGGACCAGCCCAACAACAACCCGATCGTGCCGCCGCAGGGCCCGGCCCCGGTCGAGGGCCAGGACTACACGGTCATCACCGATGGCCAGCCCTTCGAGCCGGCCGACGGCAAGGTGGAAGTGGTCGAGGCGTTCAACTACATCTGCCCGGCCTGCGCGCAGTTCGAGCCGCTGTTCAACCAGTGGAAGTCCAAGCAGCCGGCCGACGTGAGGGTGGTCTACGTGCCGGCACAGTTCCGTCCGGACTTCCGCGAGTACGCCAAGGTCTTCTACGCCGCCGAATCGCTGGGGATCGCCAAGCAGAGCCATGACGCCATGTTCCAGGCCATCCACGTCGAGCACGCCCTGCCGGGCGAGGGTGAACCCTTCGATGCGGACAAGGTCGCCCAGTGGTACACCAAGTACGGCGTGAGCGCCGAGCAGTTCAAGCAGGCCATGGGCAGCTTCGCGGTGGCCGGGCGGATGAGCAAGGCCAACCAGTTCATCCTGCGCGCGCAGATCGGCGGAACCCCGTCGGTGATCGTGGGCGGCAAGTACCTGATCAAGCAGAAGCCTTATCCGGAAGTGCTGCGCATCGCCGACCACCTGATCGCACGCGAGCGTCAGGCCGCCAAGGCGCAGTAAGGCCCACCGATGTCCGACGTGTCTGCCCCCCCGCGCCGGCTGAGGATGTTGAGCGCCAACATCCAGGCCGGCTCCAGCACCCGCCGCTACAGCGACTACTTCACCCGCAGCTGGTCGCACGCGTTACCGGTCGGCGCTAAGCGCACCAGCCTGGACGCGATCGCCCAGCTCGCCGGGGAGCATGACATCGTCGGTCTGCAGGAAGCCGACCCGGGCAGCCTGCGCTCGGGCTTCACCAACCAGACCCACTACGTGGCCGAGCAGGCGGGGTTCAAGCACTGGAGCCACCAGCCCAATCGCAACGTGGCCCGGGTGGCGGGCAGCGCCAATGGCCTGCTCAGCAAGCTGCAGCCGGTCAAGGTCGACATGCACCCCCTGCCCGGCCGCATCGCAGGGCGCGGGGTGCTGCTGGCGCACTTCGGCCATGGCGACGAAGGTCTGGTCGTGGCGGTCGCCCACCTGTCGCTGGGCAACGGCTCGCGACGGATGCAGCTGGCCTTCATCGCCGAGCTGCTGGCCAGCCATCCGCACGCGGTGCTGATGGGCGACTTCAACTGCGTGCCCGACGTGCCGGAGATGGAGCTGCTCTACAGCCGCACCCACCTGCGACCGCCGAGCTTCTGCGTGCCCACCTTTCCCAGCTGGAAGCCGGCGCGCGCCATCGACCACATCCTGGTCACCGACCACCTGGTGCACGAAAACGCGCGCGCGCTGCCGGCGGCCTTTTCCGACCATCTGGCGCTGGCCCTGGACATCGACGTCCCGGTCGCGGCGCTCAAGCAGTAGCGGCACGAGGAAGTCGCGCGAGCCGCCATGGCGGCACAATGGCCTGTGCCTGCGTCTTTCCGCACGTGCTGCGCCTGTCGGCTGCGGCCCGCGCCGGCATGCAAAAAAGCGATTCATGCGCGCCTGCTTATCATCGCCGGCATGATGCGCACCGCCTTGCTCTGCAGCTTCACCGCCCTGTTGGCCCTCGCGCCGATGGCCCATGCCCAGGACCTGGACGCCCAGCGCCCCCTGGTCCGCACCGCACTGGAGAACGCCCAGCGCGGCCAGGCCGACGACGCCCTGCGCAACCCCGCCCTGGCCGACAGCCCGCTGCGCGGCTGGATCGAATACGCCCAGCTGCGGCGCAACATCGACGATGTCGGGGTCGCCCAGGCGCAGGACTTCCTGCGCCGCTACGCCGGCCAGCCGGTGGCGGCCAGCTTCCGCAGCGCGTGGCTGCCGGCGCTGGCGCGGCAGAAGGATTGGAGCGACTTTCTTGCGGCCTGGCAGCCCACCGATAACCTGGCCCTGCGCTGTGCGCGCCTGCAGGCGCAGTGGGTGCTGGGACGCACCGATGCGAGCTGGGTCGAGGAGGCCCAGTCCATCTGGCGCGCGGGCAGCAGCTCGCTGCCCGATGGCTGCGACCCGGTCTTCGCCGCGCTCGACAGCCAGGGCAAGCTGACCGACGCCCTGCGCTGGGCGCGCATCGACGCAGCCGCCGCCGAAGGCCAGACCGGCGTGATGCGCTTTGCCGCCAGCGGGCTGCCGGCCAGCCAGCGCAGCCAGGCGGTGGCGTATGCCAGCTTCCTCGATGCACCCAGCGCGCAGGCCCTGTCCTGGGATCGCTCGGACCGCAGCCGTCAGATCGCCGCCAATGGCCTGGCGCAGCTGGCCCGCAAGGACCCCGATGCCGCCGAGCGCCTGCTGCCGCAGTACGTGCAGGCGCTCAAGCTCGACGACACCCAGCGCGGTCAGGTGCTGTACCAGATCGCGCTGTGGACGGTGGCCTCCTACCTGCCCGATTCTGCGCGACGACTGGCCGCAGTGCCGGCATCGGCCTACGACGAACGCCTGCACGAATGGCAGGTGCGCGAAGCGCTGTCGCGCGGCGACTGGCCCGCGGCGCTGGCCGCCATCCGCGCGATGCCGGCCAGTCAGCGCCAGGACCCGCGCTGGTCGTATTTCGAAGCGCGCATGCTGGACAAGACCGGTCTGCCCGACGACGCGCGCCCGTTCTACGCGCGCGCCGCACGCAGCGCGACCTACCACGGCTTCCTGGCGGCCGATCACCTGGGCCAGGCCTATGCGCTGTGCCCGGTCATCCCGCACGACAGCGCACAGGCCCGGGCAGCCGTGGCCCGCGACCCGGCGCTGATCCGCGCCATGGAGCTGTGGAAGCTGGACCAGCCCGCCTGGGCGGTGGCCGAATGGAAGGACGCCCTGACCCGCTTCAACGACGACCAGCGCCGCATGGCGGTGGAGGTCGCACAGGACAACGGCTGGTTCGATCGGGCGGTGTTCTCGCTGGGCAAGCAGCCGGGCGAACTGCAGCTCTACACCCTGCGCTTTCCCCTGCACCACGACGCGACCATCCGCCGCGAGGCGAAGAAGAACGCGCTCGACCCGGCCTGGATCGCCGCCGAGATCCGCGCCGAGAGCATCTTCAACCCGGCCGCGCGCTCGCCGGCCAATGCCCGCGGGCTGATGCAGGTGCTGCCGGGCACCGGCGCGGCGGTGGCCAGCCGCCAGGCCATCGCCTACGACGGCGCCCCCAGCCTGTACGACGCGGACACCAACATCGCCATCGGCACGGCCTACCTGCGCGAGCTGCTAGACAAGTACGGCGCCCCCTACGTGACCATCGCCGCCTACAACGCCGGGCCCACGCCCACCGCGCGCTGGCAGTCGCAGCGGCCCGGCTTCGATCCGGACATCTGGATCGAGACCATCAGCTACAAGGAAACGCGCGAATACGTCGCGCGCGTGCTGGCCTTCAGCGTGATCTACGACTGGCGCCTCAACGACGATGCGCTGTCACTGAGCGAGCGCATGGCCGGCCGCCTGGACGGACGGCGCAAGGGCTTCACCTGCCCCGGCGCGACCTCGGCACAGAACGAGGAAGGCTGACGTTTCGCCCCACGCGGGCGATTATGGACGGCATGAAGACGTATCTGGTTGGCGGCGCGGTCCGCGATGCCCTGCTCGGCCTGCCCGCCGGTGATCGCGACTGGGTGGTGGTCGGCGCCACCCAGGCGCAGATGGAGGCGCAGGGCTTCCGCGCGGTGGGCAAGGACTTCCCGGTGTTCCTGCATCCGGACACCCAGGAAGAGCACGCGCTGGCGCGCACCGAGCGCAAGTCCGGGCGCGGCTATCGCGGCTTCGTGGTCGATGCCGACCCTTCGGTGACGCTGGAAGAGGACCTGCAGCGCCGCGACTTCACGCTCAATGCGATCGCCCGCGACGCCGATGGCACGCTGGTCGATCCCTACGGCGGGGCGCGCGACATCGCCGCACGCGTGCTGCGCCATGTCGGCCCGGCCTTCGTCGAAGATCCCCTGCGTGTGCTGCGCGCGGCGCGGTTCATGGCGCGCTTTGCGCCGTTGGGCTTCACCGTCGCCCCCGAAACACTGGCGCTGATGCGGCAGATGGCCGACAGCGGCGAGCTGGACACCTTGGTGCCCGAGCGGGTGTGGCAGGAGCTGCGTCGCGCGCTGGCCTCCAAGCAGCCCAGTGCGTTCCTGCGCACGCTGCACGAGGCAGGCGCGCTGCGCCACGTGCTGCCCGAAGTGGAGGCGCTGTACGGCGTGCCGCAGCGGGCCGAGTTCCATCCGGAGATCGACACCGGCGTGCACCAGGAACTGGTCAGCGACATGGCCGCGCACCTGGCCCCGGGCGACGATCTGATCGGCTTCGCCGCGCTCACGCATGACCTGGGCAAGGCGCTGACGCCGGCCGACGTGCTGCCACGCCACATCGGCCATGAGCGCGCCGGAATCAAACCGCTGCAGGCACTGGCCGCGCGGCTGAAGGTGCCGGCCGAACACCGCGACCTGGCGCTGATCGCCTGCCGCGAGCATCTCAACGTGCATCGCCTGGACGAACTGCGCGATGCCACCGTGCTCGAGCTGCTGACCCGCTGCGACGCCTTCCGCCGGCCTGCGCGCATCGCCCAGTTGGCGACGGTGTGCGAATGCGACAAGCGTGGCCGTGCCGGCAGCGCGCACGATGCCTATCCGCAGGGCGCGATGCTGCAGCGGCTCCATGCCGCCGCACTGTCGGTCAACGCGCGCGACCTGGTAGCCGAAGGCCTGCAGGGTCCGCAGATCGGGGAAGCGCTGCGCAAGGCCCGTGTCGCGGCGATCGGCGCGGCGCGGCGCGGCGGCTAGGGCGAACGCGCGCGCTCAGGCCGTTTCCAGCGCCTGCAGGAAGGCCTCCAGCGCCGGCGAGCGCGGGCGGTTGCCCAGCTCCAGGCGATAGAGCGGACGCTGCAGGGCCGGGCCGTCGGGTAGCCCCAGCGCGCGCAGTCGGCCATCGGCGATGAAATCGGCCACCACGGCGGCCGGAAGGATCGCCACCCCGGCGCCGGCCGCCACCGCGCGGGCGATGGCCTCGTTGCCGCCGATCTCCACGCTGCGTGCCGGGGTGATGCCGCGCGCAGCCAGCAGGTGTTCGGCGACCTCGCGCGTGCCCGAGCCGGGCTCACGCACCAGCCAGCACTGTGCTGCCAGCTGCTTGGCACTGGCCCGTCGCGCCTGTCCCAACGGTGCCTGCGCGGCGATCACCGCCTGCAGCGGCTCCTCGCGCCAGCGCGTGGCCACGATGCGCTCGTCGTGCGCCGGACCTTCGACAAACCCGGCATCGATGCGACAGTCGATCAGCGCAGCGACCACCTCCTCGGTGTTGCCGACCTCCAGGGCGCTGTCCAGCTGCGGCTGGCGCACCACATGCGCGGCGAAGGCCTCGGCCAGCCAGTACGCGGCCACCGTCGTGCTGGCCCCGATGCGCAGCCCGCCGCGGCGCAGCCCGACCCGTTCGCGCACCTCGTCCATGGCCGCCCGCTCCATCGCGAAGATGCCGCGCGCGTGGCGATACAGCGCCTGCCCGCCCTCGGTCAGGCGCACGCCGCGCCCGCCGGAGCGATCGATCAACGGCAGGTCGAGCTGGTGTTCCAGCTCGCGCAGGGCCTTGGACACCGCCGATTGGCTGACGAACAGCGCCTCGGCCGCGCGCGAGAAGCCGTTGTGTTCGACCACCGCGGCAAAGACGCGCAACAGATGCAGATTCAAGCCATGAGCTGGATTCATGGAATCGTGAGAATGATGTATTGGACGCATTCTAGGCCCGGGCGGAGGATGCCTGCATCCCTCCTTGCCTCAGCGCCAAGATCGCCATGTCCAGCACCGCCACCCATCCGCTCGCCAGCCCGATGCGCAGCCCCGGCTTCTGGCCGGGCCTGACCCTGGTCCTGGCCGTCGCCCTGGCCGGCATCGGCCTGTCCAAGCTGCCCTGGGCCCAGACCGCCGGCCTGAGCGCGCTGACCCTGGCCATCGTCATCGGTATCGTGCTGGGCAACACCGCCTTCCCGGCCATCGCACCCAGGACCGGGGCCGGCGTGGACTACGCCAAGGGCATGCTGCTGCGCGCGGGCATCGTGCTGTACGGCTTCCGGGTGACCTTCCAAGACGTGATGGGCGTGGGCCTGGCCGGATTGGTGATCGACCTGGTGGTGGTCTGCGGCGTGTTCTGCACGGCCACCTGGATCGGCACGCGGCTGCTGAAGATGGACCGCGAGACGGCGATGCTGATCGGCTCTGGCAGCGCGATCTGCGGTGCCGCCGCCGTGCTGGCCGCCGAGCCGGTGATCAAGGCGCAGGCACACAAGGTGTCCGTCGCGGTGGCCACGGTCGTGGTGTTCGGCACGCTGGGCATGTTCGTCTATCCGTGGATGTATCCGCATCTGGGGCTGGATGCGCATGCCTATGGCGTCTATGCCGGCTCGACCATCCACGAGGTCGCACAGGTAGTGGTGGCCGGGCGCTCGGTCAGCGACGAGGCAGGCGCCGCTGCGGTGATCGAGAAGATGCTGCGGGTCATGCTGCTGGCGCCGTTCCTGCTGATCCTGGGCGCGTGGCTCAAGCGCGGCGCGCAGACGGCGGCCGGCGCCGAGGCAACCAAGCTCACGATCCCGTGGTTCGCGATCCTGTTCGTGGTGGTGGCCGGCTTCAACTCGCTGCACCTGCTCTCCAAGCCGGTGCTCGATGCGATCCTGCTGCTGGATACGCTGCTGCTGGCCATGGCGATGGCCGCACTGGGCCTGCGCACCCACTGGGGCGCGATCAAACAGGCCGGCGCACGGCCGCTGCTGCTGGCCTTGATCCTGTGGGTGCTGCTGATGGGCGGCGGGTATCTGCTCAACATCGGGGTCGTGGCACTGCTGGGCTGAACCGCGCCAGCCTTTGTCCTTGAACTTAGCTGTTGCTGCTGTTGTT
The DNA here is from genome assembly GCF_028198165.1 of Pseudoxanthomonas sp. JBR18. NCBI lineage: Bacteria > Pseudomonadati > Pseudomonadota > Gammaproteobacteria > Lysobacterales > Lysobacteraceae > Pseudoxanthomonas > Pseudoxanthomonas sp. JBR18. The sequence continues at coordinate 1,123,700 of NZ_CP116339.1, forward strand.
GCTGTCGTTGCTTTCGAGTTGTTGCCGTTGCCGTCAGCTTTTTGCCTTCCCTGTCTGAGCCGTAAAGCGAGCCGAGCATCGCAGGAAGGCAGGGCCGAAGAGTCGCCCTGTCTGAGCGAAGCGAGTTTGGGCGACGTGCCCTGACTTCCGAGAAGCGCAGGGAACCGCCGCGTAGCGGCGGCGAGTGTCCGGCGAGTAGCGGTTTTGCCTTCTTTTGTCGCCACAAAAGAAGGTCGCGCCCGAAGGGCGTGAAAGCTCTTGATCCTGTTTTCAGCTTCAGACTTTGGCTTGAGTTCGCCGAAACAAAATCCACGGCATCACGCCTGCGGCGCGCCAAGTGCAAGGCTTTCGCGCTTGCCGCGCGAGTGACTTTTGTCGCGGCAAAAGTCACCAAAACCGCTACTCGCCGGGACGCGATCCGCCGCTACGCGGCGGTTCCCTGCGCTTCTCGGAAGTCAGGGCACGTCGCCCAAACTCGCTACGCTCAAACAGGGCGACTCTTCGGCCCTGCCTTCCTGCGATGCTCGGCTCGCTTTACGGCTCAGACAAGTGAAGCAACTGCAACAGCAGAAACAACAGCAACAGCAACAGCAACAGCAAGTTCGAGCGTGCTGCCGACGCGGTCGCCTGGGACGCCCGCGCGACATCGGCCACCGACTGGGCGAGCTACACCCGCGCCAGTACCCACTCCGCGGACGCAGGGTTTGCTGGGCGACCAGCCAGGTGCGTCGATCGATCGCACCGACCTGTTGGCGGACCTGGTATAGGCGAGCCACGTCCTGCGCGGCCTTGTCCGACTTGGTCGCCGTAGCAAGCTGCGCAATGGAAGCGTACCGCGTCACCGTGCATGTCGCCGGCTTCGACTTACCGCAGGACCAGCGCGAGGCGATGTTCGTTCCGCTTGTGCGGCCGGATGCCTCGCATTCGCACCAAGGTGCTGAAGCGCTCGCAGCGGACCACAGGTCGCCCGACACGCACCGCTCGCCCGATCAGTCGGCCCGGTCCATCGACAGCTGCGCCGGATCCAGCACGACCTGCGCGATCGCGGTGCGCTTCCAGGTGTAGCTGATGTGCACTTTCCCATCGTGGGCCTGGATGACGGCCGGGTAGGAGAACTTCTCGCCGGGCGTGTTCTCCAGCGTGAGCACGCGGTGCCAATGCAGGCCATCGTCGGACAGCGCCACGGCCAGCACGCCGCGCCCATCCCACCAGTCCTTGCCGCTGGTGGTGGGGTTGTAGACCAGCAGCGAGCGCCCATCGGCCAGCTGCACCGCGTCGATGCCGGCGTTGGGGTTGTCCACGTCCAGCAGGGTCGGCGCGGTCCAGTGTGCGCCATGGTCGGAGGACCACAGGCTGGCGATGCGGTTCTGCTGGGTGCGTGCCAGCGCCTGCACGCGGCCGTCGGCATGCACCAGCAACGCGGGCTGGATCGCGCCGATCCGCACGGGATTGTTGAGCGGACCGGTGCGCTGCCAGTGCGCGCCGCCATCGTCGGACCATTCCATGTGCAGGCGCCAGCCATCGTCCTCGGTACTGGACGGGGCGAGGATGCGGCCGTCGGCCAGTTGCACCGGCTTGTCCTTGATCGGGCCAAGGATGCCCTCGGGCAGGCGTCGCGGTGCGGACCAATGAGCGCCATCGTCGGTGGAGGTGATGACCATGCCCCACCATTGGCGCGGATTGGGGCCGAGCTTGTAGTAGAGCTGCAGCGGGCCGTGGTCGGGCTGAAACAACACCGGGTTCCAGGCGGCGATCGGCTTGCCGTGCGCATCGACGCCGTCGGCCACGCGCACGGGCGTGGACCAGCCGCCCGTGTCACGGCGCGCCAGCCAGATGCCCACGTCCGTCGCGCCTTCGTGGTCACCGCCGAACCACGCGGCCAGCAGCACGCCGTCGCGGGTTTCCACCAGGGTGGAGGCGTGGCACTGCGGCGTGGGACAGACCAGGTGCGTGCGCGCCACGACGGCGCCGGGCGCCGGAGCGCGGGCCGCTGCCGCGCCCGCGGCGGCCAACCCCACCATCGCGCACAGCGCTGCACGCGGCCACAAGAATCTATCTGCAATCACTTGAATCCCTCATTCAACGGTGGGCGCCACCTCAGGGCGTAGACGCCTTCGGTGGGTCGATCCACACCGGATGCGCCACGCCGGCGAGCTGTGGCGTGGCCGCCGTGTCCAGGTCGAAGACCACCACCGTGTTGTCGCCCGTCCGCTGCCAGGCGCCGGGAAAGTACAGCGCCGCCTGCGGGCCGATCTTCCACACCCGGCCCAGGTTGTGGCCGTTGGCCCACAGCTGGCCCTGGCCGAAGGCGCGCGTGTCCAGATAGGTGTCGCCGGGATGGGCGATGCGCAGCGTGCCGCGGTGGAAGGCCGGGCCGGCGACCGGCTGCCGGGTCCAGCCACGCACCGCGTCCGGGTCGTCCATCGGCAGCGGGAAGGTGTCCCAGCCCTTCACTGGAACGCCGGCCAGGAACACCGGGCCGACCAGTCCGGCGCGGCCATCGGCCAGGTGCGGGCCGTAGTTCACCCGGCCGGTGTTCTGCACCAGGACCTCCAGGGTGTGCTCGCCAGCGGGAATGTCGACGTCCACCTCGACCTGCTTGAGGCGGCGCTCGGCCGCACCGACGTCGCGGCGATCGACGTAGATCCGCGCCGCATCGCGTACTTCGCCCAGGTACAGCGCGCCGTGGACCGGACCGGTGACGCGGGTGCGGTAGAGGATGGCGCCGTAAGCCTGGCCGACCTGTTCCATCGGCAGCGGATCGGCGGCGTGGTGCGGCGCGGGCAGGTTGTCCCAGAGCGAGGCCGCTTCTTCCAGCCGCACCGTCGGCAGTGCCTGCAGCGGCGCCTGCGCCGGCAGGGGCGGCGGCGTGTGGCCGGTGGCCGTGGCGATCACCTCGCGGAACAAGGCGAACTTGGGCGTCGGCCGGCCCGCCTCGTCCAGCACCGCGTCGTAGTCGTAGCTGGTGATGTCCGGCGCGTAATGGTCGGCCGGGCCACCCTGAAAGTTGGCCCCGGCCATGTAGCCGAAGCTGGTGCCGCCGATGAACATGTACAGATTCACCGAAATCCCCTGCCCCAGCATCCAGGCCAGTTCGTCGGCCTGCTGCCGCGCATTGGTGTGCGCGTGCGCCTCGCCCCAGTGGTCGAACCAGCCGGCCCAGTATTCGCCGGCCATACGCGGCTGCCCGGGACGCGCCTTGGCCAGCGTCTCGAACGCGCCGCGCGCCTGCCCAGGGGCGAAGTTCACCGTCGCCAGCGTGCCGGGCAGCGTGCCGTTGGCCAGCATGTCCGCCCCATCGGCGGTGAACAGCAGCGCCTGGTCGAAGCCGGCTTCGACCAGCATCTTCCGGGTGTCGCGCATATAGGCGTGGTCGTTGCCGTAGGAGCCGTATTCGTTTTCCACCTGCACGGCGACGATCGGCCCGCCATGACCGTTGAGCAGCGGCCGCACCTGGTCGGCCAGCGCCTGCAGGTAGCGCCGCTCGGCGGCGAGGAAGCGCGGATCGCGCGAGCGCACCTGCAGCGTGGGATCGGCGAACAGCCACGCCGGATAACCCCCGGCATCCCACTCGGCGCAGGCGTACGGCCCGGGACGCAGGATCACATTCAGTCCCTGCGCGGCGGCGGCGCGCACGAAGGCGGCCACATCGTTGTTGCCGCTGAAGTCGAACCGCCCCGGCTGCGGCTCCACCGCATTCCAGAACACGTAGGTCTCCACCGTGTTGAGCCCCAGCGCGCGCGCCTTGCGCAGGCGGTCGTCCCAATCCGCGCGCGCGATGCGCTGGAAGTGGATCGACCCGGAAATCACCTGGTAAGGCTGGCCGCCGCGTACGAAATGGTCGCCTTCGATGCCCAAGCGCGGCCACGCCGGCGTGGCGCCGAACGCCGGTCCGGCCAATGCCGCCAGCAGCAGCGCCAGTCCGAACAACGCCAACGCCAGTCGCGCCAGCGCGGTGTGACGCCATCCAGCCATCATGCGAACGACGGCGGCAGGTCTTTGCCCGAGGCGCCGAAGGCCTTGTTCGGCTCGGGCCCCATCACGAAGGACAGCGTGCCGCCCGCGGCCAGGTCGGCATGCTTGAGCCAGCTGCGCGTGGTCGGCGCCCCGTTCCAGGCCAGCGACTGCACATAGACGTTCTTGTCGCTGTTGCCGCTGACTTCGATGCGCAGGGTCTTGCCTTGGCCCACCTCCACCGTGGCCCCATCGAACAGCGGGCTGCCGACCACGTAGTGGCCACTGACCGGATCGACCGCGTACAGGCCGAGCGCGCTGAGCACGAACCACGCGCTCATCTGCCCGCAGTCCTCGTTGCCCGACAGGCCGTTGCGCGCATCGTGGTATTGCTCGACCAGCAGCCGGCGCACCATCGCCTGGGTCTTGTAGGCCTGTCCCGCGTAGGCGAACAGATAGGCCACGTGGTGGCTGGGTTCGTTGCCATGCGCGTACTGGCCGACCAGGCCGTCGATGTCCGGCGGCGCATCGGGGGGTAGCTCGGAGCTGGTGGTGAACAGTTCCTCCAGCTTGGCGGCAAACACCTCGCGCCCGCCGAACAATTCCATGTAGCCGTACAGGTCGTGCTGGTTGAGGAAGGTCGCCTGCCAGGCATTGGACTCGGTGAAGTCGCGCCACCGCTTGCTGTGGCCGACCGCGCGCGGATCGAACGGCTGCGCCCAGCTGCCGTCGGACAGGCGCGGCTGCATGAAGGTGCTCTCGCGGTTGAACAGGTTGCGGTAGTTGCGCGAGCGCTCGCGCAGCTTGCGTGCCTCGCCATGGGCGCCGGCTGCGTCGGCCAGGTGCGACACGGCCCAGTCGTCGTAGGCGAACTCCAGGGTGCGGCTGACCGCCTCGTCGACCTTGTCGCTGGGGATATACCCCAGCTCGCGGTACAGCGCCAGGCCATGAAAATCATCGTCCATCGCACGCTTGCGGTACTGCTTCCACGCGGTCTTGTAGTCGATGCCGGTGAAGCCCTTGGCGTGCGCCTCGGCGATCACCACCGCCGAGTGGTAGCCGATCATGCAGTCGGTCTCCACGCCTTGCAGCGGCCAGATCGCCACGCCGGCCGGCGACTGCCCGTTGCCACGCACCAGGCATTGCACCAGGTCGGGCACGCGCGCGGACTGGACCAGGGTGAACAGCGGATGCAGCGCGCGGTAGGTATCCCACAAGGAATAGGTGCTGTAGTTGTGCTGACCCTGCGGCAGCTGGTGCACTTCCTGGTCCATGCCGCGGTAGCGGCCATCGACGTCGCTGAAGAGCGAGGGCGCGATGCAGGTGTGGTAGAGGCTAGTGTAGAACACGCGCCGGTGCGCATCGTCCTCGGTCTGCACGCGGATGCGGCCCAGCTCGGCTTCCCAGGCCTGCACCGCCTCGGCGTGCACGCGGGCGAAGTCGAAGTCCGGCAGCTCGGCATCCAGGTTGGCCAGCGCGTTCTCCGCACTCACCGCCGACACGCCCACCTTGACCAGCAGCGGACCTTCGCCGGCATCGGGGTAATGCAGCGCGGCCTTCAGGCAGGTGCCCGCCGACTGCGTGGTGCCGTCGGCCAGGGGCGCATCATCGCTGTAGAGCTGGGCGCTGGCGAAGGGGCGCGACAGGCGCATGGCGAAGTAGATGTAGCGACCGCTGGCCCACTGGTGCACGCGGCGCCCGCCCATCAAGGTCTGCGCATCGACCACCTGCAGGGTGGCATCGCTGACACGCGTGGGCACGCCTGGACGGTCCTGCATGCCGTGGAACAGATCCAGCAACAGGTGACCGGCCGCGCCCTTGGGGAAGTGGTAGCGATGCAGGCCGGCGCGCTGTGTCGCGGTCAGCTCTGCGTGGATATTGTCGTCCTGCAGGCGCACCCGGTAATAGCCGGGCGAAGCGGCCTCGTCGTCGTGGTCGTAGCGCTGGCGGTAGCCGCTGTCGGGGTCGTCCAGTTCCCCCGGTTTCAACTGCACGGGCCCGGTGGACGGCATCACCAGGAAATCCAGCATGTCGCCGATGCCGGTGCCCGACAGGTGGGTGTGCGAGAAGCCCATGATCGAGTGGTTGTCGGTGTGGTAGCCGCCACACGAATCCCACACCGCGTTGTAGGTGTCCGGACTGAGCTGGACCATGCCGAAGGGCAGCGTCGCGCCGGGGAACACGTGCCCGTGCCCACCGGTGCCGATGAAGACGTCCACGTGGCGGGTCAGGTCAGGCTCCACGCGGCGATCGGCAGGCAGCGCGTAGTTGCCGGCGCGGGCGAAGGCGCGGCCGGCCAGTCCGGTACCGCTGAGCAGGGCCAGGGCGATGGCGCCCTGCAGGAACGTGCGTCGTGTGGCCATTGCGAAGAAGTCCTCGTGGAGCGGTGTTGGTGTGGGAGCCGCCATGGTGGCGATGGCAAGCACGGGGGAAGCCATCGCCGCCCACGGATCAGGCGCGCAGCAGTTGCGGCCGGGTCTGGTGGAGATGGACGACGAGTTCGCCGAACAGCGTGTTGGCCCAGGCGAACCAGGCGCGGGTGAAGTGCGACGGGTCGTCCTGGTCGAACGCCTCGTGCATGAAGCCAGTTCCGTTGTCGGTGGTCTTGAGCCACTGCAGGCACTGGCGGATCTGCGCGTCGTCGTCGCTGGTGAAGGCGTACAGGATGATCGCCATCGGCCAGATCATCCGCAGGCCCTCGTGCGGGCCGCCGATGCCCTGCGCCGCCGTGCCCTGGAAGAAATACGGGTTGCGCGGGCTCCAGGCCAGCGCGCGGGTACGCTGGTAGACCGGGTCGTCGCGATCGACGCAGCCCAGGTAGGCAAGGCTCAGCAGGCCCGGCGCGTTGGCGTCGTCCATGAACAGCTGGTTGCCATAGCCGTCGACTTCGTAGGCCCAGTGCGTGCTGCCGTCGGCGTCGCGCTGCAGGCCGGCCTTGCGCGTGGCCTGTTCCACCTCGTCGGCCAGGGCGCGGCACTGCGCGGCGAAGTCCGCATCGTGGTGGATCGCCGCGCTCATCTGCGCCAGTTGGCGCAGCACGGTCACCGCGAACAGGTTGGCCGGCACGAACAGCGGATACAGGCAGGCGTCGTCGGACGGGCGGAACATCGAGTGGATCATCCCGTTGGGCCGGGTCGGATTGCCGTAGCCGTCCAGGAACTGGCTCTCGGTCGGGATCGGCGAGGGTCGCTGGAAGCGATACGGCCCCGGACCGTCCTTGCGCTGCTGCTCACGGAAGGTCCGCACCACCAAGGCCATCGCCGCGCGCCAGTCGTCATCGAACGGCGCGGTGTCGCCGGTCGCCTGCCAGTAAGCGTGTGCCAGGCGGATCGGATAGCACAGCGAGTCGACCTCCCATTTGCGCTCGCCCACGCCGGGCTTCATCTCGGTGTCGTCGCTGACCGCCCACTTCAGCCGCTGGCCGTGTGGGTCGGGCAGGAAGGCATTGGCATAGGGATCGATGCGGATGCACGCGGCCTGGCGCTGGATCAGGCCATGGAACATGCGCCGCAGCGCCTTGTCGCCGCGCGCGAGGGGAATGTAGGGATGCACCTGGGCGGAGGAATCGCGCAACCACATCGCGTCGATGTCACCGGTGATGACGAAGGTGTCCGGCTTGCCGTTGAGGGTGCCGATCTCCACCGTGGTATCCAGCGTGTTGGGGTAGCAGTTCTCGAACAGCCAGGCCAGCTTGGGATCGGCGATGCCGGCCTTGACCGTGCGCAGCTGACGCTCGACCGCCTCGGAGGTGAAGCGGCGCTTGCCCGGCGCCGGGCGCTGGCTGGTCAAGCCCGCGGCGGTGACCGGAGCGGCGGCCCAGCCTGGCAGGGCCGCGGCCATCAGGCCGGCCCCGGCGCTGGCGCCGAGCAGTTGCAGGATGTCGCGACGGGTAGTCATGGGGCTCTCCTGGAGCGGGACGGCGCGGGCCATGCCGCGCCAGGACACGGGCTTACTTGGGCAGCGCGGCGCTGCCGGTGATCGAGAAGGCGACATCCCCGCCAGGCGCGCCGGTGCCGGGTTGACCACCACCGACGAACACGCGGTAGTCGCCGGGCTGGACCGCGCGGTCGCCATTGGCGGCCACGCTGCTGAGCGCACGCGCATCCAGCTCGAAGGTCAAGGTGCGCGACGCACCCGGCTTGAGATGCACGCGCTGGAATCCCACCAGGCTGCGCAGGGGCGCGCCGTCTGCCTGCGGTGGAACCAGATAGACCTGGGCCACCTCGTCGCCGGCCCGCGCGCCGGCGTTGCGCACGGTGGCGGTCACCCGCAGCGACTGCCCGGCGCGCAGCGTGGTGGTCGACAGCTGCGGCGCGCCATAGGTGAAGCGCGTATAGCTCAGCCCGTAGCCGAACGGATACAGCGGCGTGCCGCTGAAATAGCGATAGGTGCGGCCCTGCATGTCGTAGCTGATGTACGGCGGCAGCTCGCGGGTGGAATGGTAGAAGGTCACCGGCAGGCGCCCGCCGGGACTGATGTCGCCGGCCAGCGCCTGGGCCACCGCGGTGCCACCGGACTGGCCCGGGTACCACGCGGCGATGATGGCGTCGGCATTCGCCTTGGCCCAGTTCAAAGCCACTGCGCCGCCGCTCATCAGCACCACGACCAACGGCTTGCCGCTGGCCTTGGCGCGGGCCAGCAACGCCTCCTGGCTGGCTGGCAGGCCAAGGTGGGTGCGGTCGCCACCATCGAATCCGGGCACGTCCACCTGCAGCTCCTCACCCTCCAGATCGGGCGAGAGGCCGACGAAGGCCACCACCGCGTCGGACTGGGCGATGGCCGCATCGGCCTGGGCCAGCTGGGCGTCGGCAGGCGCCAGCCACTCCAGGCGCAGCCCCTGGTCCTGGCCGCGGTGCTCGATCTCCAGGCGCAGGTCGTGCGGGCGGGTATCGTCGAAGTGCAGCGTGACCTGCACGTTGCGGCCGTCGGCGTTGTGCACCCCTGCGGCCACGCGCTTGTCCTCGGCGTTGCCGGCGATCACGCGCTTGCCGTCCACGTACAGACGCACCGGGTCGTGGCCACTGCAGTCGAAGCAGCGCGCCACGCGCACGGCCAGGGTGTAGTCACCCGCGGCCGGCGGCAGCAGCTGCCCGGTCCAGCGCACCGCGTACCGGTCCGGGTCCACACCCGGCGCCGGCGCCACGTGGTCCCAGTTGAACATCACCACCCGGTCCTGGCGCACCACCTTGGGCGTGCCGGCAAAGTCCAGGTTGTCGAAGTACTCGCCCTTCAAACCGGGCTGGCCATCGCTGCGCAGCGCGGTCTCGGGAATGGTGCCGGGCACCTGCGCGGCCAGCGCCGCGCCCTGCGCGTAATGCACCCGGTCGGCGCCGAAACGCGCGCGCAGGCCCAGCAGCGGGGTGACCGGATTGGCCGAAGTGCCCTGGTAGTTGGCTTCCAGCGCGGTCAGCGCATCGGCGTCCGGGCCGATCACCGCCAGCCGCGTCCCCGGCTTGAGCGGCAGCACGCCGGCGTCGTTCTTGAGCAGCACCAGCGATTCCTGCGCGGCCTTCAACGCCAGGGCCTGGTGGGCCGGGCTGTCGATGTCGGCCGCGCCCAGGTGGGCATAGGGGTCCGGGCGCTGCGGATCCAGTTCGCCCAGCCGGTAGCGGGCGGTGAACAACCGCACCAGGGCACGGTCCAGCGTGGTCTGGTCCACCTCGCCACGGGCAATGGCCTGGGTCAGGCTGGCGTTGGCATAGCCGCAATTCAGGTCATGCCCGGCCTTGAGCGCGGCGGCCGCGGAACCGGCGTTGTCCAGGGCGAAATGGTGGAAGTGGGTCATGTCATCGATGGCGTCGCAGTCGGACACCACGAAGCCGGTGAACCCCCAGTCGCGCCGTGCCTTGCCATTGAGCAGCCAGTCGGCCGCGCACACCGGCGTGCCGTGCAGCGCGTTGTAGGCGCACATCACCGACTGGGCCTGGCCCTGCACCAGCGCGGCGCGGAAGGCGGGGGTGTAGGTCGCCTCGATGTCGCGCGGCGAGGGGTCGGCATCGAACCCGTGCCGGCCTGGCTCCGGCCCGCTGTGGGCGATCATGTGCTTGGGCGTGGCGATGGCGCGTGGATGCTCCAGGTCATCGCCCTGCAGGCCCTGGACGAAGCCGACCGCCAGCTGCCCGGTCAGGGTCGGGTCCTCGCCGTAGGTCTCCATGCCCCGGCCCCAGCGCGGGTCGCGCAGGATGTTGATGTTGGGCGACCAGATGGTCAGGCCCTGGTAGCGGGTGTGGTCGTGTCCAGGCCCACCGGCCAGGTTGAACTTGGCCCGGGCCTCGGTGGAGACGACCGTGCCCACGTCCTTGAGCAAAGACGCATCCCAGGTCGCGGCCAGGCCGATGGCCTGCGGGAACACCGTGGCCGTGCCGTTGCGAGCGATGCCATGCAGGCCTTCGCTCCACCAGTCGTAGGCCGGCACGCCCAGCCGCGGGATGGCCGGGGCCGCGCTCATGCTCTGGGCGACCTTTTCTTCCAGCGTCATCCGTGCCACCAGCGCGGTGGCGCGGTCCTGGGCCTGGTCGGCCAGCGCCGCCGGTATCACGGCCAGCAGCGTGGCCAGCGTGGCCAGACGCGAGGCGGGCCGGCGCTTCACTTGGCCTGCGCCGGTTCGGCCGGGGCGCCTTGCAGGGTCGAGGCCACGTCACGCAGCTGCAGCCCGGCCCTGAGCGCGTCCAGCGATGCGCTGCTGCGCACGTGCACCGTCGCAGGCGTACCGGGCAGCAGGTCGAAGGCGTTGTCCGAGAGCGTGGCGTCGATGTCGCCGAAGGACAGCCACAGCTCGCGCGCCAGCACCGGGCTGGTCAGCGTGACCGCATAGCCGCCCTGCTCGGCCTGCCACTGGGCGGCCACCTGCGGGATCGGCAGGTCCAGGTGCTTGGCCGCGTCGAAGTACACGCTCTGCCGCGACAGCACCGTGTCCCCATCCAGCAATTCGAACACCGCCAAGCTGGTCTTCGGGTCGGCGCCCTTGAGCAGATCGGCGTCGGCGAACTGCCCAAGCTGGGTGCTGCTCAACGCCGGCAGCGTCAACGCATGGGTGTCGGTGGACAGCAGCTTGCCGTGGAAGTCCATCACCCGTACGCGCCAGCGTGCGGCCAGCGGTGTGGTGCGGTCGGAGACCAGGGCCACTTGGGTCTGTCCGTCCTTGCGCAGCGCGGCGACCAGCTCGGGCGCGAAGAAACGCCGCGCGTGGTACTGCAGCGCCTTCCAGCGGCCCTCGTAGTCCACGCTGGACCAGGAAATCACCGGCCACACGTCGTTGAGCTGCCAGAACAGCGTGCCCATCGTGCGTGGACGCGAGGCGCGATGGTGTTCGGCCGCGATCTGGATGCCTTCGGCCTGCATCAGCTGGCTCAGGTAGACCAGGCTGGCAAAGTCCTTGGGTTCGCCGAATTCGCGGCGGATGTAGAGCAACTGGCGCGCGTTGCCACGGCCGTGGTCCCACTTCTGGTGGGCCTTGATGGCCGGCGTCTCCAGGCTGAGCGGGCCGTCGCCGGCGAAGTCACGCACGGTGCGCATGTCCGGGAAGGACTGCAGGCCATACTCGGACATGAAGCGCGGGGTGACGTCCATGTACTGGGTCACCGGATAGGCCGGGCCACCCCAGACCTGCCAGTAATGCATGTCGCCGTCGTCGGTCTGGTTGGCATCGGTGTCCAGGTCGGTGCCGGGCGAGGTCGCCCAGTACGGCACGTTCGGGGAATAGCGGGTCACCACATCGCGCAGGACCGAGCCGAACAGGTTGTCCATGCCGCGCTCGATGCGGCTGCGTTCGGCCGGATCGATCGACGCCTGAAGCTTGGCGCTGTCGCCCATGCCCTCCCAGCCGACCTGGACCTCGTTGTTGCCACACCACAGCACGATGCTGGGATGGTCGCGCAGGCGCATGACCTGATCGATCGCCTCCTGGCGGGTGTTCTCGCGGAAGGCGCGGTCATAGGGCGGGATGCCGCCGCCGAACATGAAGTCCTGCCAGACCATGATGCCCAGCGCGTCGGCCGTCTCGTAGAAGCGGTCGCTCTGGTAGATGCCGCCGCCCCAGATGCGCACCATGTTCATGTTGGCATCGCGGGCATCCTGCAGGGTGCGGCGGATCGTGGCCTCAGTGACCCGGCTGGAGAAGCTGTCCAGCGGGATCATGTTGGCGCCCTTGGCGAAGATCGGGATGCCGTTGATCACGAACTCCATGCCGCGGCCCCACTGATCCTTCTCCCGGCGCAGCTCCACGCTGCGCAGGCCGGTCACGCGGCGCGCCTGCTGGGTATCGCCGGCGGCATCGGTGAGGCGGGCCACGAAGGTGTAGCGATCCTGCGCGCCATAGCCAGCCGGGAACCAGCGGCGCGGATGGGCGATGCGCACCGGCAGATCGATCCTGTTGCGGCCCGGGTCGAGCACGCGCTGCTGGGTGAAGGTGGTCACCGGCTTGCCGTCGGGATCGAGCACCTGCAGTTCCACCGTGGCCGTCCCGCCCCGTGTGGCCTGCACGGTGAGCTGGGCCTCCAGCTGGGCCGCCTCGGCATCCACGCGCCGCTGGTCCACGTGCAGGTCATCCACGCGTGCCTCGTCCCAGGCCTGCAGCGCCACCGGCTTCCATGGGCCGGCGGTGACCAGACGCGGGCCCCAGTCCCAGCTGAAGTGGTACGGCGCCTTGCGCAGATAGATGGAACTGTTGCGTCCGGCCGGCTCGTCGCCGAAGGCCGAGTCATACGTGCCCGGCAGGGTGTAGGGCTGCTTGGCCAGCCATGGGCGCAGGGCTTCGATCGGCGAGCGGAAGGTGATCTCCAGGGTGTTGGCGCCGCGCTTGAGCAGCGGCTTGGCATCCACCGTCCAGCGCCGGAACATGTTGTCGGCGTCGAGCACCTTGCGCCCGTTGAGCGTGACCTGGGCCAGCGTGTCCAGGCCTTCGAACACCAGTTCCACATGCTGGCGCGCCAGGGTATCGGCATCGACGTCGAACTGGGTGTGGTACTGCCAGTCACTCAGGCCCACCCACTGCACCCTGGCCTCGTTGTCGCCCTTGAACGGGTCCGGCATCAGGCCGGCGGCCATCAGATCGGTCTGGACCACGCCAGGCACCTGCGCCTTGACCCATTGCGCCGCCTGCGGGTGGTCCTTGGCCTGGGCCTGTCCGGGGGCCAGGCGCAGCTGCCAGCCGGCATCGAGCATGCGCGTGGTCGGCGCGGCTGCCTGGGCCGGGCCCAGCCCGGCCAGCAGGCCGAAGCCCAGCATCACGCGTGGCAGCAGGGACGGAAGGCGGATCGACATGAGCAAGGGACTCCTTGGGTTCAGTGCGCGCCGGCCGGCGGCGCGGACGAGGCCGGGATCAGGTGGACCGCGCCAATCGCATACAGCGGGCCGGTGATCGGGGCGGTATAGCGCAGGCACAAGGCGTGGGTCCCGCTGCGGGGCGTCATGGCGGCCTCCAGCGGAAACTGTTCGCCCAGCGTCTCGCCATCGGGCAGCGGGATGCGCGCCAGCAGCGGCCCATCGCACTGGTCCTGGTAGATCTCCAGCGCGCCGCGCGGGGTCTTGCCGGCGTACTGCACGACCTTGGACTGGTCGTGGGCCAGGCCGAAATTGCGCGCCAGCCGCGCTGCTTCCACGCGCAGCGTGCCGATGTGGTCAAGCGACCGCTTGGGTGTCATCCAGCAGGCGTGGAACAGGTCCACGTCGAACACCGGGGTGTCGGCGGCAGTCAGGTCCGGCAGCAGCGGCAGGCGCAGGCCCAACGCCCCTTCCGGGCAGGCCAGCAGCGCGTGGCTGGCCACGATCAGGCCCGCGGCATCGTCGAAGCGCCGCGTGCGCGTGGCCGCCAGCGGCAGGCCGGTGTCGGAGAACACCGCCGCGTTGACGGTCACCGGCAGGGTGACCGGCACCGGCGCGTCGTAGCGCGGCGAGTCCATCGTCGGCGTGCTGCCATCGGTGGTGTAGTGGATCTGGCCGAACTGCACCTGGTTGTCGAGCACGACCTTGGCCGGCTGGCCTTCGCGCGCGGCGGCCGCCTCGTCCTGCAGGGCGATGTCGGCGGCGAAGGCCGTGTCGCTGGCCTGGATGTCCAACTGGCGATAGCGCTGCAGCTGCGCCGGCAGGCGCGCCAGGAAGCCCTCCCAACCGCGCGCCGAGGTCGGAGACCAGGCGATCTCGGCCACTGCGTCCAGACGCGGGAACAGGGCGTGGTCCACATGCCACGGCGAGGTCACGTATTCGGTCCACAGCGCCCCCTGCACGCCCAGGACATGATGGCGCTGGTCGGCGGTGAGCTCGGTCGGCACCGGGTCGAAGCCGTAGACCTTGGACAGCGGCAGCACGTCGCGCTGACCCGCGGGCTCGTCGGCCCGTCCGGTTTGCGGATAGTTGAAATACATCCAGCCGGCCGGGGCCAGGACCACGTCGTGGCCCTTGCGCGCCGCATCGACCGCGCCGTCGACCCCGCGCCAGGACATCACCGAGGCGTTGTCCGGCAGGCCGCCTTCCAGGATCTCGTCCCAACCGATCAGGCGCCGGCCGTGCGCGCTCAGGTAGGCGGCCAGCTGCGCGTTGAACCAGCCCTGCATCGCGTGGGCATCCTTGACGCCCAGGCGCTTCATCTGCGCGCGGATGGACGGCGAGGCTTCCCACTGGTCCTTGATCGCCTCGTCGCCGCCGATGTGGATGTAGGTCGAGGGAAACAGCGCCAGCACTTCGTCCAGGACGTGCTCGATGAACTGCATGCTGCGCGCATCGGTGGACAGCAGATAGGGATTGACGCCCCAGTCCACGCCGACCTGGGTCTTTACGCCATCCACCCCGACCTGGTCGGGATAGGCGGCCACCGCCGCCTGCATGTGCCCGGGCATGTCGATCTCGGGCAGCACGGTGATGTGGCGCGTGGCGGCGTAGGCCACGATGTCGCGCACCTGATCCTGGGTGTAGAAACCACCGACCCGCTCCGGCACGTCCTGGGTGCCCGCGCCCGGCGGCGTGCGCCAGGCACCGACGTCGGTGAGCTTGGGATAGCGCTTGATCTCCAGGCGCCAGCCCTGGTCGTCGGTCAGGTGCCAGTGGAACACGTTGAGCTTGTGCTCGGCCATCGCGTCCAGGACGTGCTTGATCGTGTCCACGTCCATGAAGTGGCGCGACACGTCCAGGTGCTGTCCGCGCCAGGCGAAGCGCGGCCAGTCGCGGATCTGCACCACCGGCACCTGCGCCGCGCCGTGTCCGCCATCGCTGGTCAGCAGCTGCCAGGCGGTCATCGCCCCGTAGTACACGCCGGCCGCATCGCGCGCGATCACCGTGAGGCCTTTGGACGTGACGTCCAGCGCATAGCCTTCGGCCTGGGTGACCGGGGCGTTGGCGTCGGGCTGCAGGCGCAGGCTGCCGGGCGTCGGCGTGTTCTCGGCCCGCACCGACAGCACCAGCCCGCGCGTACGCTGGATCAACGCGGCCAACTGATCGGCGCTCTGCCGGGTCTGGGCGTCATCGACGGGGATGGAGATCACCGTGCCGGCGCCGATCTCCAGACGACCCTGACCGGGCGTGAGCTGGACTGGCGCGGGGATCAGCGACGGCGGTGCCGCGATGGCGGCGTCGGTCGCCGCGGGTGCCGGGCCTGACCCAGGCTGTGGCGCGCGAGCGCAGGCCACCAGGGCCAGCCCCAGCACGAGCGCGGACCAGCGTGGCAGGCGACGCAGACGGAACGAGCAGGACGACATCGGCAGCTCCAATAAAAAAAGCGGCGCCCGGGACCAGAGGCCACAGGCGCCGTCACCACACAGTTTACGGATGCACGACCGGCAGCAGGTCCCACACCTTCGGATCCTCGGCGCCCAGCACCCAGCTGCTGAAGCCTTGCAGGTCGTATTGCTTGACCAGCGCATAGCGGGCCTGGAACGACTTGGCGTCCGGCATGAAGACCCACTCGCGCATGTCGTCGCGGTAGAAGTAGTACCAGCTCTCCTGCTCGCGCGCGTCCCACTGCACATCGACGTGCTGCTCGATGGCCAGCGGCATGGACTCATCGAAGTCGATGTAGGTGCCCATGATGTTGGAGGCCTCGGTGCCGTCTTCCTTCACCGGGTTGCCGGTGTACCAGCGGTAACCGTAGGTGGCGATGCCCAGCGACAGCTTCTCCTTGGGGATCTGCGTGAGCGCGTAGTCCAGGTGCATCTTCATCCATGGCATGCCGTCGACCGGCCCGGGCGTGGTCCAGCGGGTGTGCTGGTCGTAGGTCATCAGGCTGACCAGGTCGGTGGCCTTGGCCAGCCCGGCCAGGTCGTAGGCCCCGCGCCAGTATTCCCACATCCACTTGGAGAACTGACCGCGGCCCGAACGCCCCGGTGCGTTGGGCACCACCGCCACCGAGAGCTTCATGCCGGCCTTGTGCAGGGCATCGGCGGCCTGGCGCGCCATCAGGGTGAAGGCATCGCGGTCGGTCCAGGCGATGTTCTCGAAATCGAACTGGAACCCGTAGTAGCCGTTGTCGCGACCGGCCTGGACCATCGAGGCGATCATCCGCGCCTTGGCGTCCTCGTCGTGCAGCAGCTGGTGGAAGCCCGCGCGCGTGGTGGTCATCGAGATGATCGGCATCACCGGCACCTGATGCTTGCGGGCGATGGCGTACACGTAGTCGTTGGGCGCGCCGTTGACCAGGCCACGCTGGTCCACGCCGTACCAGGTGGGCACCAGCATGTCGATCTTGTCCACATGGGCGACGAAGGCGTTGACCGACTTCTGGGTCTCCATCAGGTAGAACAGCGCACTGGGCGTGGCGGCGGAGGCGAACGGAGCGGCCAGCGTGCACAGCAGCGCGAGCCAGAGCGAGGAGAGGATCTTCATCAGGGCGTGGAGGGACTCGTTGGGGTGGTCAGGTCGATGCGGAACACATAGGCGTGCGCGCCCACGGGCTTGGCCGGCAGGTGCAGCAGCAGCCCATCGGCGCGCTGCTCGAAGGCGATCTTGCGGCGGTCGCCCAGCAGGGTCACCGCGCGCACGCCATCGGCGGCGCTCAGCGAATGGATCAACGCCCGGCCGTCTTCCGGCCACGCCATCTCGATCGCGTACAGGTGGCCGTCGTGGGTGGTGAAGCGGAAGTCCTGCGCGGTGTAGGGCTTGGTCTTGGTGTCGTTGAACGTACCGCCTTCCACCTCGGTCGGGCCTTCGCCATAGACGCGCCACGGGCGGCTGCCGTAGATCGCCTCGCCATTGGTCTTCAGCCACGCCCCGATGGCCAGCAGGATTTCGCGCGCCGGGTCGGGAATGGTGCCATCGGCGCGCGGCCCGATGTTGAGCAGCAGGTTGCCGTTCTTGGACACCACGTCGGCCAGCATGTGGATCAGGAACGTCGGGCTCTTGTAGGTGTCGTGCTCGATGTAGCCCCACGAGGCGTTGCTGATCGAGGTATCGGTCTGCCAGGTCGTGGGATGGATGCCGGTGAGCTGACCACGCTCGATGTCCAGCGTGCCGGCGCCGGGCGGGAACGCGCCCAGCTTGTAGTCCACCACCGCGCCGCCGCGCGAAGCCGCGCTGTTGTAGTAGTAGGACAGCATGGTCGGCAGCGTCGCGCGGAAGGTCGGGTGCGCGATCCACCAGTCGAAATAGATCAGGTCGGGGTGATAGCGATCGATCAGCTCGGTCGTGCGCGCCAGCCAGTCCTCGCGGAAGGCCTGCGACACCGGCGTCCAGTCGTAGGCCACCTCGCCATCATCCTTGCCGGCCTCCAGCTGACGCAGCTGCGCCGGCCCGTACAGGCCCGCATAGCGCGGATCGTTGACGTCCGAGTCGAAGTGGCGGCCCCCATCGAAGAACCAGTCGTGCTCGGCCCGGTGCGAAGACAGACCGAAATGCAGGCCCTGCGCGCGGATCGCGGTAGACAGCTCACCGAGCAGGTCGCGCCGCGGCCCCATCTTGACCGCCGTCCAGTCCGACAGGTGCGAGTCGTACAGGGCGAAGCCGTCGTGATGCTCGGCCACCGGCACCACATAGCGCGCGCCGGCCTGCTTGAACAGCGCTGCCCAGGCATCCGGATCGAAGCGCTCGGCCTTGAACTGCGGGATCAGGTCCTTGTAGCCGAACTGCGCCTGCGGTCCGTAGGTGTCGATGTGATGCGTGTAGTCCTTGTCACCCTGCAGGTACATGTTGCGCGAGTACCACTCGCTGCCGAAGGCAGGCACCGAGAACACGCCCCAGTGGACGAAGATCCCGAACTTGGCGTCCTGGTACCAGGTGGGCGTGGTGTAGCCGCGCAGCGAAGCCCAGTCCGGGCGGAACGGGCCGGTGCGGGCGCCGGTCTCGGCCTCTTGCACCAAACGCTGGCGCTCGGGTGCGTACTTGGAGGTGGCCTGCTGCCACTGGGCATCGAAATCCTCGGGTGTCAGCCTGTCGGCCGTGGCCGCCGTCTGCGACGCAGGTTGCGCGGCCGAGGCCGAGGCCATCGCCAGGGCGGACGCCAGCGCGAGCGCGCACCGTGCCGTCCTATCGATCGTGCCGGAGGGGCCGGATCGATCCACGCGGGTCAGGAAGCGGTTGGTCATGGCTGCACTCCTCTTGCAGGCCCCCGCCGGCCTTGGCCCGGCGCGAGCCGTGGATGGGGGAAACACGCCGGCTCATGGCTTCATACCATCGCCGGCTTGCACCCGGTCGGGCTCCACAGGTCACTGCCCTTGAAACTTTGAATCCATCAGCAAAAAAAGGCGCGCCACCGGGGGGAGGGTCCGGTGGCGCGCCGCACATCAGAACTTGAAGTTGAGCTGCGCCTGGAAGCCGCGACCGCTCTTGTACATGCCGATGGGCGCGTACTTGACCTCGTTGTACCAGTAGTAGGTGGAATCCAGCAGGTTGGTGGCGCTGAAGCTGACCCCCATCCAGTCGTTGATCTGGTAGGAACCGGTCAGGTCCAGCTGCTTGTACTCGTCGGTGAAGACCTGCGAATTCAGTCGGCCCACCTGGGTGAAGTACTTGGAGCGGTAGCTGTAGTTCACGCGCGCGGTGAACGGGCCATGCTCCCAGTACGGGATCACGTTGTAGGTGTTGCGCGACAGGTAGGGCAGGTTCAAGCCGGTGCTGGCATCGGCTTCGGCGTAGGTGTAATTGGCCTGCAGACCGAATCCGTAGCCGTAGGCCTGCTGGTAGTTCAGCGAAGCACCCTTGACCTTGGCGCCGGAGGCGTTGATCGGGCGGGTCACGGTATAGGGCTGGTCGACGATGTTGTAGGCCGGATCGCTGAGCACTTCCGTCGTCGTGGTGGTGACGATGTAGGAACTGATATCGCGGTAGAACACCTCGGCCGACAGCATGCTGGACGGAGCGAAGTACCACTCGGCGGCCAGGTCGTAGTTGGTGGACTGATACGGATCCAGGTCCGGGTTGCCGCCGCTGGCGGTCAGGTCGCCGGTGGAGCTATTGAGCGAGAACGAACCGGCCAGGTCGCTGTAGCGCGGGCGAGCGATCACCTTGGCCGCGGAGAAGCGCACCACCTTGTCCTCGTCCAGGTCATAAGCAAGGTTGAAGCTCGGCAGCGGCTTGTAGTAGTGCTTGTTGCTCTGCAGGAGGGTGTAAGTGCTGCCGCCGTCGTTGGTCTGGTAATACTGCGACTTGTCCTTGGTATCGGCGTACCGCAGGCCGAGGTTGCCGCGCCAGCCGCCCGACTCGAAGTTCAGCTGGGCGTACAGGTCGTTGGTGATTTCCTTGACGTCGTAGATCTGGCCGTATTTGGTCGTCATCGCCCCTTGCGGCAATCCGCGCAGGTAGGACAGCACCGAGTTGAGATTGGCCGTGGGCCAGTTGGCCAGGTCCGAGCTGGCATGCAGGCCGTCATACAGACCGCCGGGCGTGGTGCCTGGATTGAATTCGGTCAGCAGGACGTCCTGATCGGCAAAGATCGAGCTGCCGCGCGAGTCCTGACCATTGTCGTGATTGATGTACTTGTAGCCGAACTGCAGCTTGTTCAGCGGACCCCAGTCGAGATCGCGCGCTGCGTCGAACTGGAAGTACCTCTCCTTGTCTTCGGTGGTGGTGTATTCCACGCCACCGGCCTGTTGGCCACTCTTCAAGCCCCAGTTCGACGCGCTGTTGTCGTCGTATGTCACCCCGGTGCTGGTCCCGTCGTAGTTGAAGTTATAGCCACCGTTCTGCAGCAGGAACTTCATCAGGTACTCGGGGTTCTTGCCGCCGGTGGCCTTGGTGGTACCCACCTGCGAAGTGAACACCCACTTGTCGCCGTACCAGTCATGGCGCAGGTTCAAGCTCTTGGTCTTGACTTCGCTTTCGCGGTAGTTGGTATCCAGCTGCGCGTAGGGCTGGTTGCCGTTGCCGGCGCCGTCGGTCACGGTCGCGGCCGTCACGTAGCCGTTGTTGACGGTCAGGTCGGTGATCTTGTCCTGGTCACCGCAGCCCGGGCAGACATAACGCGACTCACTGAAATTGTTGTACTTGCCCTTGATGTACACGCCAGTGAGGTTGAATTCGTTCTGGTCGTTGGGCTTCCACTGCAGCGCGCCCTGCAGACCGTCACGCTGGCGGGTCTGCTGGAAGTAGGAGCTGTTGATGCCGACCGGGATCTTGGCCGTCGCGACATCGCTGCCGTCGCCGGACACGTTGGCGGTCGGCGAAATGCCCGCACCGGTGTTGTAGCCGAAGAACTCGACACCCGCACGCGAGATGTCCTGCTTGTCGTGGGTCACCGAGAGCAAGGCACCGAAGGTGTCGTCGTCGGTCTTCCAGCTCCACAACGCCGAGCCGCGCGGATTGCCTTCCTCGGAGCGGTCGTTGTAGTTGTAGCCCAGCGAGCCGCGAATGGTGTTCTTCGGCAGGTCCAGCGGCTTGCGGGTGTGCACGATGACGGTGCCGCCGATCGAGCCTTCGTCGATGCGCGCTTCCGGGGTCTTGTAGACCTCCATCAGGCCGATGATCTCAGGCGAGAGCAAGGTGTAGTTGAAAGTGCGGCCGCTGGTGTCGGTGGGGTTTCCACCCCAGTCGCCGGAGGCGATGGTCTGGCCATTGAGCAGCACCCGGTTCAGCGCCGGATCGGTGCCGTTGATGCTGACCTTCTCGCCCTCGCCGAACTGGCGATCCACGCTGATGCCAGGCAGATGCGACAACGACTCGGCGGCATTGGTGTCGGGGAACTTGCCGATGTCCTCGGCGCTGATCGCGTCGACGATGGAATTGGCGGCACGCTTGACCAACTGGCTCTTTTCCAGCGAAGCGCGGTAGCCGGTGACGGTGATCGTGTCGACATTGACCACCTCACCAGACTGATTCTTGTTGTCGTCCTGCTGCTGCGGAGACGCCATCGCGACTCCGGAGAAATACAACGCTGCGGCGATACTGACCGCCAACTTGCTGGTAGGGCTATGCATGGCTCAACCTGTCTGGCTAGAACATGAAATTCGGATTCATAGGCGCTATCGGGCCGCCATCGAGTCCGGGCTGATCGATCGGATAAGCACCTCCCGGCAGGGCGCGTTCAACGCCGCACCGTTTGGTGACGCATTGCAATAAGCATGGCTCGGCTCAAGCACAGCCAAGCGTGGCACTCCATCGCTGCCGGCGATCCCACGCCACGCAGCGCCCCACATGGGCCTTCTAAGGCTTTGCGCTGCCCGGCCCCCGGAGCGACGCCAACCGCCAGACCGCTGTCACATTTCTGCACTTGACATCGATCTGACTCGAGTCTGTCGCAGAGTTGACAGCGTTGTCAACACTGATTTCACATATAACCGTACGGCGCGCCGCTTTGAGCACATTGTGCTCAATTCCGCGCTTTCATTCGATTGAAATTACTTTTTTAGTTTTGGCCGTTTCGCGAAATTGGCTGACCTGGTAAGCGATACTTCCCCGCCGTCCAGACATCCTTGACAACGTTGTCTAAGGCACTTGAAACTCGAAACTCGGCGTGTCTTGTTCCGCCGCTACAGGAGCTCCCGTGTCAGCACGCCACCCGATCCATGCGGCCGCAATGGCACGTGGAGAATGCTTTCTATCTGCCGATGTCGGCGGCACGCATGCCCGTATCGGGCTGATCCAGCCCAGTCCGGCCAACGGCCAGCTGCAGGTGCTGGCCTATAGCAAATATCGATGCGCCGACCATTCAGGGCTGGACGAGATCCTGGCGCTGTTCCTGCACGAAGCGGGCCGCCCGCGTGTGCACCGCGGCGTGATCGCCAGCGCCGGCCATGCGCTGGACGACGGCCGGCTGATTGCCAGCAATCTGCCGTGGCCCCTGATTCCCGAGCAGATGCGCCACAACCTTGCGTTGCAGTCGCTGCATCTGGTCAATGACTTCGAAGCGGTGGCCTATGCGACCCCACGAATGCCCGCCAGCGAAGTGCTGCACCTGTGCGGTCCGCGCAATGCCCAGAAGGACGGTCCGGCCCTGGTGATTGGCCCGGGCACCGGACTTGGCGCAGCGGTCTGCATCCCGAGCGCGCAAGGCGAGGTCGTGCTGGCCACCGAAGCCGGCCAGGCCACGCTCGCGGCGATCACCGACACCGAGCAGGCCGTCGTGCGCGAGTTGCGCCGTCAGCATGCGCACGTCTCCATTGAGCGCGTGATTTCAGGACCGGGCCTGCTGACGCTCTACCGCACCCTCTGCACGCTGCATGCGGCCACCGCCCGCTGCCAGACCCCGTCCGACGTCACCACGGCGGCCTTGGATCACAGCGACCCGCTCGCCCATGAAGCACTCTCGGTCTTCGCTGGCCTGCTGGGCAGCGTCCTGGGCGACATGGCGCTGATGTACGGCATCCACCGCGGCATCTACCTGGCGGGCGGCTTCCTGCCGCAGATCGGCGCCTTCATCGCCGCAAGCACGTTCCAGGAACGCTTGCTGGATCGGGGCGGCATGCGTCCGGCCTTGGAGGCGATTCCGGTCAAGGTGATCGAGCACGGCCAGTTGGGCGTCCTTGGCGCGGCGACCTGGCTGCTGCGCCACCACGGGGCGCATCACTGACGCCAGCCGGTCGCATCGCACCACCGGCGCTCATCAACATACAAGTGCGCGGCGCCACTGGCGGCAGCCTCGCGCGCGCATGCGCGCATCAGCGCCGCTGAGCCGACCGCGACGGACTCCGGCGCCACTGGCGCCAGTTCCCAAGACGATTTGCTCCTTGCCAGCCATCGGCCAGCACACGGCGCAAGCGCATGCAGGAATGCGCGTTGCGGCCACCGGCTTCGGCCGCAACGCCATCGCTCCCTGCCGGTGGCGAGCGGCCAGCCTCCTACAGCTTGAAGTTGAAGCTCAGCATGAACGCGCGCCCGTTCTTGTAGAGGTAGTAAGGATGATCCTTGCTGCCGATGTAGCTGTAATAGGTTTCATCCAGCAGGTTGGTCGCGTCCACCGACATGCGCAGGCGGTCATTGATCTGGTACCCCACCGATGCATCGAGCTGGGTGAAGGCATCGGTCATCTGCTGGCCGTTCAAGCGACCGATCTGGGTGAAGTACTCCGAACGCCAGCCCAGGTTGACGCGCGCGCTCCACTTGTCCCGCTCGTAGTAGGGGCTCAGGTTGTACGAGTTGCGCGAGTTGTAAGGCAGGCTGTAGTCGCTGTCGGTCTGGGCATCGGAGTAGGTGTAGTTGGCCACCAGGCCAAAGCCCAGCCCGAAATCATGCTGGAAGGCCACCGCCACGCCCTTGACCTTCGCCTTGCCGGCATTGGTCGGCACCGAGGTCAGGTAGGTACTCGCGCCACCGGTGGTGTTGTTGTAGTACACCCGGTCCTCGACGGTGGTGAGCACGTAGTCGGAGATGTCACGGTAGAACAGCTGGGCACTGAGCAGGCTACTGGGGGTGAAATACCATTCCAGCGAGGCCCCATAGTTGTCCGACTGGTAAGGCTTGAGGTTGGGATTGCCGCTGGAGGCGGTCAGCGTGGTGTCGTCGGTGGCCACGTACGGGGTCATGTTGGTATAGCGCGGACGCGCGATGACCTTGGCTGCGGCAAACCGCGCGATCAGCGCGTCACTGAGATCGTAGGCAATGTTGAACGACGGCAGCCATTTGCCATAACTGGTCTGGGCCGACACCGGCGAATAGCCACCGCCGGGGGCATAGCTGTAGCCGCTGGTCGCATCCGAAGTGTGGACGTAGCGCGCACCGAGATTGCCGGTGTAACCGTCCCCGCCAAAGTTGCCCTGGATGTACCAGGCCCGGTTCTTCTCCTCGATGTCGTAGGAACCGCTGTAGCTGAAGTCCAGCGCGTCGGCGCCGGGCAGCGCATCGCTGTAAGCGCTGATGGCGCCACTGTTGATGGTCGCCCAGTGCTGCATGTCGTCACTGGCCGAAATGCCACTGAGGAATCCGGATGGGGTATTGCCACTGGAGAAACCGGACAGCGTGGTCCCGTCATCGATGGTCCAGGTCGTACTGGATGAGGTCTGCCCGGTATCGTGATTGGTGGCCTTGATGCCAGTGAGGATCTTGTTGAACGGCCCCCACTCCACGTTGCGGTCGAAATCGGCCTGCAGGTACTTTTCGCGGTCGTGCTGGGGACTGTGGCTGATCGAAGCGGTGTGCAACGCCATGTGCGATGGATCGGTGGGATCGCGGACGTAGTCAATGGAGGTATGCCGATGGTCGATGTCATAGCTGTAGCCGCCCAGGGAAGCGAACTGCATGCCATAGATCCGGCCCGCGCCCCCTTGTGAGCCGGTATAGCCCACCTGGGCCGAGGCATTCCATCCATCACCGTGCCAATCCGCGCGCAGGTTGGCGCTGCCGGTCTCCACCTCGGTGCGGCGCAGGTAGCCATCCAGATAGGTATTGGAGGCATCACCGAAGCTGCCAGAGGTGGCCACCCCGTTTTCGAACCCCAACGCCGTGGCATCGGCTGTGTTCGATCCCCAATACCCGTAGTGACTCTGGTTGTAGTTGTCGAAGGACTCCTTGACGTACAGGCCAGTCAGGTTGAGCTCGAAATCCGTGCTTGGCTGCCACTGCAGCGCAGCGCTGACCCCATCGCGCTTGCGCGTCTGCCGGAACAAGGCGGTATTGAGCGAGGTCGGGAACTGCCCCTGGTTGTCGCCGACCACCGAGGCTGGAAAATTGGCGCCGGCCACGTTGTCGTAGCCGAAGATCTCCACACCGTCGCGCCGCAGCACCTTCTCGGTGTGCATCACCGAACCCAGCACGCCAAAGGTCTCGTCCCGGTTCTTCCAGCTGTAGAGCACCGAGGCGTTGGGCTTGCCCTCCTCGGAACGGTCGTTGTAGCCGTAGCTGAGCGTGCCGCTGAGCGCATTGCGCTCCAGATCCAGCGGCTTGCGCGTGTGGACGATCACCGTGCCGCCAATGGAGCCTTCATCGATCCGCGCCTCCGGGGTTTTGTAGACCTCCATCAGGCCAACCACCTCCGGCGCCAGCACGCTGTAGTTGAAGGAGCGGCTGTCCGGGTCGTTTGGATCGCCGCCCCAACTGGTGGACGCCAGGGTCTGGCCGTTGAGCAGGACGCGGTTCAGTGCCGGGTCGGTCCCCAGGATGCTGACTTTTTCTCCCTCGCCGAACTGGCGATCGACGGTGACCCCGGACAGATGGGACAGCGACTCGGCCACGTTGGTATCAGGGAACTTGCCGATGTCCTCGGCACTGATGGCATCGATGATCGCGTTGGCGTTGCGCTTGACGTTCAGTGCCTTGCCCAGGCTGGCGCGATAGCCCGACACCTTGACCGTGTCGACCTCCACCACGCCGTCGTCGGCCTGCTTGGGCGGTTCCTGCTGCGGCTCGGCAGCCAGGGCCATGTTCGAGAAAGACAGGGCGGCGGTGATGCTCAGGGCTAACGGCGTGATTCGGCGCTGCATGGGGGCTCAACCTCGATCGGGGATGGGACGTTTCAAAATCCGTGTCTGCGCAGCCGTGATGCGGCGGCGAGCTTCAATCAGGCAACACGCCAGCCTTCCAGCACGCATGCAGAAGTGTTCTGGCTTGGGAATTGGAGGGTCGAACACGCCGCACGATTGAGGAGGCGGCAGGCGCAATGAGCGCTTCGGCGGCCAACCCGGCGAAGCCCTCGTTAATGCGATCAGGGGCGGGCCAACGCCTTTGGCTGCGTAACGCGCATGCAATCTGAAGGGTGTAATGGAGAATGCCGGTGCGGCTTGAGTCTCGGATGTCGCTGACAACCTTGTCAACCATGCAAACGCCTTGATTCGCAGCATTTGGTGCGAAAGCGTGACAAGCATCCGAGCGCATGTCCGGGTCGGAAATGGCGCCAGCACAGACAGCCAGATGCACGACATTTTGGCGCGCCATCAGGGACCGAGCAGGCCAAGACCATGCCTCTCCAAGTCTCGCCCGCAGCGTCGCGCAGCCCGCCCTGCCTTCAGGCCTTGATCAACACCACCCCAGCGCGCTCCATGGTCTTTGCCAGGCCCCACCAAAGCCCGGTGAATGCCATCGCAAAAGCCAGCGAGGCCAGCTCTGGTTCTGCGCCTGGACTCCACCACTGTGCAAAGCCGACGCGATAGATCGCACTCCCGGCGCCGGTCGCGTCGAGCAGGATCGCCATCACCGCGGCGCCCACGTAGACGGTGAGGGCATGGCGTCCGAGCGAACGCCCCAGCGCGGGCCAGCCGCGCACGTCGATCAACATGTGGAACAGCCATAGCAGCGCCATGGCCCAGCCGGCCGTCCACAGGACGAACGAGGGCGTCCACAGGTTCTTGTTCCAGGGCACCACTGCCGCCCATAGCCAGCCCACCAGCAGGCAGCCCAGGGCACCGGGCAGCAGCCGGTGCGCACGCCCTCGACGCAGCCAGCCACCCGCATGCAGGCCGATCAGGGTGGTGGCGATCGCCGGCAGCGTGCTGAGCAGGCCTTCGGGATCGTGGCCGCGCCCGGTCGCAGAATCAAATTCGTATACCAGCGGCCCAAGCAGCGCGGTATCCACACGACTGGCCAGATTGGTCCACGGAGCGAACCCGCCGGTCAATGCCAGCAATGCCCAGTAGCCCAGCAACAGGGCCACGATCAGCGCGCCTTGTACCCGCGCACGGGGCCGGGTGGCGAGCAGGCCGACCACCAAGAAACACAGGCCGATGCGCTGCAGGACGCCCCAGGGCCTCAGATGGGGCTTGTCCAGCAACCACCAGCCCAGCAGATTGATCGCCAGCCCAATGCCGATGATCTTGCCCGCACGAATCCACAGCTCGCGCCGCAGCGGCGCCGGGTCGGCACCGGCCTCCACGCGGGGGACGATGCCCAGGGCGATGGAGACCCCGACGATGAAAAGAAAGAACGGGAAGACCAGGTCGGTCGGCGTGCAGCCGTCCCATTGCGAATGCAGCAACGGCGCGTAGACATGCGCCCAGTCGCCCGGGTCGTTAACCAACAGCATGGCCGCGACGGTCAGGCCACGCAGGGCATCGACCGAAGCGAAGCGACGAAGAGAGGGAACAGCCATGGCATCAGCCGGCGGACGTTTCCCCGCCGATCCAGGTTTCGATAACCTGCACATTATCGTCCAGCGCCACCAGGTCGGCACGCAGGCACGGTGCGATGCGGCCACGCTCGTGATCCACGCCGAGGAACTGCGCGGGATACAGCGCGGCCATGCGCAGGGCTTCGTCCAGTGGCAGGCCGACCAGCTGCACCGTGTTGCGCACCGCCGTGGCCATGTCCAGCGCCGATCCGGCCAGCGAGCCGGCCGCGTTGCGCACCACGCCATCCACCGCGGTGATCGTTTCGCCGTACAGGTCGAAGGCGGGGCTGTCGGCGCCCACCATCGGCATCGCATCGGTGACCAGGAACACCTTGCCGCGCGGCTTGGCGGCCAGCGCCACGCGCAGCGATCCAGGATGCACGTGGACCCCATCGGCGATGACGCCGCACCAGCTGCCGGCATCCTCCAGCGCCGCGCCCACCGCGCCGGGCTCGCGCCCCTGCAGCGGCGACATGGCGTTGAACAGATGGGTGAAACCGCGCACGCCGGCGTCCAGCCCGGCACGGATCTGCTCGTAGGTGCCCGCGGTGTGTCCGGCGACCACCAGCGCGCCTTGCGCGATGAAGGCGCGCAGGGTCTCCACCGGCACCTGCTCGGGCGCCAGAGTGACCAGGGTGACGCCGTTGTCCAGCGCCGTGGCCATGGCGACCTCGTCCGCATCGGGCACGCGGAAGGTGCCCGCGTCATGGGTGCCCTTGCGCGCCGGCGCCAGGTACGGGCCTTCCAGGTGCACGCCGATGACACCGTCCACGCCTTGCGCGATGGCCTGGCGCGTGGCCTGGACCGCTTGCGCCATGACCTCGGCACGGTCACTGATCAGGGTCGGGAGGAAGCCGGTGGTGCCGAAGCGACGATGCGCGCGGCCGATGCTGTCGATCGCGCCGGGCGTGGGATCGTTGTTGAACAGCACCCCGCCGCCGCCGTTGACCTGGCAGTCGATGAAGCCCGGCGCCAGGGTCGCTCCGCCCAGGTCGAGCACGGTGTCGGCCTGGCGCCGCGCTTCGGCGGAGGACATGACCGCGACGATGCGGCCGGCATCGACGACAACGCCACCGTCGGCGATGAAGCCCGTGTCGGACAGGACGCGGGCGTTGACCAGGGCAAAGCGCAGGCTCATACGGTTTCGGTGACCTTGTTCAAATGGGGCGGCACGTCGGGATTGTGCCCGCGCGCCAGGGCCAGCGCGTTGATGGCCTTGTAGAAGCTCTGGATGGTCAGCAGCGGCGCGCAGGCCGGATGCGGGGCCGCCACCAGCGGCAGGTCCCCCTGCCCCGAGGCCACCCACACCTGCGCGCCCCGGCCGCGGAACTCCTCGGCCAGCGCCAGCATGCCGGCCTCGGTGCCGTCGGGCTGGGCGAAGCACAGCACCGGGAAACCCGGGCCCACCAGCGCCATCGGCCCATGCTTGACCTCGGCCGAGCTGTAGGCCTCGGCGTGCAGGCCACAGGTTTCCTTGAATTTCAGCGCGGCCTCCTGGGCGGCGCCCAGACCCAGGCCACGGCCAAGCACGAACAGGTTGTGCGCGCCGACCAGACCTTCGCTCAGGCCCGACCAGTCTGCATCCCAGGCCTGGCGCAGCGCACCAGGCAGCGCGTCGAGCGCGGCCAGCAGCTTCTCGTCCTGCGACCAGTGCGCCACCAACTGCAGCAGCGCGGCCAGCGAGGCCAGGTAGCTCTTGGTCGCGGCGACGGAAGTCTCCGGACCGGCGCACAACGGCAGCACCACGTCGGCCAACTGCGCCAGTGGCGAGTCCTCGACATTGACCAGCGCCACCACGCGCGCGCCGGCAACCCTGGCCGCCTCGGCATTGCGCAGCAGGTCAGGGCTCTTGCCCGATTGGGAGATGGCGATGAACAGCGCGCCGGACAGCTTGAGGGGCGAACCGTAGACCGACCCGATCGAGGGCGAGGCCGAGGCCGTCATCACCCCGACCTGGGTCTCGATCAGGTACTTGCCGAAGGTCGCGGCGTGGTCGGAGCTGCCACGCGCGCAGGTGGCCACGAACGGCGGCGGCGACTGGCGCAGCGATTCGGCCAGTGCCACCACGGTGTCGTGGTTGCGCGCGAACTGCGCGGCGACTACCTCGGCGGTGGAGGCGGCCTCGTTGTACATCAGGGTCTGCGTGGCGGCAGGCAGCGCCGCGGCGGAAGTCGGGGATGAGCTCATGGAGTCGATGTCTTGGGTTCGGCGCGGGTCGGTCGCATCGGCGCGGTGGAGCCACGCACCACCAGCTGCGGGGTGAAGCCCTGGTTGTGCATGGCGATGGGGGATTCTTCGTAAGCGTCCTGGCGTAGACGCGCGATCAACAGGCGCGCGGCGTGCTTGGCGATGTCCTCGGTCGCCTGCTTGGCCGTGGTCAGGGGCGGCCAGGACTGCTTGGAGAACGGGCTGTCCTCGAAGCCGGCGATGGACAGGTCGTAGGGCACGTTGAGTCCCATCGACTTGGCTGCGGCCAGCACGCCGGCGGCGATCTCGTCGTTGGAACCGAAGATCGCGGTGGGTGGCTCGCGCAGGGCCAGCAGGCGACGTGCACCACGAAAGCCATCGTCGAAAGTGAAGTCGCCCGGCACCACCAGGTGCTTGTCCAGGGTGATGCCGTAGTCCTTCAGCGCCTGCTCGTAGCCGGCATAGCGCTCGGTGCTGGAACGGTGGGCCAAGCCGCCCATAAGGAAACCGATCCGCTGGTGGCCGAGCTGGATCAGGTGCTCGGTGATCTCGTAGGCCGCATCACGATCGTCCACGTACACGCACGGCGGGCCATCGCCCGGATCCTCGGTGGCGGCGATGATCCGCACCAGCGGCACGTTGCGCGCGGCCAGCGCGGCGATCAGCTCGGGACGTTCGGACATCGGCGCGGTCAGCACCAGGCCGGCCAGGCGCGAGCGCTGGACGAACTCGGCCAGCTCCTCGGCCAGCAGCGGCGAGGTGGAATCGCAGGGCTGGATCTGCAGGCCGAAGCCGGTTTCGCGGCATGCGGCCAGCACGCCGTTCTGCACGCCGATGATGTGATACGGATTGGGGTTGTCGTAGACCAGCCCGATCACGAAGGGCGTGCCGCTGCGCAAGTTGCGCGCGGAAGGGTCCGGCTCGTAGTCCAGCTCGGCGATGGCGCGCAGCACCCGGGCGCGGGTGCCCTGCATGACCGAAGGTTCGTTGTTGATGACGCGCGAAACGGTCTTGAGCGACACCTTGGCCCGCTCGGCAACGTCCTTGATGGTGGGTCTGCGCATGGTCGGTTCTGCCTTGTGTGCCAGATGCGCCTCAGCGCGCGGCCGGCCCCTGGCCGACGCGATGACCGCGCACGGCAAAGAACAGGATGTACAGGTAGCAGGGCACCGCCAGACCGGCGAAGACCCACTGGAAATCGAAGTGCTGCTTGAGGATCGCGAAGCTCTGCGAAAGCACCGCGCCACCGGCGATGCCCATCACCAGCAGCGCCGAGCCGGTCTCGGTGAAGCGTCCCAGGCCCTTGATCGCCAGCGGAAAGATCGCCGGCCACATCATCGCGTTGGCGAAGCCCAGCGCGGCCACAAAGCCCACCGACACATAGCCGTGGGTGAACAGCGCGCCCAGCGCGAACAGCACCCCGAGCACCGCGGAGATGGCCAGGTAAGCCTGCTGCGAGAGCATCCGTGGGATGGCCACCAGACCGACCAGGTAACCGAGCAGCATCGCGCCGAGGGTGAAGGAGGTGAAGAACTTGGTCTGGTCCAGCGGCAGCCCGAAGCCATTGCCGTAGGTGCCGATCGCATCGCCGGCCAGCACTTCCACGCCGACGTAGACGAACAGGCACAGCACGCCCAGCCACAGATGCGGGAACTGGAAGATGCTCGCGCGCGCCGCACCGCCGGCGGCCGTGGACTCGGCGTTGGCGTCGCTGCCCTTCAGCTCCGGCAGCGGCGAGAACAGGATCACCACCGCCACCACGACCAGCACGCCGGCCATCACCAGGTAGGGCCCATGGATCTTGGCGGCGAAAGCGGTCAACAACTGCTCCTTGGTGGCCGGATCAGCCGCGGCCACCTGCGCGGACAGGTCGCCGATGCCATGCAGCACCACCGAACCGATCACGATGGGGGCCAGGATGCCGGCGATCTTGTTGCACAGGCCCATGGCTGCGATCCGACGCGCGGCGGTTTCGATCGGGCCCAGGATGCTCACGTAGGGATTGACCGCCGTCTGCAACAGCGCCAGGCCGCCACCGATCACGAACAGCCCCGACAGCGCGCCGGCGTACCAGCGCTGGGTGGAGAACTGGCCGAACATCGCCGCTCCCACCGCCATCACCACCAGGCTCAGGGCCAGGCCCTTCTTCATCCCGGTCATCTTCAGCGCGGCCGCCGCCGGCAAGGCCAGCACGAAGTATGAAATGTAGAAGACGAACACCACGAAGAAGGCCTTGACCTCGTCCAGGTCAAAGGCCAGGCGCACGAAGGTGATCAGCGGCCCGTTGATCCAGGTGAAGAAGCCGATGATGAAAAACAGCAGACCGGTGACGGCGAGCGAGCTGGCGAAGCTTTTGGGCTGGTCGGGCGACATGGGACGTGCAACTCCGGGCTGAGGCGTCGGTGGAAGGAACACCCGCTGACCGGCTTGATGCCGATGCGCGGACATCGGTCTGGCTAGCGCCGCAACTCGGCGACGAAATCGTAGAAATCGTTGTGACAATAGGTATTGCTGAGCTCGATCGCCGCGCCGTCGCGCGCATACCCCACGCGCACCACGTGCAGGATCGCATCGCCAGTGCTCATGCCCAGGTGTCCGGCCATGCGCGCACTGAGATTGACCGCGCGGAAATACTGCAGCGCGCGCACCACCGGCGTGCCGTGCGCGTCGAGCCAGGCGTAGAGCGAATCACCGACATCGTCGGGATCGGGCAGGACGCGCTGCGGGATCACCGAATGTTCGTAAGCCATCACCCGCTCATCGGCGCGACGCAGACGCGTGATCGAAGACACCGGCGTCTCCGGGGACAGGCCCAGGCGCAGGATTTCCTCGCCATGGGCCGGACGCACGCGCCGCTCCAACCACTGGCTGCTGGGCTGGTAGCCCTTCATGCGCAGGGTTTCGCTGAAGCTGGCCAGGCCCGTCAGCGGATGGGTGATTTGCGAGGTGACGAAGGTGCCCGCGCCTTGCCGACGGGTCACCAGGCCCTGTTCGACCAAGGCATCCATCGCTTGGCGCAAGGTCACCCGCGAAACCCGCAACTGCTCGCACAGCACGCGCTCGGCCGGCAGCGCCTCGCCAACCTTCCAGGCCCCGTCACGGATCGTCTCGCCGAGCTGCGCGGTCAACTGCAGATACAACGGCGTGGGCGCGTCGGCATTGAGCACGATCGCCGACAGCCGCGGTTCCAAGACGGACGTGCGACGGGTCATGACCGCGCGCCGGGCGTGAGTGGGCTCAAATTCATTGGGTCCAATTTAAAACCAATTTTTCTGACGACTGCAAGCGCCGGAAGATGGCAGGGCCATCGCATGCGGGTCGCCGCGCTCCAAGTCCAAGGGCTCCGACGCAATCGCTGCTCCCGTTTGGTATCGACCGCTGACGATCGTGCTGCGCTGCCGCAATGCCACGGAGTTAAAAAAATATTGCGACACCTGTTGACATCGTTGTCATCACCGGCGGAGACTCGATCCATCGGCGCCGGGGAGCTAGGCGCGTCGGCCATCCGTCGGGGAGCGCTGTTCGCATGAAGGATCAGGACATCCAGGGGGCACAGCCTTGAGCACCAGCGCGCCCTTCATCGCGGCGGACGTGGGCGGCACGCATGTGCGCCTGGGTTTGGTACGCCCCACCGGGCGCGACCTGCAGCCGGTGGAGATCCTGAGCTACCGCAAGTACGCCTGCGCCGAGTTCGCCGGGCTGGCCGACATCATTGGCAACTTTCTCGACGGCCTGGACGGCCAGCGCGTGCAGCGCGGCGTCATCGCCAGCGCCGGATTCCCCCTGGAAGACGGCACGGTCATCACCGCCAACCTGCCCTGGCGCCTGTCCCCCCGGGAAATCCAGGGTGCCCTGGGCCTGGATGACCTGCGCCTGGTCAACGATTTCGAGGCGGTGGCCTATGCCGCGGCCTTGGTCGGCGACCAGGAGGTCCTGCGCCTGACCGGGCCCGCGCATGTGTCCGAGCGCGGCCCGACCCTGGTGCTCGGCCCTGGCACGGGCCTGGGCGGCGCCGTCTGGATCCCCACGGGCCGCAGCGCCACCGTGCTGGCGACCGAGGCAGGCCAGGCCGCGCTGAGCGTCGGTACCGAACTGGAGATGGCGCTACTGGCGCAGATGCTGAAAAAGCGGCCGCACGTGCCGGTCGAACATGCACTGTCCGGCCCTGGCCTGCTCAACCTGTACCGCACGCTGTGCGAGGTGCGCGGCGCCACGCCTGTGCACGCCGCACCCGACGCGGTCACCGCCGCTGCCGGGGAAGACCCGCTGGCGCGTGAGGCCCTGGACGTGTTCTGCGGACTACTGGGCAGCACCGTGGGCGACATGGCCCTGCTGTACGGCATCACCGGCAGCGTCTATCTGGCCGGCGGCATCCTGCCGCGCATCCGTGAGTTCCTGCTGCAGAGCAGTTTCGTCGAGCGGTTCCTCAACAAGGGACCGATGCGGGCCGCCCTGGAGCGCATACCCGTGCGACTGGTCGAGCACGGGCAGTTGGGCGTCCTGGGCGCCGCCAACTGGTACCTGGGCCAGACCGCACCGCACTGAAGTCTCTCGTACGGCCGCCCGCGGCGTGACGCTGGTCGGGACATTCGGCACCACGCAACACGTTATTTCGACGTTTCACCACATCGACGTACAGGCCTGGCAGCTCACTGCCACAACCCAACACACAGACCGGGGAACGCACCATGACCTGCAAGAAATCCCTTTTGACCGTGGCCATCCTGAGCAGCCTGAGCTTCGCCGCGCAGGCGCAGCAGGCTGACGGCAGCCAGTCCAGCACCGACGCCACCAACCTGGACACCATCACGGTGGTCGGCATCCGCTCCAGCCTGGAGAAATCGCTCAACACCAAGCGCGACGCCTCCTCGCACGTGGAAGCAGTCAGCGCCGAGGACATCGGCAAGCTGCCCGCCAAGAACGTGGCCGACACTCTGCGCGAACTGCCGGGCGTGAGCATCAGCTCGTCCTCGGCCAGCGAAGGCGGCTTCGACGAGGCCGATCGCGTGTCCCTGCGCGGCACCAGCCCCAGCCTGACCCAGACCACGGTCAATGGCCACGGCGTGGGTACCGGCGACTGGTTCGTCCTCAGCCAAGTCCAGACCGTGGGCCGCAGCGTGAGCTATTCGCTATTGCCCTCAGAGATCGTCGATCAGGTGATCGTGCACAAGACCTCCGAGGCCAAGCTGGTCGAAGGCGGCGCGGCCGGTTCGGTGGACATCATCACCCGCAAGCCGCTGAACTTCGACAAGAACTTCACCGGCGAGCTGTCGGTGGGTGCGGTCTACGCCGACCAGCCCGACGACACCAAGCCGCAGATCGACGCGCTGCTGAATTGGAAGAACGATGCAGGCAACTTCGGCGTGCTGTTCCAGCCTTTCTACGAAAAGCGCAGCCTGCGCCGCGACGGCCAGGAAGTGGTTGGTGGCTACGCTGCCGTGCCGGGAACGACTTCCGTGGACATCGATGGAGACGGCATACCCGAAACGATCCCCTCTGCGGTCTCGCAAGCCAATCCGGACTTGGTGGGCATGCTGTACCCAAACGAGATTGGCGCAGTGCTGTTCGAGCAGCAGCGTGAGCGCAAGGGCGCCACCGTCGATATCCAGTTCAAGGCCAGCGACACGCTGGAGTTCAACCTCAACGGCTTCTACAGCAAGCTCAAGGCCGACAACTACAACCGCAACTACATGATGTGGGCCAGCCACGCACTGGGGAATGGCGCAACGTTCTCGAACGCCACCGTGAAGAACGGCGTCATTACATCCGGCACGCTCAATGGCGATGGCATCGCGAATGTCTATAACGGGACCACTTACGCCAACGACGGCGCCTACGGCATCTACGACATGATCTCGCGCCCCGGCGCCAGCTCGCAGACCAACTACATCACCCTGGATGCCGACTGGCAGGCCACCGATGCGCTGGGCTTCAAGTTCCAGGCCGGCACCAGCGAGGGCATCGGCAAGAGCCCCACCCAGAACGTGATTGAAACCGGTACCCAGTACGGCTCGGGCGCCAGCTGGGCGATGAACGGCATTGGCAACGTGATCGACTGGTCGATGGGTGATGACTACGGCAATCCCGCCTCGTCCATCCCGTCGGCCGGCTGGATCTTTGGCGGCCAGGACATCGAGGTCAAGGACAAAGAGGACTGGTTCTCGGCCGATGGTGAGTACGCCTGGACCGAGGGGACGCTGGCCTCGCTGGACTTTGGCGTGCGCTACACCGACCACGATCGTCACAACGACTATGAGATCGCCCAAGGCCCGAATTGGTCCAGCAACTGGACCGACCCCTCGGCTTATCCAACCAGCACCGGACAATATCCCGGCGACTTCGGCAACGATCTTGGCGGGAACACCCCGTCGGGCATCTGGTACTACACGCCCGAGCAGTTGGCCGCGCTTAATGCCGAGTTTGCCAACCGCAACTATCCCGAGCGCTTCTACTTCTCCGACGTATACGGGGTGAAGGAGAAGAACGCCGCGGCCTACATCCAAGCCAATTTCCAGAGTGATCGCTGGAGCGGCAACATCGGTGTGCGCTACGTGCACACCAGCGGCGACATCCGCTACAACCAGGCCCTGGCGTTGAATTCCGGCCTGCCCGGCGCGGTCGTGGGCTCGGCCTTCGGTGACTACCTGCCGGTCAAGGTGAAGAACAACTACGGCAAGTTCCTGCCCAGTGCCAATATCAAGTTCGACCTGACCGACGACCTGGTCCTGCGCGGCGCCGCCTCGCAGACCCTGACCCGGCCGGACTACTCGGCGCTGGCCGGCTCGCTGTCGCTGGACGACCTGACCCACACCGGCAGTGGCGGCAACCCCGAACTCAAGCCGCTGGTGTCCAGCAATGCAGATGTCTCGCTGGAGTGGTACTTCATGCCGCGTGGTCTGCTGGCTGCCAGCGCGTTTTATATGAAAATGAAGGACTATGTGGACGTGGGCGGCTCCACGGTCATCCAGTACAAGGACCAGCAGGCCAGCTTCGATCAGGGTACCGACGTGTACTCGAACTACACCGTCACCGTGCCGGTCAACACCGACGCGACGGTCAAGGGCATCGAGCTGACCTACCAGCAGCCGATCGGCGAGTGGTTCGGCGTCAACGCCAACTACACCTATACCGATGGCGACACCGATACAGAAACGCCGATGTTCGGCACCTCGAAGAACACCTACAACATCGCCGGGTACTTCGAGAACGATGCCTTCAGCGCCCGCGTGTCCTACAGCTACCGTGACAAGTTCTACGCCGGCGCCAGCCGCGCCACGCCGTTCTATCAGGATGACTTCGGCGTGCTGTCTGCTTCGCTGGGATACAAGATCAACGACCATCTGTCCGTGTCGCTGGACGGACTGAACCTCAACAACCCCAAGTACAAGTATTACACCGACACCTCGGCCGGCTTCCTGCCGTATTCGATCTACTCTAACGGTCGCCAGTACTACCTCAACCTGCGCGCGAAGTTCTGATCGGCGCCAACTTGTTGCATGCTTGCCCCCAGGCGGGCCCGGACTTGTCCGGGCCCGCCTGCGTTTTTGCCACGACCGGCACCGCCCCCCCGGCGATACCGGTCCCCGCTTTCAAAGGTGCCTTCATGCCACTGCCGTCCCCACTCCGCCCCGCCCTGCGCATCGCGCTGGCCTGCCTGGCCCTGCTGTGCGCGGGCGCCATCGCCGCGCCACTGCCGCTGATTCCCGCACCGCGCAGCGCGACCCCGGGCCAGGGACAGTTCGTCCTCAAGTCGGGGATGACAGTGACCGCGCAAGGCGAGGAAGCCCTGACCACCGCGACCCAGTTCATCGACCTGCTGCGCAGCACCGGCGGACCGGCGCTGAGGCTGGCCGACACCGGCGAGCAGGCGGCGGTGCGATTCGTCCTGGATCCGACCACCGGCGGCGCCGAGGGCTACACCTTGCATGTCGGCCAGGACGGCGTGCGCATCCAGGGCGCGACCTCGGCTGGCCTGTTCCACGGTGCCGTGAGCCTATGGCAGCTGCTGCCGGTCGGCGGTGGCCAGGGCGCGCCGGCAGCACTGGACGCGGTGGACATCACCGACAGCCCGCGCCTGGCCTGGCGCGGGGTGATGCTCGACTCGGTGCGCCACTTCCAGAGCGTGGAGGAGATCGAACGCCTGCTCGACGCGATGGCCGTGCACAAGCTCAATGTCTTCCACTGGCATCTGACCGATGACCAGGGTTGGCGCATCCAGATCGACCAGTACCCGCGCCTGACCAGCGTGGGCGCCTGCCGCGTGCCCTTTGGCGATGCCGGCATCGGCGCGGACGGACAGCCGATCCAGGAGTGCGCCTTCTATACCAAGGACCAGATCCGCGCGGTGGTGCGCTACGCGGCCGAACGCCACATCACCGTGGTGCCGGAGATCGACATCCCCGGGCACGCGACCGCGGCCATCGACGCCTACCCCGACCTGGGCGTGGACCGGCCGCAACTGAAGGTCTCCAGCTGGGGCGGCGTGCACACCAACCTGTTCAACGCCGACGAGGCGACCATGCAGTTCCTGGAGAACGTGCTGGGCGAAGTGATTCCCCTGTTCCCCGGGCCGTTCTTCCACATCGGCGGCGACGAAGCAGTCAAGGACAGCTGGAAGGCGTCCAAGCACATGCAGGCGCGGATCAAGCAACTCGGCCTGAAGAACGAGGAAGCGTTGCAGGGCTGGATGATCGACCGCCTGGGCACCTACCTGGCTGCGCACGGCAAGCGCCTGATCGGCTGGGACGAGATCCTCGAAGGCGGCAAGCTGCCGGCCAACGCGGCGGTGATGTCCTGGCGCGGGACAGAAGGCGGCATCGAGGCCGCGCGCAAGGGCCACGACGTGGTGATGACCCCGGTCTCCCCGCTGTACATGGACTACCTGCAGACCGCCTCGCCCGATGAGCCGCCGGGCCGTCCCACCCTGAATCCGCTGCAGAAGGTGTACGCATTCGATCCGGTGCCGGCGGTGCTCGATGCGCAGCAGAAGCAACACATCATCGGCGTACAGGCCAACGTGTGGACCGAGCACATGCAGTCCTTCGACCGGGTCGAACACGCGCTGTTCCCGCGCGCGGCGGCCCTGGCCGAGATCGGCTGGTCGCCCCAGGCCAGCCGTGATCTGGACAGCTTCAAGGCCCGCCTGCCCAACCTGCTGGCGCACTACCGCGCCCTGCACCTGGGCTACGCACGCACGCCGTTCCAGGTGCTGTACGACACACAGGCCGACGCCAGCGGCCAGCACGCCACCGTGCGCCTGTCCGATCCCCTGGACTATTCGGACATCCGCTACACGCTCGACGGCAGTGCGCCCAAGGCGGACTCGCCCCGTTATCGGGATCCGCTGCAGCTGGACGTGCCGAGCACGCTCAAGTCGGCGGCCTTCTTCAACGGCAAGGCGCTGGCGCCGGCCACGGCCCTGAGCCTGACCGCGCAGGGGCTGCGCACGCGCAGCGACGAGCAGTTGGCCATGTGCACCGGCGCGCTGACCCTGCGCCTGGAAGACGACGGCCCGCGCGAGGGGCCGCGGGCGATCTTCAACGTGGACATCTTCAATCCCTGCTGGGAGTGGAAGCAGGCGCACCTGGACGGCATTGGGGCCATCAAGGTCCGGGCCGGACGCATGCCGTACTACTTCTACCTGGCCCACGACGAGCCCAAGCGCACGTTCAAGCCGGCCAAGAGCGCTTACGGCGAACTGGAGATCCACGACGGCTGCGCCGGCCCGCTGCTGGCCACCGTGCCGCTGCCGGAGGCGCCGGGCATCGACGGCTTCGTGACCTTGCAGGCGCCGCTGCAGCAGGCGCCTTCCACCTCGGACCTGTGCGTATTCTTCACCGGCGATACGCGCCCGGACATGTGGGTCCTGGATCGCATGACCCTGGTGCCCGGCCCCTAGCGCTGCGCCGTGACCGTCCCGGTGCGGGTCGCGCGCGCCGGGATTTCAGTACAGCAGGTAGCGCGCCCGCAGCGCCTTGAAGCGGGCCAGATCGGGCTGCCAGCGGTCCTGGAGGGCCTGCAGGTCTTCGCCCTCGGCGATGGCCGGCCGCAACCAGTCGTTGCCGATCAGTTTGTCGAAGAACGGCGGCGTCCCCGGCAAAAACTGAAACTGCGCCGGATACAGGTCGTGCAACGCCTTGATCACGGCCACCCCGGTGAGCACCGGCCTGAAGGCCTGCGCATCGGTCACGTGCAGCTGCACACCGGCACAGGCCTGGCCCTGGAACTTGGAAAAGGTCGGCGTGAACCACACCGGGCGGAAGCGCACGCCCGGCAGCTGCAGCGCCTCCAGCGCGCGTGCCAGCGTGGGTGCATCGACGAAGGGCGCGCCCAGCATCTCGAACGGCAATGTGGTGCCGCGTCCTTCGGAGACATTCGTGCCTTCCAGCAGTCCGGTCCCGGGGTAGACGCGCGCGGTCGCCACAGTGGGCATGTTCGGTGACGGCGGCACCCAGGCCAGCGTGGCCGGGAACCCATCGCCGCGCTGCCAGCCGCGCATCTTCACCACGTGCAGGTCTGCGCCGATCCCGAAGCCCTCGTTGAACAGCCGTGCCAGCTCGCCGATGGTCATGCCGTGACGCACCGGAACGGCGTACATGCCCACGAACGATGCCACCTGTGGCATCAGCACCGGGCCTTCGACCGCCTCGCCGCCCAGCGGGTTGGGCCGGTCGGTCACCACCACCGGGATGCCCGCGCGCCTGGCCGCGATCAGCAGATGCGCAAGCGTCCAAGGATAGGTATACCAGCGCGTGCCCACGTCCTGGATGTCATAGACCAGCACGTCGATGCCGGAGAGCATCTGCGGCGAGGGCTCGCGGTGGTCGCCGTACAGGCTGTAGACCGGCAGGCCGGTGGCGGCATCGCGGCGGCTGTCGACGTGTTCGCCGGCCTGTGCATCGCCGCGCACGCCGTGCTCGGGCCCGAACAGCGCCACCAGTTTGAAGTCGGTGCGCGCGGCGAAGCGGTCGATGTCGCTGCGCAGTTGCCCATCGACGCCGGTGGCGTTGGTCACCAGCCCCACGCGCTTGCCACGCAGCAGCGCCGGATCGTCCAGCAGCACGTCCACGCCCAGTCGAAAGTCCGCCTCACCCGCGGCGGATCCCAGCCCGGCCGCCCGCCCGGGTAGCGACAGGACAGCGCACAGCATCGCCAGACACCAGCACGACAAGCGAGTGGACAAGCGTGACGGCAACCAGGACATGCAACGACTCCCTGCCCGCACTTGCGATCCATCGCACGCGGGCATCGTGCGAACGTCGGCCGCGGTCATGCCGATGCGGCAGCTGCGTGTTATATCGTGGTGACCCACGTTGGAACATGTCCGCTGCGCCAGCTTCGGCGCCATGCCTTGCGAGGGTCTGTCCTGATGGTTCTGCGCGTATTTTCGTCCATGGCTCTTGTCGCCTGCCTGTCCACCAGCATGCTGCCGCTCGTCGCGCACGCCGATGACCGCCTGGGCATCACGCCCTCGGCGCAGTCCATCGACTATGTCCAGCACAGGCAGCAGTTCCAGCTGCACACGCTGCTGACCGAACAGCGCCATCCGCGCACGATGGACCTCAGTCAGGTCATCGCCGAGGACACCACCGCCGGCCTGCGCGAACTGCTTTCGGTGGATCAGGACGTCACCGCCACGATGAACGCCGTGGCCATCGACCCGGCGCGCCTGGGCCAGCTGCAGGCCGCGTCGGGTGCGGTGCAACAGGCGCTGCGCGAGGGGCATCGGATCTATTTCTACGGCACCGGCTCGACCGGGCGCCTGGCCGAAACGCTGGAAAGCGGCCTGTGGCGTCCGTTCTGGAAACGCGTGGCCAACGAGCATCCTGATCTGTGGAAAACCATCAGCGCCAAGTACCCTGGCCTCGACGCGCGCGTGCGCGGCGAGATCACCGGCGGCGATCGCGCGCTGATCTCCTCGCTGGAAGGCTTCGAGGACCTGCAGCTCATCGGCAGACTGCAGCTGCAGGACAACCACATCGCGCCGCAGGATGTGGTCTTCGCGGTGACCGAAGGCGGCGAGACCTCGGCGGTGATCGGCACCGCGCTGGCCGCGGCCGCACAGCCCGGCCGCGCGCAGGGCCGCACTTGGTTCGTCTATAACAACCCGAACACCGTGCTGCGCCCGTTCGAGCGCAGCCGCGCGGTCCTGGACGATGCGCGCATCGGCAAGATCGAGCTGGCCACCGGCCCACAGGCCATCACCGGCTCGACCCGCATGCAGGCCACCACCACCAGCCTCTACGCGCTGGGCGCGGTGATGGAAGACGCGGTCCAGCGACTGCTCGCGCCCATCCTCACGCCGGCCCAGCTCGCCTCGCTGGGCTTCGATCCGGGCACCACGTTGGCCGAGCGCCTGCGTACCTTTTCCAGCCTGCAACGCATCGCCGCGGCGGCCGCGCCGCAGCTATCGGCCTGGACCGACCTGGAGGCCAGCACCTACCGCGACGGCCACCACGCCACCTACCTGGCCCAGCGCGCGCTGATGGCGGTGTTCGTGGATGTGACCGAACGCGCGCCGACCTTTCGCCTGGCGCCGCTGGACCGCCGCGATGCCGATCCGCGCCGATCCTGGATCCAGGTCTGGGCGCCGGTGGACGACCCGCGGGCAGCCTGGGACGCACTGCTGCACCGGCCCTTCCACGGGCTGGACCCGGCGCTGTATTCGGGACCATTCCAACACGACATCGACGATGCCTATCTGCGCGGCGCGGCGCTGCACAGCCTGGCCTCGGCCGGCGCCGACGAGCAGGCGCTGTACGACCTGTCGGTCTCGGCACACAACCTGGACCACGCCGGGCCGCAGGCCGGTGACCTGGGTGCGCTGGTGCTGCTGGGGCACGAGGCGGTCTCGCCCGTCGGCCGCCGCTGGCTGGAGCAGGTCGCGACGGCCAAGGCGCACCAGGTCGTGTTCTCGGTCTCCGACCAGCCGCTGGACCGCTCGGTACACGCGTCCGCGCCGCAGGCCACCGTGGTCGCGGTCACCGTGCCGCAGCGCGATCCGTTCGCCCTCAATCAGACCATCGTGCTGAAGATGCTGCTCAACGCCCACTCCACCGGGGTGATGGCCAAGCTCGGGCGCGTGGTCGGCAACACCATGACCGCGGTGCAGCCAGGCAACCTCAAGCTCTATGGACGCGCGACCTACCTGATCCAGTCGCTGGTCAACGGCGCGCTGGACAGCCCGGCCTGGCGCCAGACGCACGGCACCACCGCGCCGCTGACCTACGCCGAGGCCAATGCGGTGATGTTCGCAGCCATCGACCAGCGCCAGCACCTGGCCGCAGCCACCGACATCCCGGAAGTGGAATTGTCCATCGTCGCGGTGCTGCAGGCCCTGGCTGCCGGCAAGCCGGTGGACTGGGCACAGGCCGCCACCACCCTGCAGCACGAACGCCTGGGCACCTACATGGCGCCCTACACCGCCGCCACCGCGCGCTAGGCGCGGCGCGGGAACAGCTTCAGCAGCAGGTCGCGGGCGGGGGTCAGGGCCACGCACAGGCCCAGCAGGACGCCCGCGGCATCGGCCAGGGCGTCGGTCGGATCCGGGGTGCGGTCGGCGGTGAACCAGCCCTGCATGAATTCGATCAGCACCCCCAGGATCACCAGCCACGCCGCCGCGCGCCACAGCGCCCGGCGCGTGGCGAACAGCTGCACCGCGCACACCGACAGGACGAAGAACGCCGTGGCGTGCTCCACCTTGTCCCAGCCCAGCGGGACTTCGGGGATGTCCTTGCCGGGCAGCAGGCACACGGTCACCACCACGGCCATCGCCACGCCCCACAACACCAGCCAGAAACCGGGCCAGCGCAGCGGCTTCACGGCACCGCCGCTCAAAGGCGCCATGTCAGATCTCCGGACAGGAAGGCGGCCTCGAAGTTGCAATCCCGCGCAAATCCCATGAACTGGAAGCGCTCGCCCATCTCGTTGGGCAGGGTGAGCTTCTTGAACTCGTTGCGCAGGCGCAACTTGCCGGCCTCGTCCATGCGCGCCTCGGCCTCGCCCAGGCG
This sequence comes from Pseudoxanthomonas sp. JBR18, assembly GCF_028198165.1. Lineage (NCBI taxonomy): Bacteria > Pseudomonadati > Pseudomonadota > Gammaproteobacteria > Lysobacterales > Lysobacteraceae > Pseudoxanthomonas > Pseudoxanthomonas sp. JBR18. The sequence continues at coordinate 1,167,236 of NZ_CP116339.1, forward strand.
ATCCATCAGCCCATTGCCGATCAGGAAGCCGGCCTGGGTGGCATAGCCCGACAGCTCGAAGCCTGCGCCGGTGCCGGCCTCGGCCAGCGCGGTGAAATCCACCGAGGCAGTGATGTCCTGCAGTCCGGGCCACCGATACACATCCGCGTGCATCCGATGCCGGTAGAAGGCGCGCGTAGTGCCGCCGTTGCGCTGTTCCAGGTAGTACTCCTTGCGCGGGTAACCGTAATCGCAGAACAGCATCGCGCCGGCCTGCAGGCCGCCGATCACCGCCTGCACCCAGTACGGCAGCTGCGGCAGGAGTTCGGCGCGGTAGCCGTCCTCGAACAGGACATCGCGCGCACGCTCGACATGGCGCACGGCGGCGGCCAGCAGCGGATCGGCCGGGCGATCGGTGGCCACGAAGCACCCCTCCCCATCCAGGGCGACGTGCTCTTCGAACACTTCGCCCTCGCGCAGGGTGAAGCGTGGCGTGGGCAGCGCATCGATGACCTCGTTGGCGAACACCACGCCGTTCCAGGCCTCGTTGGGTGGTGTGTCCAGCCACTCCACGCAATCGAACACCGGCGGGATCAGGCGCCGGCCCAGGCGCTCGCGCTGGCGCTCACGCAGGTCCGCGCTGGGCTCCAGGATCCAGTACTTGGCGGGCATCGCGTCCAGCTGCAGCAGTCGCTTGAGCATCACCTCGGCAAAAGCCCCGCTACCGCCGCCGATCTCCAGGAAGCAGCATTCCGGACCCAGCTGCTGCAGGACCGGCGCTACGGCCTGGGACACCGCGCTGGCAAACAGCGGGCCCAGCTCCGGGGCGGTGACGAAATCACCCGCCTCGCCGAACTTCTCCGCACCGGCGCTGTAATACCCCAGCCCTGGCGTGTACAAGCAGCGCTCCATGAAGCGGGAGAACGGCACCGACCCGCCAGAGGCGTTGATTTCGCTACGGATCAGCGTGGCCAACCGGTCGCTGTGGGCCAGCGCGTCGGCATCGGGAAGAGGAAGATCGTTCATGCAGGTGAGGGGGGCTTCTCAACAAAGAACGCCATGTTACGCGGCGCTGCCAGCTGCGTTGCGCGGATCGCGTGAATGCAGTCGGGCGATGGCCCTAGCCAGCACCGGATGCCTTCCCTATGATCCAAGGTGCACTTTTCCCCGGCTTTGACATGACCTACTGCGTCGGCATCGAAGTGGACGAAGGCCTGGTCTTCGCCGCGGACACCAGGACCAGCGCTTCGTTTGACGACGTGCGCGTCTACCGCAAGATGCATATCTTCGAATATCCCGGCGACCGGGTGTTCGTGATCATGTCCGCGGGCAACCTGGCGACCACGCAACTGACCATCTCGCGCCTGAAGCGCGACGCCGAGGATCCGGACTGCACCCGCAGCCTGCGCAGCTTCAAGCATCTCTACGAAGTGGCCGAGTATGTGGGCGAGGTCCTGGTGTCCAGCCAGGTGGCCGTGGGCGACCAGGCCCAGCACAGCGGCGTCAGCGTGCAGTCCACCCTGATCCTGGGTGGCCAGGTCGCCGGCGAGCGGCCCGGGCTGTACATGGTCTACCCGTTGGGCAACTGCATCGCCACCTCGCCCGAGACGCCCTACCTGCAGATCGGCGAGTCCAAGTACGGCAAGCCGATCCTGGACCGCATCCTGCGCCCCGAAACCACGCTGGAAGATGCGGCGCGCTGCGCGCTGGTCTCGCTTGACTCGACCATCCGTTCCAACCTCTCGGTCGGCATGCCGGTGGACATGGCCGTCATCCGCGCCGGCGATCTGCGGATCACCCAGCAGATGCGCCTGGAAGCCGATACCCCGCTCTATGCGGAGATCCACGACACCTGGTCGCGCAAGCTGGAGAACGCCGTGCGCACCCTGCCCCGGTTTCCGTGGGAAGCGCCGCGCGGGGATGCCGGTGACGAGGACGATGGCCCTGCACGCGCGCCGGTCGCACCGCCCAGGCGCATTGCCGCGCGCCCGGATCCGGGCGATGAGTCCGGCCAGCAGTAACCATCCACTTTTCAGACCCTAGCGCAGGGACGACTGGGTAGCACGCTTCCCCGGCACACCTCTTCGCTAGTTGTAGAAGTAGCCCTCAACGACGGCGTCGTGCAGGCGGCTCAGATGCACCTGCACCTCGTCCATGAAACCGGCCGGATTCTTCGCCGCCAGCCACACCGGATCGGCGTTGCGGATCATCCCGACCACCCGGTTCAGATGTCGATCCACCGCCGGACGCGGCGGCATCGAAGGCAGTACGTGCTGGGCCCGGGTCAAGCAGAACTGCACGCTGCGCGGGAACTCGGTGTTCTGCAGCAGAAAGCGCAATGCGTGCTCGCCGGTGACGCGCTGGCGAATGTGCCGACGGTACATCTGGTAGGCGGCCAGCGAACGCAGGACCGCCATCCATTGCATGTTGCGGAAGGCCTCGCGGTCGTCCTCGGTACGTGGCGTGATCAGGCCTGAAGCCCCGGCATCGATGATGCGCGTGGTCATGTCGGCCTGCTCGATGCCGGTGCCCAGGCGCAGGAACTGGTAGCCGATGTCGCGGCTGACGTTGGCCGAAAGCAGGCCGGAGACCTTGAGGCAGCCATCGACGATGCGGTTGATGAAGTCCAGGCGGTAGCGACGCTGCAGCGCGCGCTCGCCGCTGCTCTCCACATACAGGTGCAGGTCGTTGACCGCTTCCCACACCTCCTGGGGAAGGGTGTCGCGGATGCTGCGCAGCAGTTCGCGCGCGTTGACCAGGGACACCTTCAACGATGAGCCGTTCTGCTCGTCCAGCAGCAGGAAGCGGATGACGTCCACGTCGGCCACGTCGCTGCCGGCCTCCGGGTGCAGGCTGGTGAAGATCTCACCCGCGCCGACCGTGTCGATCATCGGCCGCCAGGTGAACCGCACCGAGCGCGGCAGGTCCAGCTGCAGCGTGCTGCCCACGCCGACCAGGCGCGCGGTGTTTTCGGCGCGCCGCACATAGCGGCTGAACCAGTACAGGTTGTCTGCGACGCGGGACAACATCAGGGCGTGCTGCCGTGGTTGGAGGGGGTCGCGTTGTCGTGACCGGCGCTCGGATGGTTGAGCGAGCCGCCGCGACAGGCTGGCGGCCTGTCCAAGGCGCGCGCGAGCGCATGGCCGCCGGACACGGCAACCCGAAGGGCCGCGCCTGCGGGGGCACGGTGCAGTGTCATCACTCGATCATGTCGCGACATACATTTCCTCGTTCTTCCGTGCCCGAGCCCACGCAGGCACGGCGTGGCCCACGCCAGCCGCGGCAGCAAGCCCTTTAGCCTTCTTCGTCGGCATCGACCACCCAGGTGTCCTTGGCGCCGCCGCCTTGCGAGGAGTTGACCACCAGCGAACCCGGCGTCATCGCCACGCGGGTCAGCCCGCCGGTGGTCACGTAGGTGTCCTCACGCGAGAGGATGAACGGGCGCAGGTCCAGATGCCGTGGCGAAGGACCGTCGTCGGTCACGATCGGCGCGGTGGACAGGCTCAGTGTGGGCTGGGCCATGTAGTTGCGCGGGTCGGCCTGGATCAGCTCGCGGAATGTCTCGCGCTCGGCCTTGCTGGCCCGCGGGCCGATCAGCATGCCGTAGCCCCCGGACTCGTTGGCCGGCTTGACCACCAGCTTGTCCAGGTTGTCCAGCACGTACTGGCGGTCCTTGGCGTCGTGGCACAGGTAGCTGGGCACGTTGGGCAGGATCGGCTCTTCGCCCAGGTAGTACTTGATCATCTTGGGCACGTAGGCGAAGACCACCTTGTCGTCGGCCACCCCGGCGCCCGGCGCATTGGCCAGCGCCACCTTGCCGGCGCGCCAGCTGCGGATCAGGCCCGGCACGCCCAGCACCGAATCGGGATGGAACACCTCCGGATCGATGAACAGATCGTCCACGCGACGGTAGATCACATCCACGCGCTGTGGGCCGTAGACCGTGCGCATGTAGGTGCAGTCGTCGTCGGCCACGAACAGGTCCGAACCCTCGACCAGCTCGATGCCCATCGCCTGGGCCAGGTAGGCGTGCTCGAAATAGGCGCTGTTGAACACGCCCGGGGTGAGCAATGCGATCACCGGGGCATCGCCGGGGCGCGGCGAGAGCGCCGCCAGGGTGTCGTAGAGCTGGCTGGGATATTCGTCCACCGGCAGGATCGAGCTGGTCTCGAACAGTTCCGGGAACACGCGCTTGGCGACCATGCGGTTTTCCAGCATGTAGCTCACGCCAGAAGGAATGCGCAGGTTGTCCTCCAACGCATACAGCGTGCCATCGCCGTCGCGCACCAGGTCCGAACCGCAGATATGCGCCCACACGCCCAACGGCGGTGTCACCCCCACGCACTGGGTGCGGAAGTTGACCGACGCCTTGAGCAGCATCGCCGGAAACACCTTGTCCTTGACGATCTGCTGCTTGCCGTAGATATCGCCGATGAACAGGTTGAGCGCACGCATGCGCTGCTTGAGACCGGCCTCGGTGTGCTCCCATTCGGTGCGCGGAATCACGCGCGGGATCAGGTCGAATGGCAGCGTGCGGTCGACGTTGCGACCGTCGGAATACACGGTGAAGGTAATGCCCATGACCCGGGCGATGACGTCGGCGGCCACCTGGCGCTCGGCGATGTCACGACCATTCAGGCCACCCAGGTATTCCACCAGGCGCCTCGCTGCGGGACGCGGAACGCCATCGGCCTGGATCAGCTCGTCAAAGGTGGAACTGCGGTATTGCGCCCAGTCCATTCGCTCCATTCCGATGCCCTTGCAGCCAGCGGAAAGCAGGTGCGACAGGGGTGAACCCCAACATGCCCGCAAACCATGATGGGCGTCAAGCAACGCGTGCGACGTGCGCGCCCCCGGCTCAGGAGGCCATGCGCTGCAACGCTCCGGGATCGCCCAGATCCTGGAAAACGCGCAGGCCGAACTGCGGCAGCACCGCCAGCAGGTGATCGAAGATGTCCGCCTGCACCCCCTCGTACACGTTCCAGGCCGTGCTGCGGGTGAAGCAATACAGTTCGATCGGGATGCCGCTGCGCCCAGGCTCCAGCTGTCGGACCAGCAAGGTCATGTCCTGGTGGATGTCCGGATGCTCGCGAAGGTAATGCTCCACATAGGCGCGAAAGGTCCCCAGGTTGGTCAGGCGACGCGCCTGGACCACCCCGGCCTCCAGGCCGGCGTTGGCCTGGGCCAGTTCACGCCCCTTGCGCGCCAGGTAGTCGCCCAGCAGCGGCGAGGCCGCCAGCCGGTCCTGCAGGCGCGCATCGAGAAACACCACGCTGTGCTGGTCAAGATACACGGCGCGCTTGATGCGGCGCCCGCCGGCTTCGGTCATGCCGCGCCAGTTCTTGAACGATTCGTGATCAGCTTCTTGGTCGGCACCGTGCTGATGGACTTGTCCCAGTTCTGGATCTTGACGGTATGCAGCGCGATGTCGACCACGTCGCCATCGGCATGCTGCGAGGGCATTTCGACCCAGTCGCCAACGCGCACCATGTCGTTGCTGGCGATCTGCACACTGGCCACCAGCGACAGCAAGGTATCCTGGAACACCAGGATCAGCACCGCCATCATCGCGCCGAGGCCTGACAGCAGCACCATCGGGTTTTGATCGATCAGAGTCGCGACCATCAGCACCCCTGCCAGTGCGAACAGCATGATCTTCAGCACCTGCAGATAGCCCTTGATCGGCTTGCTGTGCGCATCGGGACGGCGCAGGTAGACCAAGTTGGCCAAGTCCAGCGCGCGCGAAGCCGACAGCGCCACGGTCAGCACGATGAAGGCCGCGCACACGTTGCGCACCACTTCCACCAGCAGCGGCGGCAGTTCCGGGACGGCCCGCACCCCGGCATACAGCACCAAGGCGGGCACGGCATTGGCCAGACGCGGAATCACCGACAGCCGCATGCCCTCGTCTTCGGACGCGAACGGCGAGGCCGCCAGGGCGCGACGCAAGGCGCGCAGCAGCACGCGTTTGGTCAGCCAGTTGGCGGCGAAGGACGCCAGCAGCAACGCCGCCACGGCGAGCAGCGTGTAAGCATGGGGATACGGCGCGAGCGCAACGCGCAAGGCCTCCAGGTCATGGAGCATCGTGGGTCCTCGGTCGGCATGGAGCTGCGACATCACGGCGGGCAGGACACGCCATCGCAGCCGTACAGTGTAACGCCCTGTCCCCGCACACCCGTCGCCGACATCCGCGATGCCACAATGGCCGGGCCTTCCGTCCGGGTGCCACCGCCATGCCTCCATCGCCCCGCGTTGCCCTGATCACCGGCGCCGCCAAGCGTATCGGCGCGGCCATCGCGCGTGCGCTGCATGCCGATGGCTACGCACTGGGCCTGCACTACCGCGGCTCGACCGACGCCATGCTCGCACTCGCCGCCGAACTGGAAGCCGCGCGACCCGGCAGCACGCTGGTGTTGCAGGCCGAACTGGCCGACGTTGCGTGCCTGCCGGCGCTGGTCGAGGACACGGTGCAGCGCTTCGGTCGGCTCGATGCACTCATCAATAACGCCTCGGCCTACTACGCCACGCCGGTGGGCAGCGCGACGCCGACGCAATGGGACGAACTGTTCGCCTCCAACGCACGCGCACCGTTCTTCCTGTCGCAGGCCGCCGCGCCGCACCTGAAGGCAAGCGGCGGGGCGATCGTCAGCATCGCCGACATCTACGCGCAGCGCCCGCTACCCGAGCACACCCTCTACTGCATGGCCAAGGCCGCGCTGGTGATGATGACCCAGTCGCTGGCACGCGAACTCGGCCCGCAAGTGCGGGTCAACGCCATCGCGCCAGGCAACATCCTGTGGTCGGAGAATCCGGTCAAGGCCGAGACCCAGGCTGTCCTGGAACAGCGCGTGCCGCTGCAGCGCCAGGGCGCGCCGGATGACATCGTCTCGGCCGTGCGCTGGCTGATCGACGGTAACGCGTACGTCAATGGCCAGATCGTCGCCATCGACGGCGGGCGCTCGGTGTTCGTCTAGCGGACGGTTTGTGCTCGTGTGGCAGGGGTCTGCCTGTGTGGGAGCCGCCACGACGGCGATGGCGCACGAAAGGGAAGGCCCCTTCACCGCCATGGCGGCTCCTACTCCATCTAAGCCAACGCGGTCCCGCGCAACTGATCGAGCACGTTCTGCATCAGGTCCACGAACAGCGGATGGCCGAGCTTGGCATCGTCGCGCCACAGCACGATGCCGTGGGCATCGCACTCGCAAGCCAAGTCGATATCGATCACGCACTGCGCCGGCTGCGGCGTGCGCCCCAAGGCCGTCTCGATCTGCTTGAGCGTCGCGCCCAGCGCCTCACGCGGCAGCCCTGTCGCCAGGGCGACGGCCTGGTTGTGAAAGCGTCGCGCGTCGGCCGGGTTGATGCTGGGGCCTTCGACCCGCGTCGAGGCGACCTCGAGCAGGCCATGCATGGCCAGCGCGGCGCGCGCGTCATCCAGCGCCTGCGGCGTGTCCAGGCTGCTGCCCAGCAGCAGCACGTACCGGCGGGTCTTCATGCCACGCTCCGACGTCGCACGATGCGCACGCCGACTCCGCGCGCGGCCGGGACCGCCTGCGGCTTGGTCACCCGCAGCATCACCTGCCCGATGGGGAAGTCGTGCAGCAGCCGCGTGGCGATCGTTTCGGCCAGTGCCTCGACCAGGGCAAAGCCCGACTGGGCGCAGGTCGATTCGATGGTCTGCGCGACCACCGCGTAATCCACCGTATCCTCGAGCACATCGCTGTCACCGGCACGACGCGTGTCGAGCGTCATCTCCACGTCGAACACCAGCGGCTGGGCGGCATCGCGCTCGAAGTCGTAGACCCCGATCAGCGCCTGGGTGCGCAGTCCATCGATAAAGATCACATCGTCCATGGCGCGCGTCCTAGCCGTCCTCGCGCGGGCCGGCCATGCGGGCCAGGCGCAGCTGGAAGAGCACCTTGGTCACCAGCAGACGTTCCTCGATCGGCTTGAGCACCAGGTCATTGGCGCCGCTCTGCAGCAGCTCGGCCTGGTTGTCGCGGTTGGAATCGCCGGTCATCACCAGGATCGGCAGACGGCGTTTGCCGTAGCCGAAATCCACGCGCACCCGCTGGACGATGTCCACCCCGCTCAGCTCGCCCTTGAGGGTCACATCGGTGAGCACCACGTCGAACTGGTGGGTCGACATGCCCAGCGACTCGGCGGTCAGCAGGGCAAAGGCATCCTCGGCACGCAGCACGTGGACCACCTTCAGATCGTGGCGTTCGAGCATGCGCTTGGTGGTCTCGGCGACCACGCGGCTGTCCTCCACGTAGAGCACCGTGGCGCCTGGCACGGCCTCGGGCGCCACGTAGCCGTGGATGAAGGCGGCCAGTGCCTCATGGCCCAGGGCCTTGTCGAAATAATCGGTGACGAACTCGGTGAAGCGGCGCTCCTCGAGATGGGCCTGGGCCTCGCCGGAAACCACGATGACCGGGACGTAGGCCTGCCCGGCGGCCTCGCGCACCGCGCGGGCGACCTCCAGGCCGGTCCCGCCGCCCTTGAGCGAAAGCGCCGTGGTGACCAGGTCCACCGGGCCATCGGCCAGCGCCTTGCGCGCTTCGGCCAGGCTGGCGCAGCCGACGACCTCGACCTGCGGCAGGTCGCGCTTGAGCACATCGGCGATGAGCTTGCGCACCATCTTGGAGCCGTCCACCACCATGACGCGTGGCGCTTCGCTGATCAGATGACGCAGGTCTTGTGGGGGCATGGGGGCGAGGCAGGTCAGGTGTCGGTCGGGCGGGTCTGGCGCAGATAGTGACCGGTCACCCACCAGGCCCCCAGCCAGCCGATGATCAAGGCCGCCACTAATACCAGTCCTGCGCTCACCGGGTCCAGCCCATCCAGCGCGAAGCTGCTGCCGTAGCTGTGCGCCAGCGCGTCCAGTGGCGCGCGCAACGCAGCGGCCGCGGCCAGCACCAGCCCCAGCGCCACCAACCCGGCTCCCAGCCCATACCAGGCGCCCAGGTAGAGGAACGGGCGCCGGATGAAGCCGTCGGTGGCCCCGAGCAGCTGCAGCACGCCGATCTCCTCGCGCCGGGCCTGGATGTCCAGGCGCACCGTGTTGCCGACCACCAGCAGCGCCCCCAGCCCGAACAGCGCGGCCAGCACCCAGGCCAGGCGGTTGCCGAAATGCAGCCAACCTTGCAGGCGCTGGCGCCAGACCGCGTCGTGCTGGACCACGTCGGCCTCGGGCAGCTGGGCCAGGGCCTGGGCAAGCGCCGCGTCGTCGCCGCTGGGGATCACGACCAGCTGGGCCGGCAGCGGGTTGTCATCCAGCGCATCGATGGCCGCATCCAGCCCGCTGAGCTTGCGGAAATCGGCCAGCCCCTGCGCGGGCGTGCGCAGCTCCACCCTGGCCACATCCGGCCGGGCGCGGATCTGTTCGGCCAGCGCCTGCGCCCGTGCGGCGTCGGTGTCCAGCTTGAGGAACACGTCCACCTCGCGCGACGCCTGCACATCGCCGGCGAAGTGGCGCACGTTACCCAACGCCAGCCACAGCCCCAGCGGCAAGGCGAAGGCCACGGCCATCACGCCGATGGTCAGCGCCGTGGACCACGGCCGGCGCAGCGCGCGGCCCAGGCTGGAGACGAAACTGTAGAGATGCTGGTCCATCCAGATGCCCACGCCGGAGCGGGGGCCGTCGGCACGGCGGTTGGTCTCGATCTTGGGGGCCTGCTCGTTCATGCGCGGCCTCCCGGCAATACGTGGGTCATGGGCATCATTCGGCCAGGTCGTCGGGCGAGATGTCATCCATCAGCCGCCCGTGGTCCAGGATCAGCACGCGCTTGCGCATGCGCTTGATCAGGGCCAGGTCGTGGCTGACCACCAGCACCGAGGTACCGCGCTCGGGCATGGAGGCGAACAGCGACATGATCTCGGCGGCCAGGGTCGGGTCCAGGTTACCGGTCGGCTCATCGGCCACCAGCAGCTGCGGCTCGGAGACGATCGCCCGGGCGATGCCCACGCGCTGCTGCTCGCCGGCCGAGAGCTGGGTGGGCAGCGCGCGTTCGCGATGCCCCAGTCCCAGGCGGGTCAGGACCTCGCGCACGCGCTTGCCGATGTCCCCGCGTCGGTCTCCGCGCAGGATCAGCGGCAGGGCGACGTTCTCGGCCACGGTCCGGTCGGTGAGCAGGCGATGGTCCTGGTAGACCGCGCCCACGTGGCGACGGTGCAGCGGGATCCTGCCGCCGCGGACCTTGAGCAGGTTGCGCCCGCCAAACACCACCGCGCCGCGGCTGGGACGCTCGCTCAGGTGCACCAGCTTGAGCAGGGTGCTCTTGCCGGCACCGGAGTGGCCGGTGACGAAGAGCATCTCGCCCTCGGCCACCTCGAAGTTGATCTCCGACAGGGCTTCGTGCCCGCCGGGATACTGTTTGCTGACGTTTTCAAAGCGCAGGACGGTCATGGGCGGCGATTATGCCTATGCGTAGGTGAGTCGTGCGCCAGCGCAGACTGCCGATCCGTCGCACCTGGCCCGCGGCGGCGGCGAACGGAGGCCAGACACACGAAGGGCCGCATGCAGCGGCCCTTCGTTTTCCTTGCCGGGTCGACCGGCTCAGCCACCGACCATCGACTTGATCTTGCGCCCCAGGCGGGTCAGGAACGAGTCGTTGCCGGCTGCCGGCGCAGGCACGGCAGGGGCCGGGACCGGCTTGGGCGGCTTGGGGCTGGCCACGCGGGGGGGCTTGGGCGCGGCGCTGGTCGACGAGGTCTCCCCGTTGGCGCTGGCGGGCGTCTCTCCCCCTTCCAGCGGACGACCGTGACGCCGACGACGGCGCTTGCGCGGACGCTTCTCGCCCTCGGGCGCCTGCGCGTCGGGTGCGCCACCCGGAACCGGGGCGGACGGCGTGGCCACGGTGTCGACGGCAACCTCGGCAGGCGCGGTCGCCACCGCGCCATCCGCTGCGGGCTCGGCGCGTGGCCGGCGCGGCGGGCGCGGACCACGGCTGCCTGCGCCACTGCCGGCGCTCTCGCCACTGCGCCCACCCTCGCGTGGACCACGACGACCGCCGCCGCTGGAACGCCCGCCGCCACGACGCGCCTCGTCGGCGGCCTTCTGCTCGCGGGCCTCGCGGAAGATCGCGCTGACGCTCTCGGCCTCTTCCCCGTCCTCGCCTGCCGGCGGCGCGGCGCGCTCGGGGCGCGGCAGCGGCGTCAGCAGTTCGGCGGTGACCGGTTCGACCGGGATCTTCTGCTCGATGTAGGCCTCGATGTCCGGCAGGCTCATCGCATAGCGCTCGCAGGCGAAACTGATCGCGTCGCCCTCCGCACCCAGGCGTGCGGTCCGGCCGATGCGATGCACGTAGTCCTCGGCATCGAACGGCAGGTCGTAGTTGTAGACGTGGCTGATGCCGTCGATGTGCAGGCCGCGCGCAGCCACATCGGTGGCCACCAGCAGCTCCAGCTGGCCGGCCTGGAAGCGCTTGAGCAGGGTCTCGCGCTTCTTCTGCGGCACGTCGCCGGACAGCACGCCGACACGGTAGCCGGCCTTTTCCAGGGCCCGGGCCACGCGCTCGACGAAGGCCTTGGTGTTGACGAACACCATCGTGCGGGCGCCCTCGCTGCGCGAGAGCAGGCCCAGCAGCAGCGGGATCTTCTCGTCGTCGGCCGGCAGGTACATGCGCTGGCGCACGCGCGAGGCGGTGACGGTTTCGGTCTCGACCACGAGCTTTTCCGGCTCGTTCATGTGCTCGTACGCCAGCTCGAGCACGCGATGGCTTAGGGTGGCGCTGAACAGCAGGGTCTGCCGCGTGGTGCGCTCGGGCATGCGCCGCAGCAGGAAGCGGATGTCCTTGATGAAGCCCAGGTCGAACATCCGGTCGGCCTCGTCCATCACGCACACCTCGCAGGCGTGCAGGGAGACGACCTTGTGCTGCTTGACGTAGTCGATCAGGCGGCCCGGGGTGGCGATGATGATGTCCACGCCCTGCTGCAGCAGCTCACGCTGCTTGTCGTAGTCCACCCCGCCGTAGACCAGCGCGAAGCGCAGGCCCAGCGTCGAGCCGAACTTCACCGCGTCCTTGTGGATCTGGATGGCCAGCTCGCGGGTCGGCGCCATGATCAGCGCGCGCGGATCCTCGGGCTTGCGATCGGCCAGCGCCGGCCGGGTCAGCAGGCGGTTCATGACCGCGACCAGGAAGGCCAGGGTCTTGCCGGTGCCGGTCTGGGCCTGTCCGGCCACGTCGCGGCCGGCCAGGGCCACCGGCAAGGTCAGGGCCTGGATCGGCGTACAGCGTGAGAAACCGGCCGCATCCAGCCCGGCCAGCAGGTCGGGATGGAGCGTGAAGGAGTTGAAGGTGATGTCGGTTAGGGGCTTGTCGCTCATGAATTCTCTTTGCGCCGCAGCGCAGGGGCGACGGCAGGCTGAAGGGGCGGGGGGATCCGCTTGCATCGCCGGCACCTACGGTCGCAAACTGGCGACATCGATGCCGGGTGGCGCGGCCGTACCCCCGCATGCAGGGCTTGATCTGGCCGCGAAGCGCCCCAATTTTACCGCATCTGGCGGCCATCTTCGGCCCCCGCACCGCGAAAACCCCATGGAGACCCCGATGAGCGACAAGGTGACCCACGTCGGCGACGCCGATTTCGACGCCGCCGTATTGCAGTCCGACGAACCCGTCCTGGTGGACTTCTGGGCCGAATGGTGCGGTCCGTGCAAGATGATCGCCCCGGTCCTGGACGAACTGGCCAACAGCTACGAGGGCCGCCTGAAGGTGGTCAAGCTGAACGTGGACGACAACCGCGCCACGGCCATCAAGTACCACGTGCGCAATATCCCGCTGCTGCTGCTGTTCAAGGACGGCCAGGTCCAGGCCACCCAGGTCGGCGCGGTTGGCAAGGGGCAGCTGACCCAGATGATCGACAAGGCCATCGGCGCCCAGGCGGCCTGATGACCCGCCTGGCCGCGCCTCCGGCGCACCGCCAGGCCTGAATCCGCTGCAACCCGTCGCCGGAGCGCGCTTGAAGCCGCTCCGGCACGGTGCTACTGTCAAGACATCCGGCGCTCGGGGCTTTCGCGCCGCACCCCCTCTGCAGTACCACACACCCTCACTTCAACAGCCGCCCGCGCCCGTTCGTGCCGCCGGCAGGCTCGCAACCTCTCAGCGAGGAATCGCACTTTGTCCGACAGCAATGAAACCGGCGCCGTTACCGCCGAGAAGCGCGTGCGCAAGCCGCGCGTGAGCAAGGCCGCCGCCAGCAAGACCGATACCGCGGCCCCGCAGGCCGCCCTGGCCCTCGACACCGCCCCGCCCGCCGCCAAACCGGCCGAAGCACCGGCTCCGCCGCGTGCCACGCCAGCGCCGCCCGCCCCGACCCCCGCCCCGCAAGCCGAAGCTTCTGCGCCCACGCCGCGCGCCGAAGGAGGCAATGAGTCCGCAGGCGGCGAGCCGCGCAACAGCGGTCAGCAGGTCACCGCGGAAGGTGGCCAGCAGCACAACGGCCAGAATGGGCAGAACGGCGGCGGCAATGGCCAGCGCCCGCAGCACAACGCCCAGCAGAACAACGGCCCGCAGGGCCAGGGCGGCCGCCGCGAGCGCTTCCGCAATCGCCGTGACCGCGACCGCAACCGCGGTGGCGGCGGCGACCGCTTCAACGATGGTTTCCCGCAGGACGGCGCCAGTGACAATTTCGTCCCGCGCCCGCATCCGCAGGTCCCCGAGGGCTTCCCGCAGTATTCGCTGAGCGACCTCAAGCGCATGCCGGCGCACAAGCTGCTGGAGATCGCCGAGCAGCTGCAGATCACCGACGGGGTGGCCCGCGCCCGCAAGCAGGACGTGATTTTCGCCCTGTTGAAGGTGCTGACCCGCCATGGCGAAGGCGTGGCCGCCGACGGCGTGCTGGAAATCCTGCCCGATGGCTTCGGCTTCCTGCGCGCGGCCGAGGCCAGCTACCTGGCCGGCCCTGACGATACCTACATCTCGCCCAGCCAGATCCGTCGCTTCAACCTGCGCACCGGCGACCACATCGCCGGCCGCATCCGCTTCCCCAAGGACGGCGAGCGCTACTTCGCGCTGAACATCGTCGACACCATCAACGGTGAGCCGATCGAGGCCAGCAAGGGCAAGGTGCTGTTCGAGAACCTGACCCCGCTGTTCCCGCGCAAGCGCTTCACCCTGGAGCGCGGCAACGGCTCGTCCGAGGACATCGCCGGCCGCATCCTGGACCTGATGGCACCGCAGGGCAAAGGCCAGCGCGCCCTGATCGTCTCCCCGCCTAAGGCCGGTAAGACGATGATGATGCAGCAGGTGGCCACGGCCATCACCACCAATCATCCAGACGTACACCTGATCGTGCTGCTCATCGACGAGCGTCCGGAAGAAGTGACCGAAATGCAGCGCACCGTGCGCGGCGAGGTCATCTCCTCCACCTTCGACGAACCGGCCGCGCGCCACGTGCAGGTCGCCGAAATGGTCATCGAGCGCGCCAAGCGCCTGGTCGAGCACAAGAAGGACGTGGTGATCATGCTCGACTCGATCACCCGCCTGGCCCGCGCTTACAACAACGTGGTGCCCTCCTCGGGCAAGGTGCTCACTGGCGGCGTGGACGCCAACGCCCTGCATCGCCCGAAGCGCTTCTTCGGCGCGGCGCGCAACGTGGAGGAAGGCGGCTCGCTGACCATCATCGCCACCGCGCTGGTGGAGACCGGCTCGAAGATGGACGAGGTGATCTACGAAGAGTTCAAGGGCACCGGCAACAGCGAAGTGCATCTGAATCGTCGCATCACCGAGAAGCGCGTGTACCCGGCCATCGACATCAACCGCTCGGGCACCCGTCGCGAGGACCTGCTGATCGAGCCGGAGCTGCTGCAGAAGATCTGGATCCTGCGCAAGCTGCTGCACCCGATGGACGAAATCGCCGCGATGGAGTTCATGCTCGACAAGATGAAGAACACCAAGTCCAACGACGAGTTCTTCTCTTCGATGAAGCGCTAAGGCCTCGGGCCCGACTGCCGCAAAAAAGCCCCGCTTGCGCGGGGCTTTTTTGATCCGGGGGTCTTACCGCCGGTCTGGTCCGACCCTGGTTTCTTACGAGCCCAGAATCGCTCCGCCACCTCAGCTGGCGCCAAGCGGCGAGCGCAGGTGCAGGCCGACCCCCACCTGGCTGGGCTGCCCGGCCGCGCCGGCATCCACGCCCGCGTCGGCGGCCATGTCCGGCGTTGCCCACGGCACAGGCTGGCGTGGCCCGGGGACGTAGGCGCGCCAGTGGTTCTCCCCTTTGGACGGCAAGTCCTCACCGACGCTGAAGGACACCGGCACGCGCACCTGCCAGTACGCATCGTCGACCGTGTCTCCGCGCGTGGGCGGGGTAAAGGACCAGTGCCTCGCGCCGCTGAGGGCGGCCTGCTCCAGGATGCGGCGCCACTTGTCCATCCTCGGCGCGCTGTCCACGACGCGCAGGTTGGTCTGCTCGGCCGCGACATCTTCGACCTGGCCGTCCCGCCCAACCCGCACCAGCACATAGACATCGCCCCCCACGCCGCTCTGCGCCGCCGCCATGGGGTAGGAAGGCGGCTTCATGTCGCGACTTTGCACGCGCTCGCCCGGCTCAGGCTCACCGTCGAACTGCGCGCTGACCACGCTCAGGCCATAGCGATCCTCGCCCAGCTTGCGGGCCACCAGGCGCAGGCGCATGAGCGAGCGCGCCGCGACGGCATGCCCTTCCCGCTCCACCGGCTCGAAGCGCCAGGCGGGAATCAGCTGGTCCAGCAGCCCGGTCACTTCCGGCGGCAGGTCCTCTCGCCCGGCGACGCTGAAGTTGCGCACCTGACCCTGCGGGCTGATCTGGATCTCGCCGGACACCAGCATGGACGCCTCGACCGTCTGGCGTACCGCCCTGGCCGTCTGCGCCTGGGCGCCCATCGACAGCATCAGCAGGGCCACGCCCCCTCCTGTCCACCATCCCATTTTCGGCATGGTCCGCGCTCCTTTGCGATTGAAGAGCAGCCAGCGTAGATGCAGGAATCGCGTCAGGCAAAACCGGGATTGAACACAGCATCCAGCACGCGTCCTCCCCCGGCGCGCGAGGCGCACCGCATAATGCGGGCCGTTCCTGGAGATTCCTATGCACAGCGGCGGCCTCGAAATTGCCCTGCTCTTCTTGCTGGCTGGCGTCATCGCCGTCCCGGCGTTCAAGCGCTTCGGGCTGGGCGCGGTGCTGGCCTACCTGGCCGCTGGCGTTGCGCTGGGGCCGTTCGGCTTCGGCTTCGTGCGCGATGCCGAGCGCATCCTCAACGCCTCGGAAGTCGGCGTGGTGATGCTGCTGTTCGTGATCGGGCTGGAGCTTTCGCCCTCGCGCCTGAAGGTGATGCGCAAGCCGGTCTTCGGCACCGGTGGCCTGCAGGTGCTGCTGAGCACCCTGCTGCTGGGCGGGATCTGCCTGGCGCTGGGCCTGAGCTGGAAGGCCGCGCTGGTGGTCGGCATGGGCCTGGCGCTGTCGTCCACGGCGGTGAGCCTGCAACTGCTCGCAGAGCGCAAGGAGCTGACCACCGATTACGGACGCACCGGCTTTGCGGTGCTGCTGTTCCAGGACCTGGCGGCGATCCCGTTGCTGGCGGCCATCCCGCTGCTGGGCGGCGCCAAGAACCAGACCCTGACCTGGTCGATGGCGCTCCACGCGGTGGGCGCCATCGTCATCGTTATCGTGTTCGGGCGCCTGCTGCTGCGGCAGATGTTCCGCATCGTGGCGCGCACGCGCATGCCCGAGGTCTTCACCGCCAGCGCGCTGCTGGTGGTGCTGGGCACGGCGTGGTTCATGCAGCTGGCGGGACTGAGCGCCGGCCTGGGCGCGTTCCTGGCCGGCGTGCTCCTGTCCGATTCGGAATTCCGGCACGAGCTGGAATCGCAGATCGAGCCCTTCAAGAGCCTGCTGCTGGGGCTGTTCTTCATCGCCATCGGCATGACCGTGGACCTGGACCGCATCCGCAACGAACCGTGGATCATCGCCGCCGGCGTCGTCGCGCTGCTGCTGATCAAGGTGGGCGTGCTGGTCGCGCTCGGGCGCTGGCAGCAGCAGATGACCTGGCGCTCGGCGCTCAAGCTGGGCGGCGTGTTGTGGCTGGGCGGTGAGTTCGCCTTCGTGGTGTTCAACCAGGCCGAGGCCTCGCAGCTGCTGAGCACCGAGCACCATGACCGGCTGGTGGCCATGGTCGGCCTGTCGATGGCGGCCACCCCGCTGCTGCTCATCGCCGCCGGGCGCTGGCTGGACAAGGCCCCGGTCGGTCCCAAGCGCGCCTTCGAAGAGGTCGACGATCTGCAGCCCCAGGTGCTGATCGCCGGCATGGGACGCTTCGGCCAGATCGTGGCCCGCCTGCTGACCGCCCAGCGCGTGCCGTTCGTGGCGCTCGAGCACAGCCCGGAGACGGTCGACACGCTGCGCCGCTTCGGCACCGCGCGCCTGTTCTACGGCGACCCCACCCGCCCGGACCTGCTGCGCGCGGCCGGCGCGCAGCACTGCAAGGTCTTCGTGGTGGCCATGGATGACCCCGACACCAACATCAAGGCCACCCGCCTGATCCGGCGCATGTACCCGACGGCCACGGTGCTGTCCCGCGCGCGCAACCGCCAGCACGCCTGGCGCCTGATGGACCTGAGCGCCGAGCCCTTCCGCGAGACCTTCGGTTCCAGCCTGGAGATGGGCGAACGGGTCATGACCGCGCTGGGCGTGGACGCGGCCACGGCCGCCGAGCACACCCAGCGTTTCCGCGCCCATGACGAGAAGCTGCTGCGCGAGCAGTACCTGATCTATGACGACGAAGCGGCACTGCTGCAGACCTCCAAGGACGCGCGCCGCGACCTGGAACGCCTGTTCGCCGCCGATACCCAGACCTCGACCGACGGCGACACCGCCAGCCGTCCGTAGCCGGCCCTGCGATTCCAATCAACGGTCGCGCCGCGCGATCCTCGCCGGGTGCTCAGCCCAGGCGCGATCCATTGGGAACGGGCCGCTCCAGCGCGCTGACCACCACACCGGCCTCGGTGTAGACACCGGTCAGCAGGAACTGCGACTTGAACGGGCCGATCTGCTTTTCGGAGAAGTTGATCACCCCGATGATCTGCCGGCCCACCAGGTCCTGCGGCGCGTACAGATCGACGATCTGCGCGCTGGTCTTGCGCTCGCCGTAGGGGCCGAAATCCACCCAGACCTTATAGGCCGGGCGCCGGGCTTCGGGAAACGGTTCGACCCGCAGCACCGTGCCGGCGACCATCAGCACGCGGTCGAACTCGGACCAGGTGATGGATTCGGCGATGACCGGGCTGGTGGACATGAGGGCGCTGCAGTGGGTCCGATCGGGGCCTGATCAGCGCGGATCGCGCAGATAGCGGGCGATGGGCGTGCCGTTGCCGGGCACCAGCGCCGGGGCGAGTTCGCCGGCCACGTCAACGAAGCCGCGCATGATCGCCACCTCGCGCGCGCTGCGGCCCAGGCCATCGCGCAGTTCCGGATCGGCGCCGGCGCGCAGCAGCCGCTGGACCACCCGCAGCAAGCCATGCAGTGCCGCCAGATGCAGGGGCCCGAAGCCGCGCGGATCGCGCGCCTCCAGCGAGACCTCTTCGTCCAGCAAGCGCTCGAGCCCGGCCAGGATGACGTCCTCGTCGCAGGACGTCCCTGGCTCGGCGCGCGCACCGAGCAAGAGCAACAGCGGGGTCACGGTGGCCGCATCCGCGCCATCGGCTTGCGCGCCGGCCAGCAGCAAGGTGTCCAGCAGCGCCAGCAGCCGGGCGCGATCGTGGGCGATGAAGCCGAACAGGCAGGCGCAGTGCAGCGAGGTCAGGCCCTGGGCGTCGGCGGCATGCACGTCGGCGCCCGCGGTGAGCAGGCGCGCGGCGATGTCCGGCAGGCCCAGCGCCGCGGCCAGCATCAGCACGCTGACGCCTCCGGGCAGGCGGTATTCCAGATCGGCACCGGCGTCGAGCAATGCGCCGACGATGCCGGCCTGGCGCATGCTCACCGCCGCCGACAGCGGCGTGGCGCCCGTACGCGCGGCGCATTGCGGATCGGCCCCGTGGGCGAGCAGCAGGTCGACCACCGGACGGTGTCCACCGCCGGCGGCGCGCAGCAGCGCGCTGCAGCCCTGGACGTCGGGGGCGTCGACCGGGAAGCCGAGGTCCAGCAGCTTGCGCACCGCATCGGCATCGCCGGCCATCGCGGCCAACGGCAGATCGCCGGGACGCAGCGTGCGGCCGGGCAGGGTCCAGCCGCGCCAATCCAGCCAGTCGGCCAGATCGCGCCGGCCACTGGATAGGGCCACGCCCAGCGGGGTCTGCCCATCCGCGGCGCGGGCGTCGGGCGAGGCGCCACCGGCGATCAGGCGGCGCACCATCGGCACGTTGCCCAGCGCCGTGGCCAGGTGCAAGGCGGACATGCCGCGCGCATCGCGGGTTTCGCGATCCACGCCGATCACCAGCAAGGCGTCGACCAGCGGCGCCCAGTCCAGGCGCACGGCCAGGGACAGGGGCGGATCGCCGGCGGGCGAGGTGGCAAAGGGGTCGGCGCCGCGCTGCAGCAGTTCCAAGGCCAGCGCCTGCGCGCCAACCGAATCGGTCCCTGGACTGCAGGCAGCCAGGAAACGCGCAAGGCCGGCCCCGCCCGCAGGCGACAGCCCGGCATCAAGCAAGACTCGAATCACCGGCTGCGCCGCCGGGCCTCGCGCCAGGTTGGCGTGCAGCGGCACGTCCCCGCGCACGTCGCGCTCCTCGCCTGCGGCACGGTGGCGCAGCAGCCAGGCCACGGCCTGGGGTGAGGCGAACAGCGCCGGCGCATGCAGGAGGCTGCCCAGTTCTGCGGGGGTGCACAGGCGCGCCAGTTCGGCCAGGCCGTTGAACTGGCCGCGTTCGAGCGCCTCGCGCAGCAGGCCCAGCGGAGCCTGGTCCGGCGGCGGTTGCTGGCCCTCGCTGGCCGAGACGGCATTGGGCAGCGGGTAGTCCGGATCCAGCACGGCCACCAGCGACCAACGTCCGGCGGCGGCGGCCAGATCGCTGGCACGCTGCCCGTCGGGCGTGCGTCGCGCCGGATCCAGGCCCAGCGTCAGCAGGCGCTGCACCAGGGCCGGGGTCACCCGCTCGGCCGCGCAGGCCAGCATCAGCGCATCGCGCCCCCGCGCATCGACGGCCTGGCAGTCGGCGCCGGCCGCGGCCAGGGTGTCGAGCACGCGGTGGCGTCCGCCTCGGGCCGCTTCCAGCCAGGGCGTGGCCTGCGCGTCGTCGCGCGCATCCACGCTGGCGCCGGCTGCCAGGAGCGCGGCCAGGATGTCCTCGTGTCCGGCGAAGGCGGCCTCGTGCAGGGCGCTGCGTCCGCCCGTCCCACGCGCATCCACCTTGGCCTTGTGACGCAGGAGCAGCTGCACGCCGGCAGCGTCGTCTTCCTCGGTGGCCGCCGCGGCGACCAGGACCGGCTGGGCGCCAGCGGCCTCAGGCCGGGCCCCGCGCTCGAGCAGGAACTTGGCCAGGCGCCAGTTGCCGGCCAGGCAGGCGATGCCCAGCGGGGTTAGCCCGTCGCGGTTGCAAGCATCCAGTTCGGCGGCGGCATCGCGCAACAGCGCAGCCACGCCCGGATCGGAACTGCGCGCGGCGTGGTGCAGGGGGGTGTTGCCGTCGCGATCGGCCTGGCGCGGATCGGCCCCGTTGGTCAGCAGGGTAGTCACCGCGTCGGGACGGCCATGCCAACTGTCGCGGGTCGCGGCAAGCAGCGGGGTCATGCCGGCGTGGGCCTGGTTGAGGTCGATTCCGCGGGCGATCAGCTGGCGCAGCAGTCGAAGATCGGGCAGCACCGCCGCCAGCACGGCCAGGCTGCGCTGGTCGCGGGCATCGGCGGGCGGCAGTGCCCGTGGATCGGCGCCGGCCTCGATCAATTCAAGCGCACGCTCGACCCGGCCACTGCGGGCGGCCTCGTACAGCGCGGCGACCTGCGCCGGCCCTGACGCCGGACGCGGCGCGGGGGCGAGGACCGGCTCCATCACGGGCGCCGGGGGCTGGGGCCGGGCCGCCGCGCGGCCGGGCATTTCCAGGACCGGAAGGCCACCGCTGCGCGGGGTGCGCTGCAGGCCCCAGTGCATCAGCGGCAGGGCAATCACGTAGACCGCCGCCCCCAGACCACGCAGGTGGCCGGGCCACAGCGCCGGCCACGCAAGCGCCAGACCCGTACCGATGGCGAGCGCGGCCGCGAACGCGACAACCAGGCCATGCCAGTCGCCCGCATCGCGCTCGAGCATGAGGCGCCAGTGCCGCGACAGGCGCCCGCCCTGGCATTCCACCGCTTGCCACAGCGGCCAGGTGCGCCACAGCAGAATCAGGGACAGGCCGGCCGCCGCGCTCAGGCCCAGCGCCGCGCCCAGGCTGCCGCCGTCGCGCAGGCGCTGCAGCGGCCAGGCCAGCAGCAGGGCCATGCCGGCGAACCCGCCCGCCCAGACCGCCAGCAGGGCCAGCAGGTCGCGCCGCAGGAAGCCGGCGCCGGCCATGCCGCGGGTCCGCGCGTGCCAGGACACGGCCAAGGCGAACGCCGGCTGCGCCAGCCAGGCGCCGGCCACGGCCAGCCAGCCGCCGAAGTAACTCAGCCCCGCCAGCACCAGGCCGGCGCCCATCGCGGCGGCCACGGCGGGCATCGGCGAACGGCCAGCATCAGGCATCGGGCGTTTCCCCGAGCAGCGGCTTGGGCGGGAACTGGAGGTGGAACCCGCGCGTGGCCAGGTTCTGGCGGACCACCGCCACGTCCTCGCGGGCCAGCTTGCGCTCGGGGGTCAGGGTCACGTCCAGGACGAAGGCCAGCTCACCCACCTGCGTGCGCAGCGGCTCGGGCAGGCAGGCGAAATCGTCACGCACGGCCAGATAGACGTAAGTGTCGGCCTTGCGCAGGCTCTTGTAGACGAACGCTTGCATCAGGCGCGTGCGGAAGGTTCTTGAAGGAAAGTGTCACGATTGTGCGGGAATTGACGCAACGACGGAACCCGACGAGCGCCAGGCGCGCGTGCGGGCTTCAGGTGCCTGACCAGCACGGCGTCGGTGCACAGCGCATCGACGACGCGTGGCTATACTCGTCTGTCATCTTTTGACACATCCCGCTGATGCCGTCCCAGCCCCGCATGACGCCCCTGGCGATCACGGCCTACACCGCCACCACCGCCCTGGGCGCCGGCCGCCAGGCCCAGGCCCAGGCCCTCGACCAGCGCCGCAGTGGCCTGCGCGAGAACGATTTCGGACCCGCGCCGCGGTTGGATTGCTGGATCGGCCGGGTGGACGGCGTCGAGGACGT
Organism: Pseudoxanthomonas sp. JBR18; assembly: GCF_028198165.1. NCBI lineage: Bacteria > Pseudomonadati > Pseudomonadota > Gammaproteobacteria > Lysobacterales > Lysobacteraceae > Pseudoxanthomonas > Pseudoxanthomonas sp. JBR18. The sequence goes on from NZ_CP116339.1 coordinate 1,189,460, forward strand.
CACCCTGCCGCCGGAGCTGGCGCAGTGGGACTGCCGCAACAACCGCCTGGCCTGGCTGGCCCTGCAACAGGATGGGCTGCTGGAAGCGGCAAGTGCGGCGGGCGCGCGCTACGGCACCCACCGGGTGGCCGTGATCGTGGGCACCTCGACCTCCAGCATCGGGGCCAGCGAAGAGGCCTATACCCGCTTGGAAGAAGACGCCGAGGGCGCGCGCTTTCCCGACGACCTGCAGCGGCCCATCGTGCACACCCCGCACTCGCTCGGGGATTTCGTCCAGCACGCCACCGGCCTGGCCGGCCCCTGCATGACCGTGGCCACGGCGTGCTCTTCCAGCGCCAAGGTCTTCGCCCAGGCCGCACGTCTGATCGCCGCCGGGCTGGCCGATGCCGCGCTGGTCGGCGGCGTAGACACCCTGTGCGGCAGCGTGCTGTACGGCTTCAACTCGCTGCAGTTGGTATCCAGGAACAAGTGCATGCCTTTCGACGCGGCCCGTGACGGGCTTTCGTTGGGCGAAGCCGGCGGCTTCGCCCTGGTCGAGCGCCCCGAGGCCGCCGACGGCGCCGTGCAGTTGCGCGGCTACGGCGAATCCAGCGACGCCCACCACATGTCCGCCCCGCACCCGGAGGGCCTGGGCGCGCAGCTGGCCATGCGCAATGCACTGGCCCGCGCCGGCATCGAGGCCGATCAGCTGGACTACCTCAATCTGCACGGCACCTCGACCCCGGCCAACGACACGGTCGAGGCGATCGCGGTGGCGGCCATGTTCCCCGACACCCTGCATGCGGCCTCGACCAAGGCCTGGACCGGCCATACCCTGGGCGCGGCGGGCATCGTCGAATCGGTGTTCGCGCTCATCGCGCTGGAGACTGGGCAACTGCCCGGCACGCTCAATTCCCAGACCCCCGATCCGGCCTGCGGTCCGCAGATCCGCTTCGCGCCCGAGCGGCGCACGGTGCAGTACGCCATGAACAACTCCTTCGGCTTTGGCGGCAACAATTGCGCGCTGGTGTTCGGCCGCGCATGAAGTCGCCTGTCCTGTCCGCCCGCATCGCGGGCATCGGTTTCTGGTGTCGCGGCCTGCCCTCCTGGGACGCCGCGCAGTCCTTTGCCCGGGGCGGCGCCCTGCCCGAGCAGGCGCCGGCCAAGCCTGCGCCGCAGCTGCTGGCCCCCAACGAGCGGCGCCGTGCGCCGGAGACGGTGGCCGTGGCCTTGGAAGTGGCCCTGGCCGCCTGCCAGGCCGCCGGGCGTGATCCCAAGCTGCTGCCGTCGGTGTTCACCTCCACCCACGGCGACCTGGCCATCACCGACTACATGTGCCGGCAGCTGGCCGAGGATCCGGCCGGAATCTCGCCGATCCGCTTCCACAACTCGGTGCACAACGCCGCGGCTGGCTACTGGACCATCGGCGCCGGGACCCATGCCCCGGCCACCGCGCTGAGCGCCTTCCATGGCAGCTTCGCGCAGGGCCTGCTTGAAGCCCTGACCCAGCTGGCCACCGACACCGATGAAGTGCTGCTGGTGGGTTACGACAGCCAGTCGGCCGGGCCGCTGGGCCGGGTCTCGCACAGCCAGGGTCTGCTGGGCGCTGCGCTGGTCCTGAGCCGCACCGGCGAGGGCGCCGTGCTGCGCGCCAGTCTGGGCAGCGGCGGTCGCGACCGCGCCCCGGCCGGCCCGCTGGAACACCACGCCGCCGGCAACGCGATGGCGCCGATGCTGCCGCTGTTCGATGCGCTGGCCGCTGGCGCGTCGCACGCCCACCTGGACGCAGGCAACGGTGACGCGCTGCATGTGGAGCTCGCGCGGTGACGGCGCTGACGATGCAGGACGTGGCGGTGGTCATCCCCGCGCTCAACGAGAAACTGCGCATCCGCGAAGTGGTCAGCGACGCGCTGGCCGTGTGCCCGCACGTCATCGTGGTCGACGATGGCTCGGACGACGGCACCAGCGCCTGCCTGAACGGCCTGCCGATCACCCTGATCCGCCATCCGCGGCGCATGGGCAAGGGTGCGGCGCTGCGCACCGGTTTCGCCGAGGCCGCTCGCATCGGCGCACAGGGCGTGATGACCATGGACGGCGACGGCCAGCACAAGGCCAGCGACTTCCCGCGCATGCTCGAAGCCGCCAACGCTTACCCGGGTTGGGTGGTCAACGGCGCGCGCCTGCGCAAGCGCGCCAGCCAGCCGACCATCCGCCGCATCGGCAACGACTTCGGCGACTGGGGCATCGCCTGGGCCTGTGGCTTCCGCCTGCGCGACACCCAGAGCGGGCAGCGCTTCTATCCGCGCAGTGTGTTCACGCTCGAAGGGGTGGAAGGCGAGGGCTTCGTGTTCGAGGCACAGATGCTGATTTCCGCCGCGCGCCGCGCCAACGCGCGGCTGGTCTCGGTGCCGGTGGAAACCCGCTACCTGCACCTGGAAGGCGGCGAGTTCCGCCAAAGCCATTTCCGCCTGGTCCACGATCTGGTCAAGATCACCGCGCACGTGGTGAGGCAGGTCTTTGCGTACGGCCACGTGCTGCGTGAATATCGCAACGCGCGCCGGCAGCCGCCGGTGATCCACGATCCCTCCGGTGAGTTCGCAACGGTACCCGCATCGTCTGCCGCCAAGGACGCCTAGATGACACAGCACACCGATGTCGCCATCCTCGGCGGGGGCCTGGCCGGCCTGACCCTGGCTTTGCAGCTCAAGCGCCAGGATCCGGGTATGCAGGTGCAGGTGATCGAACGTCGCCGCCACCCGGTGGCCGAAGCGGCCTTCAAGGTGGGCGAATCGACCGTGGAAATCGGTGCGCACTACCTGGCCGACGTGCTGGACCTGCGCGCCCACCTGGATGCCGAGCACCTGCGCAAGTTCGGATTCCGCTTCTTCTTCTCCGATGGGCGCCACGATGTGGACCGCTGCACCGAGGTCGGCGTCAGCCAGCTACTGCCCACGCCGTCCTGGCAGATCGACCGCGGCCGCTTCGAGAACTTCCTGGCCCGGCACGCGGCCGAGCATGGCGTGCAATTCGTCGATGGCGCCACCGTGCGCGCCATTGAGCTCGACCAGGACGATGCACCGCACCGGGTGCGCTTCGAACGCGAGGGCGCGCTGCATGCGCTGGAGGCACGCTGGGTGATCGATGCCAGCGGTCGCGCCGGCCTGCTCAAGCGCCAGCTCGACCTGGCCCAGGACAACCCGCATCAGATCCACGCGGTCTGGTGGCGCGTGGACGGCCATGTCGATCCCAACGCCTGGTCGCAGAATCCGGACTGGCTGGCGCGCTGCACCCCGCCGGACCGCTGGCGCTCGACCAACCACATGTGCGGGCCGGGCTACTGGGTGTGGCTGATTCCGCTGTCCTCGGGCGCGCATTCGCTGGGCATCGTGTGCGACACGACGATGCATCCGCTGGAATCGATGAACACCCACGCCAAGGCCATGGATTGGCTGGCGCGGCACCAGCCGCAGGTGGCCGCCACGCTCGCGCGCGAAGAGCACGTGCTGCGCGATTTCGCGTTCTTCCGCAATGTGTCCTACGGCTGCCGACAGGTGTTCGGGGAGCATCGCTGGGCGATCACCGGCGAGGCCGGGCTGTTCCTGGATCCGTTCTACTCGCCGGGCACCGACTTCATCGCCATCTCCAACACCTACGTGGCCGAGCTGATCGCACGCGACCGCGCCGGCAAGGACATCGGCGCCTACGCCAGCGTCTACAACCAGCTCTACCAGGGCTTCTACGAGAACACCCTGACCCTGTACCAAGGCCAGTACGCGCTGTTCGGCGACGCCCAGGTGATGCCGGTCAAGGTGATCTGGGACTACACCTATTACTGGTCGCTGCTCGCACCGCTGTTCTTCGCCGGGCGCCTGACCGACATTTCGCTGCTGGGCCGACTGCGGCCGCTGTTCCAGCGTGGGCGCGCGCTCAACCTGAGCGTGCAGGCCCTGCTGGCCGACTGGGGCCAGCGCAACCTCGCCGCGCCGCCCGTGCTGGAAGACGGCCGCCTACTGGACCAGTACACCATCGGCTGGTTCCACGAACTCAACCGCGCACTCAACGATGTGCTCGACACGGACGCGCTGGCGGCGCGCCTGCAGTCCAACGTCGCGCGCATGGAGTGGCTGGCCGGGGAAATCCTCACCCGTGCGCGGCGCCAGCATCCGGAGATCGACGACCGCGGCCTGGGCGCGCTGCTGGCCGGTACAGAGATGCCGCCGGGCCGCTCGCTGAGTGATGCCTGGTACGCGGAAGCGACTTAGCGCGATCACCGAAAGAGGCGCAATAATTTGCGACTGAAGCTCTCTCTTCCCAAGCGCAGCACTAGGCATTGAGGGAGTCCCTAGGCGTCCATTACCAGCATTTGAGCGCCGAGGAGCAGGGTACGGTATCGGCGTTGCGGCAGCGCAAGGCCTCCATCCGCGAAGTGGGTAGCGTGCTGAATCGTGCGTCGAGCACTATCTGCCGCGCACTGCGCCGCAAGGGCGATCACGCCAGCGACCTCCTGGGCCACAGCCCCGGCTACCAGACCACTTTGCCGGCGCGCACGCCAGACGCCCGCGTCGCGGGCCATGCACCCCGCGCAAACTCGATCCTAGAGGCCGGATTTGAGCCCACGCCCACAGCCTCCTGGCCCAGCGATGTTTACCCCAACACATTGCATGCAAGCGGAAAAACGTGTCGCAGTGTGGAATCTACGAGAACACCAACGGTCTGCTGCGCCAGACCTGCCTGAGGGCAGGACCCGGGCGTCTACTTCCAACGCTAGCTTGATGCTATCGCCTGTAGAAATAAGTCACCGACCGCACGCACCGACGGGCTTTCGCACGCCAATGGGAGCCTTCTTCGCCCGCCCGAAAGGCCGACCGGATTGATCAGGCGTTGCTGTTGGGACTTGAAACCGCCGAAATAGTTTCACCCCATTGACTTTCAGGCGCCACGCCGAGATAGTCGAGCTGTGCCATCAATTGACCCGCCCAGGCGAATGCACTTGAGCTCACTCACCTGGTCGATGGAACTGCGCGTTTCGATATTCAAGGTCGCGCGACGTGTCATCTTGAAAAAGGGATTTTCATGGAATTATTCGGACGGTCGCTATATACGATCCTGAGGGCACTGCCTAGATACATCTATTCGTCTTCCAAGCAAGCGATGTTAATCATGCTGGCAATGGTGGCGACCACGCAGTATGCGATCTCCCAAGAAATCAAGACGACCTGGAAGTCGACTGACATCGGCGTCAATGTCGGCTATAGCAGCGAGCGATCGGTACAAGATGCCATACAAGTAAAGTGGAAGTCGCAGTCTCCCCCCGACGCCAAATGGACCGTCTCCTCGGTAAAAACGTCTGAGATTGAATCTATATATTTCTATGGAATCGAGCCTGTCAATACGGCCATCGGCCCCTGGCACTACTACAGATATCACCGTAGCGGCAACACTGACATTTATCATGACGATCCTGAGGATGATCAGCAGGTGGTCGCCTACCTGGTAGGCAACATGGTGAATCTATGTGGAGCCGATACTGCGGTCGACGTTACACACGAGGGCTGGGAAAATGCAAAAATCTTGGAGCGGGGAGATAACGGAGATTCCAAGTCCGAATCCTTGAATTACTACTATCACGCTTCTCCCACCACGACTTGTCCATCTGGATTTAATGGATACCACACAGTCTACCGTCGACGCACGACAGACTGCTTCAAATCGAGAAAGTTGAACACATCTAGCCACATGTGCGAATCTCGGTTTGTATCGTTGAAAAGTTATTACTCTCGGCTCGTCGCGCAAAGTGACCAATGCATAGGCAACCCCTGCGATCCAACAACAGGGGATAAGCATGAGTCAGCCATCGATTTTGGACTGGACTGGATTAATTTTACCCGCCATTTCCATTCCGTCATTGGTACCGGCACTTCAGGATTCGGAGCGGGTTGGGGCCATGAACACGCGATCCGATTAAATATTGCTGCTGATAGCGATGGCAGCTTGACAGTATCTTACATTAACCCGCAGGGCTTCCAGATTCCTTTCCGCCTACAAGGCACATCCTACTTGGCTAGTGACGGCAGCGGCGATGTACTGCGCCAGGAGAATGGCGAGTGGGTCTTGGAGCGGGCCGACCGCACCCTGTGCTTCGACGCGCAGGGCAAGGTTCTCTGGCAACGACTGGATAGCGGCCTCCAGTGGACCTACGGCTATACAGGGAAATTGCTGACCACCATTGCAGGCTCGAGCGGTCGCTCGCTGCAACTGGTCTACGACGGCGACCAGGCAAGCGGGAAACTGACCAGCATTGCCAGTGAAGGCGTGGTCTTAGTCGCCTACGGCTACGACGCTGGCGGCATGCTGGCGACCGCTAGCTACGCGGATGGCCGCAATGTGCAGTACCACTATGAAGACCCTGCCTTTCCCGCATTGCTTACCGGGGTTACGCGCGAAGACGGGCAACGCTACAGCACCTTTACCTATGACGCGGCGGGCAGAGCGAGCAGCACCACTCATGCCAACGGGATTGATCGATTCACACTGACCTACCCGGCGACCGGCGGTTCCATTGCGAAAGATCCGCTTGGAAATGTGACCACGTACGGATTGGTCGGCACGCCAACTGGGCGTCCACCACAGTTTTCCGGTGCAAGCGACGAGGCGGGGCAGAGCGATCGCACCTATTATCCCGAATCTGCCGATTTTCGACGCCGCCTGGATACCGAGACCGATCGCAATGGTGTGATCACCAAGCACACCTATGCCGAGGCGACGAAGGGCACGGCGGCACTGGAGGTACATACTGTCCAGGAAGGCCAGGGACTGCCTACTCAGCGGACCACGACGACCCGGACGCTGGCCAATTTCAACCGGCGATCTTCGGTCGAATCGGATGCCCGCCTGACCTCTTACACCCGCAATGCCCGCTTGCAGCCTCTTTCGGTGATCACGACCGACCTGGACTCCGGGCTGTCACGGATGACGACATTCGCCTACTGTGAGGCCGCTGACGTATCTGCCAGCGGCAGCGTCTGCCCTATCCTGGGACTAGTGAAATCGGTCGACGGCTCGCGCACGGACGTGACCGACCTCACCCAGTACGCCTATTACCCAGCCGATGATGCCGGCTGCGCCACTGGCGGCAATTGCGCTTACCGCAAGGGAGACCTGTGGAAGGTCACCAACGCCTTGGGTCAAGTCACCGAGACCCTGGCCTACGATGCGGCCGGCCGGAAGCTGTCGGTCAAGGACCCGAATGGCATGATCACTGACTACAGCTACAGCCCGCGCGGCTGGCTGACCGCCATCAAGCTGCGCGGCACCAACGACGATAGCGAATCGGACGACCGCATTACGACCATCGCCTACTGGCCCACTGGCTTGGTCAAGCAGCTCACCCAGTCCGATGGCGCCTTCACCGCCTACACCTACGACGCGGCCCATCGCCTGACCGATATCAGCGACAACACGGGCAACACGATCCACTACACCCTGGACAATGCGGGTAACCGGATTGCCGAAGACACCAAGGATGCCAGCGGCACACTCAAGCGCACGCTCTCACGCGTCTACAACCAGCTCGGCCAGCTGGAGACGCACGCCGATGCCGCGGCCAACCCCACCGACTTCGGTTACGACCCCAATGGCAACAACACTGCGATCACCGATGCGCTGGGCCATATCACCCAGCAGGATTATGATCCGCTCGACCGGCTTAAGCGCACGCTGCAGGACCCGGGCGGCATTGCCGCGCAGACCCAGTTCACGTACGACGCGTTGGATAACCTGACTCAAGTGACCGACCCCAAGGGCCTGAAGACCACCTACACCTACAATGGCTTGGGCGATCTGACCACGCTGGTCAGCCCCGACACCGGCACCACCCGCTACACCTACGACAGCGCCGGCAACCCGGTCGGCAAGACCGATGCGCAGGGCAGGATCACCACCTACACCTACGATGCGCTCAATCGTTTGACTGAGCAGGCTTACGCCAACACCAGCTTCAACGTCACCTATACCTACGACGCCACGCAGAGCGTGTGCGCTGCTGGTGAAACCTTCACGGTCGGACGCTTGAGCAAGCTGCAGGACGCCAGCGGCTTCGCGCAGTATTGCTATGACCGTTTCGGCAATCTGACCCGCAAGGTGCAGACGACCAATGGCGTCGCCTTGACGCTGCGTTATGCCTACGCACCCGGCGGCCAGCTCAGCGCGATCACTTATCCCGATGGCGCGGTAGTGGATTACCAGCACGATGCGCAAGGCCGCACCACCGAGGTGGGCGTCACCCCCGCCGACGGCGGACGCCAGGTCCTCCTGACCGGCGCGACCTATCACGCGTTCGGTCCGGTGGCCGGCTGGATTTACGGCAATGGACGCCAGCTCAGCCGCACGTTGGATCAGGACTATCGCCCGTTGGCCATCCACGATGGTGGTCCAGGCGGCCTATCGATGGAGTTGGACTACGACGCGGTGGGCAATGTGGATCAACTGCGTCAGGCCGGCACCACACTACCCCAGGTGAGCTTCGGCTACGACGCCTTGAACCGGCTGACTCAGTTCAAGGATGGTCCGACCGGCGCGGTGATCGATGCCTATGGCTACGACCAGACCGGCAATCGCACCAGCGCGACCACGGCCAGCGGCACCACGCTGTATGCCTATCCGAGCAGCAGTCATCGGCTGAGCAGTGTTGGCGGTCTGACGCGCCGTTACGAAAGGACGGGCAACACCATCGGGATTAGCAGCAGCGCGCAGGATTTCTTTTACGACCCGGCGGGGCGGATGAGCAGCGTGCGCCGGAACGGTGCGACGGTGCGCAATTACCAGTACAACGGCAAGGGCGAGCGGGTGCGCAGTTTCCTGGGCGCGGACAGCCGCTACACGCTCTACGACGAGGCCGGGCATTGGATCGGCGACTACAGCGCCAACGGCACGCCCATCCAGCAGGCGATCTGGCTGGACGATCTGCCGGTGGGTTTGCGCAACGAGGCCAGCGGAGCACTGACCTATATCGAGCCCGACCACTTGGGCAGTCCGCGCGTGGTGATCGACCCGGTGACCGACAAGGCCGTATGGAAGTGGGATCTGAAGGGTGAGGCGTTCGGCGCCACCGCGCCGGAAGAGGACCCGGATGGTGATGGCACTTCGTTCAAACTGGATATGCGGTTTCCGGGGCAGCGGTTCGACGCGGCGACGGGACTCAACTACAACTACTTCCGGGATTACGAGCCGACCACTGGGCGGTATAGCCAGAGTGATCCGATTGGGCTCGATGGTGGGATCAGTACATATGCCTATGCCGGGGGGAGTCCCATAAGCAACATTGATCCGCTTGGACTGGCCACTTGTTATTACGGGATAAGCGAAGGAGAACTGTTTTGTGTGCCAGATAGCACAGAAAACGGGGCGCCATTCGCAATCAAAGCTGCATCGGGAAATAATGGATCAGGCCTTCGCTGCAAAAACAATCCACGTTGTACTGATCTGGCAAATCGCGGCCCGATTCCACAAGGCGATTGGAAGTGGGTGCCTGGATATACAGCAAAGCCTAACGGGCGCGTTTTGGCACCGATGCCTGGAACTGAGGATTATGGAAGAGACTTATTCCGGAGTCATAGTTGTGCGAATGCATTTGGTGCATCACTTGGCCCTAAATTTTGTTCTGAGGGATGCGTAACTGGATCAGCATCTGACATACGTAGCCTAAACAAGTTACTTGATGCCGAGCCAGGAAGCACACTTCGAGTTATCGATACTCTTAATCCGAGGCTGCCGCCGCCATTTTGGAGTGAGCTAGATGATTAAAAAAATTTCTCTACCACTTTTCGGCTTGGCCGTTTTGTCCGCGGGGATTTATCTATCTGCGGGAGCGGTCGCTGCTGAAAGCGGGCGACCAGAGCGCGACCTAAATACTGCCGAAGAAGCATTAATCACCTCTTTACTGGCTCATCGAAGCAGTCAGGCTAAGTACATTTGCGTACAGAATAACTACGCATGCTTGGGAGTAGATCCAGTCGAATCCAGCATGGCGCTATTCTCAGCGAGCCAAGATCAATCCGCAAAGGAAAAACTTTTTAGTGCCATTAGATTTAAACTTGATGCAGGGGCAGCCGAGGACTTTTCTTGCTATATATCATTAATGAATCAGAACGATCTTAAACGATTAATATCCAATTCCAATTCCCACTCCCTGATGAAAAGATGTCAAGAGGATGTACGGAGAGCCAAGAAGAGGATTGGATATCCGCTGAGTGCTGAAGCAAGTGATGTGTGCCAAAGTGAAGAGAAGATTAAAGTGGCAATCGAGAATCTCGCTTCCTCTCCAAGATGCGGTGCATGACATGGCATATGAAACTTAATGTAATTCACATTAATAAAATTCGGGGACCGGCGTCCTTATTTTTGGTTCTTTTGGTTGTGGCTGCGGGGGGGTTGGCTAGAAGAGGATGCATGGCTTGGCGGAAGCGTGGCGACCAATACCGCCGTGGGTTGGCTTGCCATTGGCACCAGTATTACGGCTGCGGTGCTACTTTCGACGTCCTCTATCCTGAGTAGCGGTTGGGTTTAGAGTCTGGGGTTGATGATATCGGTGTTGGCCAGTTGTTTGACGCAGGCGGCCGGGGGTCAGCCCATGCCGCCATTGACGCCGATGACTTGGCCGTTGATGTAGCCGGCCGCGTCCGAGCACAGGAAAGCCACCAGCGCGGCGACCTCTTCGGGCTTGCCGGCGCGCGCGGCCGGCACGAGTTGCTTGATCGCCTCCGGTGGGAAGGCCTGGCCGATCATCGCGCCTTCGATCACGCCGGGGGCGACGACGTTGGCGGTGATGCCGCGGCTGCCCATCTCCCGTGCCAGTGACTTGGTCGCCCCATGCAGCGCCGACTTGGCCGCCGCGTAGTTGGTCTGGCCGCGATTGCCGATCACCGCCGCCACCGAGGACACGCTCACCACCCGTCCCCAGCGCGCGCGGGCCATCGGCAGCAGCAGCGGCTGGGTGACGTTGAAGAAGCCATGCAGCGACACGTCGATGACGCGGTGCCACTGCTGCGCGCTCATGCCGGCCATCGGCGCGTCGTCATGAATGCCGGCGTTGTTGACCACGGCATGGACCGGGCCGGCTTCCAGCAGCGCCGCGATCCCCGCCGCGCTGGCCTCGGCGTCGACCACGTCGAAGGCCACCGCCTGGGCCTGGCCGCCGGCATCAATGATCTGCTGGGCCACGCCCTGCGCCTTGGCCAGGTTGCCGTTGGCATGGACGATCACCTCAAAGCCCGCCGCACCCAGGGCCAGGCAGATCGCGCCGCCAAGATCGCCACTGCCACCGGTGACCAGGGCGCGGCGCGCGGATTTTGAAGTCTGTGCACTCATGCGCGTCATGCTAGCAGCCGCAGGAGGTCACACCGCGGTGGGAGCTGCTGCCAAGGCAGCGCTGGGGCCTGCCCGGCAAAGCCCCGTCGTCGCCGTGGCGACTCCCACAACAGAGGCGCTGCATCTGGTCAAAGTCAATTCCCTGCAGGTCGAAGTCGCTTGCCTGTGGGAGCGGCTACAGCCGCGATATGGCCTGCCCGGCCAAGCCCCGTCGTCGCCATGGAAAACTCCCACAACAACAGCTCGACCTCAGGGCGCCGGACCCAGCATCACCGAGGCGCGGCCTTCTGCCAGCAGCGCGCCGGCGTGCAGGATGCGAAAGCCGTATTGCTGGCTGTCGGGGGTGTGCATCAACAGTTCTGCATGACCTTCCAGCGCGCCGCCGAGGTCGTCGAACCGGGCCACGTGCAACTGCACGCCACGCAGCGCCACCAGCATGCCCGGGCGCACCGGCGCGCCGCTGGCCTGGCCGAGCAGGCCGCCGTGCACGGCCATGGCCTGGGCCCCGTATTCGCACAGGTGCACCGCGCGCAGGCGTCCATGCGAACGTAGCGGATGGTCCGCATCGCGATGGCCCACGCTGCGCAAGGCAACCGAGGTCGCATCCCAGGCCACTACCTCGTCCCACAGGCACATCAGGCCCTGGTGCGGGACCAGCCTGGCGATCGCCTCACGCCCGCGCATCGATCACCTGTGCCACCGGCTCGCGCGAGACCAGCAGGGCCAGCGCGAAGTTGAACACCACGCCCATCGCCACCGTCGAGCCAATCGCGCGCAGCACCGGGATGCTGGACAGACCCAGCAGCACGAACACCAGCAACGTCATCAGGCTGCAGACAATCAATGCATGCAGGGTGCGGCGCTGGTCGGCGGCATCGTCGCCGGCGTGGTCGAAGAACAGCGCGTAGTCCAGGCCCAGGCCGGCCCCGAGAATCATCGAGATCAGATGGAACAGGTTGAGCTCCACGCCAAAGCCGCGCAGCACCGCCAGGATCAGCAACACGCTCAGACCCATCGGCAGCAGCACCCGCACGATGCGGCGGCGCTCACGCAGCGCCACGCTGACCGCGAGCGCCAGCAGCACCGCGGCCACGGCCATGGCCACCAGGACCCGGTGATAAGTCCCCACCAGCGTGCGCGAGGCCTCGCGCAGGTCCATCAGCTGCGCGCCGGTGCCTTGCACCGCCTTGGCCAGCGCCTGCGCATCACGCAGGCCACTGAGGGAGACCAGCGCGGTGACATGGTCGCCTCCCTCCATCAACAGGCCCTGCACCGGCGAAGCCAGCGGCGTGCCCGCCAGGTCGGCTACGTCCAGCGGCTTGGCCGTGCGCGCCTGCTGAAGATCGGCCAGGAACGGGGCGAACACATCGCTGCGGAACGGCAGGTCCGCGGCGGCCTGATCCAGCATCGCGCGCGCCGCTTCCGGCGTGGGCAGCCGGGCTTGGCGACGGCGCTGCACGGCCTCGCTGGGCAGGTAACGCGCCGCCATGTCATAGCCGCTGAGGTTGCCATCGGCGACCTGCGCGTCCAGGCGCGTGCGCAGACCTTCCGACGCGTCCAGGGCCGCCTGGCGGGTGGGGCCCTGCACGGTCAGCACGTACATCACGTCCGGCGCGCCGAGTTCGGCGCGCAGCTCCTGGTCCTGCATCAGCGAGGCCGTGGGGACCGGGGTCAGCTTGGACAGGTCGTGCTGCCAGAACGGCGTGGGCATGACCACGATCACCACGATGGCGACGACCGCCAGCCCCAGCAGCGCCTGCCAGCCTGGGCGCGGCAGGCGCTCGATCAATACGTACATCCGCGCCATCAGGCGCGAATCGGCATAGTCGCGTGGCGAAGGGTCGATCAGCGCCGGGAGCAGGAAGCGCGTCAGCAGCGCCGCGCCGCCCAGCCCGCAGATGGTGAATACCGCCAGCTGCCGCAGTCCTTCCACGCCGGAGAAGAAGAACGTCACATAGGCGATGCAGGTGGACACCACCCCGGTCGCCAGCGTCGGCCACAGGTGGCGTGCATTCGCGTAGGGCGCCAGGCCCGGGCGCTGGTGGCTGAACAGATGGATCGGATAGTCCTGGACCACGCCGATCAGGGTGAAGCCGAACGCCAGGGTGATGCCATGCACTTGGTCGAAGACCAGCATCACCGCGATCATGCCGACCAGGCCGGCGCTGGCCAGCGGCAGCACGCCGAGCAGCGGGATCTTCCAGCTGCGGTAGGCCACCAGCAGCAGCACGACCAGGCCGACGGTATCCAACATGCCGATCCACTGAGTCTCGTTCTGCGTGCGCGTGCTGATCTCCACCGAGAACGCACCCGGCCCGGTCAGCAACAGCTGACTGTCGCTGCCCTTGGCCACCTCGGCGAATGCGCTACGGATATCGGCCACGGCCTGCTGCTGGCCGCTGGGATCAAAGCCACCGGCTAGCGTCTGTACCACCAGCAACGCGCGTTTGCCGGCCTTGTCGAACCACACCCCGTCGATCAGCTGCGGCGCATCGGCCGGCTGCAGGGTCTCGGCCACGTGCAGCAGTTCCAGGGTCGGATCGCGCGGCAGCATCGGCTCGATCATGTCCGCCGCCGGCGAGCCCAGATCCTGGACGCGCTCGACCAGGGCGGCATGCAGGCTGGCGGCATCCAGCGGGTGCGCGTCGTAGCGGTCGGTCAACAGGAAGCGATAGGGCATCCAGCGCGGCGGGATGGCGTTGGACAAGGACTGGTCACCATTGCCGACCATCGAAAAGGTATCGCCCTGCGCTTGCAGCCGCGCGCGCAAGGCCTTGGACTGCGCGGCCAAGGTGGCCGGGTCGCTGCCGGAGACGGCCAGCAACAGCAGGCGTGACCCAGGCCCCTCGCCGAGTTCGTCCAGCAGCAGCTTTTGCGCCGGGGTGCGCGCCTCGGGCATGAACATCCGCAGGTCGCCGGAGAGCTTGAGCGTGTTGCCGATCCACGCGCCCAGCGCCAGCAGCCCGGCCAGCCACAGCAGAGCCAGGCCGGTGCGCGCGATCGGGGGCAGACTCACCCGTGGGCGCCGTGGCACAGCGCGGTCAGTGCCGCGCCGTCATCCACGCCTGCCGCCGCCTGCGCGGCGCCGGCCAGCAGCGTGCGCTGGGCCTGGCCCTTGGCATCGGTGGTTTCGATGCAGCGCAATTCGGCGCCCTTGCCGTACAGCTGGATCTCGCGCACCGGCGCCTTGGCCGCGGCGGCGTCCTTGGGATCCAGCTTGAGCTGCCAGGCCTGGCGGGTGCCGCTGGCGCTCAAGGCATAGTGCTGCTCGAGCTGGGTGGCATCGCCGGACAACAGCGCACCAAATCCGCGTTGCAGGTCGACCAGTTCCGGCGCGCGCGACAGCGAGAAGGTTCGGGTCTTCTTGCCCTCGCGCTCCAGGGTGGCGCTGTCGCCCTTGAGGGTGATCTTCTCGTGGTAGGGCGCGGTGACCTCGCGCACCAGGGTGTCGTCGGCATCGCGCGCGTAGCGGCCCTCGACCCGCAGCGGGGTCTTGAGCAGCGCCGAACCGCGCAATTCCACGAACTGGGTGGTGATCGCACCGGGGCGGGCGATCTTGGACAGGATCCAGGTCGGATCGACCGCGTCAGGCGACGCGGCGCACAGCGGTGCGGCGCTGCACAGCAGCGTCAGCATCAGCGCCCAGGGCCGCAGCGGCAGCGTCCTGCGCATGCTTGGTGTTCCAGAAATCATAGAAGTTGAACCAGTTGTAGGGCGCCAGGCCCACGTAATGCTCCAGCCGTCCGGCATAACCGCGGATGAGCGCTCCCAGGCTGGCCGCACGATTGCGACGCGGCACGTCCAGCCCCTCGCTGAAGGTCTCGAAGGTCAGCGAGTATCGCGCCTTGCCGTGGTACAGGCCGAAGGCCAGTACCACCGGCACCTTGAGCACCGCGCCGATCAACCAGGGCGAGGTCGGGAACTGCGCCTGGCTGCCAAGGAACTGCGCCGGCAGCGCCGGCTCCTCGGGGCGGGTGCGGTCGACCAGCAGCGCGACCAGATGGCCCTCGTCGGTGGCCTGCTTGATCGCCATGACGATCGAGGTGCTGTCCTGGCTGGCGTCGATGATGCTGTCGGCCAGGCGCGGGTTGAGCGCGGCCAGCACCTCGGTCATCGCCGGCGCCTGGGCCTTGTCCAGCACCACCCTGACCTGCACATCCGGTCGCTCCTGGGCCAGCACCCGCAGCGCGTCGAAACTGCCCAGGTGCGAGCCGAAGATCAGCACGCCCCGGCCCTTGTCCATCTGCGCGTGCAGCTGGTCCAGGCCGCTGACATCCACGTGGAAGGCGTCCATGCGTCCGCTCAGCAGGAACACCCGGTCCAGGATGACCGAGGCGAAGGTATGGATGTGGCGGGCGGTGTCGGTCCAACGCGCCGGGCGTCCCAGCACCCGTGCCAGATAGGCACGCGAGGCGCGGCGCTCGGGGCCGCGCACCAGCATGAAGTACACGGTGATCGGGTACAGCAGCAGTCGCGCCAGGCCGCGTCCGCCGTGGCAGGCGACGACCCGGAACAGGCACAGCGCCAGCCGCGTGCCGCCCTCGGGGCGCTGTTTCCAGGCCGCGTTCATGCCTGCACCACCTCGCCGCTGGCCAGCAGCGTGTCGGCGCGCAGCACGCGGAACTTCCAGCGCGGCGCGGTGCCGTCCAGTTCGATCCGCGCCGGCTGGCCGGGCAGCAGGGGCTGGACGAACTTCACCTGCGGCAGGCGCAGCGCCCCACGCAGGGGACCATGCGCGGCTTCCACCGCGTCCAGGACGTGGTCCAGCACCACCACGCCGGGCACGACGGGATGACCGGGAAAATGGCCAGGCAGCGCGGGATGGTCGTGCGGGACTGCGAATTCCATGATGCGTCGAACGGCCTCTAGATCCGCGGTTCCAGCATGTGGCGCACAGCCTCGTGGGCGCGCTGGGTCAGGGCCTGGCGATCCAGGGCCGCCTCGTCCTGCCCGACCTGGATCGGCGTGCCGATGCGCACGCGGATCGTGCCCGGACGCACCCGGAACAGACCCGTGGCCGGCAGCACCTTGCCGCAACCGTCCAGGGCTACCGGTACCACCGGGACGCCGGCATCGATGGCCGCCTGCAGCAGGCCGGCCTTGAACGGCGCCAACGCACCGGTGCGGCTGCGCGTGCCCTCAGGGAACAGGCACAGGCTCTGCCCGCGCCGCAGCAGTGCGGCGGCCTGGCGGCGCACGATGGCGCCGGCGCGGCGACTGTCGCGGTCCAGAAACAGCATCCCGGTGGCCTTGGCGTACCAGTTCACGAACGGCACCTTGAGCATCTCGTCCTTGAGCAGGAAGCGCAGCGGCGCCGGAATGGCCATGTACAGCACGCAGATATCGATCACCGACTGGTGATTGGACACCACCAGATGCGGGCGGGACCAGTCGATGTCCTGTCCCCCTTCGACCACCAGCCGCGCCCCAGCGCCGAAGGTCAGGCCTGGCGCCCAGCAGCGGGCGGCCATGCGCAGCACGCGCTCGGTGGGCACCCCGACCAGGCGCAGACCCAGCGCCACGGAGATCCACGCGGCCGTCCACGTCAGGGTGAAAAGAAGCTGCAAGGCGTTCCAGACACTCCAGGCCAGCGAGGCGGAGGCCTGCGACGACTGCACATCCATGTTGTCGGTCGAGGTGCTCATGCGGGACAGCATACCGGGCAAAGGCGCGATTGCGTCGCCGGAATTTGCGATTTTTTAACGGTGAACAGCGCTGGTGCGGTGAACGGCACTCGCCACGCGCCTGGGACAACGCCACCCTGGCTCAACGCAGCAGGTCGCGCCAGAAGCCCGGCCCCAGCCGGGCCAGCTGACGCACGAAATCCACGAAGTTGCGGTAGGGACGCACCGGGAACCAGCGTGAGCGCAGGGCGTACTCCCCCAGGAAGAACCCACCGATCACCCCATACCCCAGCAGGTTGGCGAACAGCGAGGCGCGCGCATCGGGGATGGTCAGCGGTGGTGTGCTGCCCAGCTGGGCCAGGACTCCCCCGGGCACCGCACACAAGGCGAACAGGAGGTTCAAGCCGGTCATGGCGGCCAGCAGCAAGGCCCAGGCGCCGGTCAGGCGCCGGGTGTAGCGCCGCTGCTCGGTGGTGAGCACGTGTCCGGCCTGGGCGTACAGGCCCTCGACGATCCGCCCGATCAGCGGCTGCCGCCCGGGCAGCAGGCTGCGGCCGAAGAACCACGCCACCCAGGCGGTGAACACCACCGGCGGTGCCGTCAGCAGGACCAGCGCATGGGGGGAATCCCATAGCGGGGCCAGGGCCAGCAACAACAGCACGGCCAGCCCCCAGGCCCAGGGGCGCAGGCGCGCCATCGGCTCGACCAGCAGCATCAGCACCAGCGCCGCGCCGGCCAGCACGGCCAGGTCGCTGCGGCCGGATGCGTTGGCCCAGTGGGCCAGCGGCGAGTAGGCGATCGCCAGCAGCAGCGCGACACCGACGGCCCACGGCGGGGCGGCGGCATCGGCCTGCGGCGCGACGGGTTCAGACGGTCTTGTTGGCCTGGACATGCGCCGACAACGCGCGCAGCGAGGCGAAAATACGCTGGTTGTCCTCGCTGTCCGAACGCAGCTGGAAGCCGTAGCGCTTGCCGATGGCCAGGGCCAGCTCCAGTGCATCGATCGAGTCCAGGCCCAGGCCGGTGTTGAACAGCGGGGCCTCCGGGTCGATCGCGCCAGCGTCCACGTCCTCCAGGTTCAGGCTCTCGACGAGCAGCTGGGCCAGTTCGTGTTCTTCGGGCGTTTGCGCGGACATGCGGCGAGGGATTCCAGTACGTTGAAGGAGCGACAAGATGGTGCATCGTCGGCACGCGCGCAACTGCCGCCCCGGGGATGGCAACTTTGGGGATGCGGGCCGTCGATCCTCCTGTCATCGTGTGTGAGGGGGTTTTTCTCCCGCGCCCCCCGTGACTGCCTGGCTTTTACAGGCCTAAATCTCTACGGAGCTTCCATGTCCCAGTCCTCGTCACGCCCTCCGTTGCCTCCGTTCAGCCGGGAATCGGCCATCGAGAAGGTCCGACTGGCCGAGGATGGCTGGAACAGCCGCGATCCGCACAAGGTCGCGCAGGCCTATACGCCGGACACCTCATGGCGCAATCGCGCCGAATTCATCGAGGGCCGCGCGCAGGTCGAGGCGTTTCTTTCCCGCAAGTGGGCCAAGGAGCTGGATTACCGCCTGATCAAGGAGCTGTGGGCGTTCGAAAGCCATCGCATTGCGGTGCGCTACGCCTACGAGTGGCATGACGACTCGGGCAACTGGTTCCGTTCCTACGGCAATGAGAACTGGGAGTTCGAGGACAGCGGATTGATGGCGCGTCGTTATTCATGCATCAACGACCTGCCCATCGCCGAAGCCGAGCGGAAATTCCACTGGCCGCTAGGGCGCCGACCGGACGATCATGCAGGCCTGAGCGCATTGGGGCTGTAGGGAGACGCCGGCGTCTTCTTATAAGATGGCTGTCTTGTCAGGACAGCCGCACGCGCAAGGTTCGCACGCATGACCCCCGCCGCCGCCGTGATTTCCCCGCCCGCCGATCCCGTGCGCGCGCGGACGGAAGACGCCCCGGCCGCTTCCGCGGCACTCGACGCCACGCCCGATGTGTTGATTGTCGGCGGCGGCCCCGCCGGCAGCACCGCGGCCATCCTGCTGGCCCGCCAGGGCTGGAAGGTCACCCTGTTGGAGAAGGACGCCCACCCGCGGTTCCATATCGGCGAATCGCTGCTGCCCATGACCATGCCCCTGCTCGAACGCCTTGGCGTGCTGGAGCAGGTGCGCGCCATCGGCACGCTCAAGCTGGGCGCGGATTTCCCCAAGGACGGCGGCGGCTACAACACCTTCCGTTTTTCGCGGGCGCTGGAGGCCAAGGCCGACTTCGCGCTGCAGGTGCCGCGCGCGGACTTCGACCGGATCCTGTTCGAGCAGGCCCGGGCCGAAGGCGTGGACGCGCATGAGCGCACTGCGGTCACCGGTGTGGCCTTCGAAGGCGAGCAGCCGGTGGTGAGCGTGCGCCAGGGAGAGCAGGTGCACACGCTGCGCCCGCAGTGGCTGCTGGACGCCAGCGGTCGCGACGCCTTGCTGGGCAGCAAGCTCAAGCTCAAACGCAAGAACCCCCACCACCAGTCCGCCGCCGTGTTCAGCCACTACACCGGCGTGGCGCGCCGGCCCGGCGAGGACGCCGGCAACATCAGCATCTACCGCCACCGGCATGGCTGGATGTGGCTGATCCCGCTGCCCAATGATGTGATGAGCGTCGGTGCGGTGTGCTTTCCCGATTACCTCAAGACCCGCCAGGGCGACCTGGGCCGGTTCCTCGATCAGACCCTGGCGCTCAACGAGGAAGTCGCCACGCGCATGGCAGGCGCGACCCGCTGCGCGCCGGTCCACGCCACCGGCAACTACGCCTACGAGTGCACGCAGATGAGCGGTGCGCGCTGGCTGCTGCTGGGCGATGCCTATGCCTTCGTGGACCCGATGTTCTCCTCGGGGGTGTTCCTGGCCATGCACAGCGCCGAACGTGGCGCGCAGATGGTCGATGCGGCGCTGCGCGCGCCGGCGCGGGCACCGCGCCTGCGCCGGCAGCTGCAGCGCCATCTGGACGCCGGGCTGGACGAGTTCAAGTGGTTCATCTACCGCTTCACCTCGCCGACGATGCGCCACCTGTTCGCCAATCCGCGCGACGTGCTGGACGTGGAGTCGGCAGTAGTGGCGATGCTGGCCGGCGACGTGTTCGAGGCGCCGCGCGTCACCCGGCGCCTGCGCGTGTTTCGCGCCATCTACGCCGCGCACGTGTTGATCATGGTGCCGCAGGCGCTGCGCGCCTGGCGCCGCCGCCGGCGCCAGCGCGTCGAGGGCTTCGACGGCGAAACCCTGCAACCAGGCGCGGAGGGCAGCGCGTGAGTCGTCCATTGCCAACGCTCGCGCCGACGCGCCTGACCGTGGACTACGTCGACGCCGCGCAGCTGTCGGCCCTGCTGGCCGATGCCCAGGTGCTGGCCGTGTTCGGCTTCGGCCCCGACGCGCCCGGCAGTGACGATCCGCGCTATCTGCGCGTCCCCCTGGCGCCGCACGGCACCGCCCCGCTGGAAGTCTGGCGTGGGTCGCGGCCGGTCACCTGTGGCCGCGAGGGCGCCGTGGCCTGGGCCAGCGATGGCCGGCTGCAGTTCGGCGCGATCGAACTGGACGAGGTCGAGGACGACATCGAGGCCGCAGGTGAACAGGCCTACGCGCTGCTTTCGCAATTCGTGCCGGCCAGCGATACCCCACACCTGCTGCGCGTGTGGAACTACCTGGATGCGATCACCGAGGGCGAGGGCGACACCGAGCGCTACCGGCGCTTTTGCGTGGGCCGCGCGCGCGGACTGGGACAGTTCGATACCGGCCAGCTGCCGGCGGCCACGGCCATCGGCCGGATCGACGGCGTGCGCCGCCTGCAGGTGTACTGGTTGGCCTGCGACACGCCCGGCACGCCGGTGGAGAACCCGCGCCAGGTCAGCGCCTACCGCTATCCGCGCCAGTACGGCCCGCAGCCGCCCAGCTTCGCCCGCGCGATGCTGCCGCCGCCGGGCGTGGAGACCCCGTTGCTGCTTTCGGGCACCGCCGCGGTGGTCGGCCACCAGACCTTGCACCCGGAGTCCACCGAGGCGCAGCTGACCGAAACCTTCGCCAATTTCGACAGCCTGATCGCCAGTGCCCGGCGCCATCGCCCCGCGCTGCCGGCGCAATTCGATGCCGGCAGCCGCCTGAAGGTCTACGTGCGCGATGCCGACGAGCTGTCGCAGGTCGCCGCGATGCTGGAGGCGCGCATGTCCGCCGATGTCCCGCGTCTGCTGCTGCACGCGGTGGTCTGCCGCCGCGATCTGCGCATCGAGATCGACGGCGTCCACGGCGCCTGACGCTCAGCGTTGAAACCCACCTGGTGGGACCCGCCATGGCGGCGATGAAGCTTTCCTGGTGAAGCCTTTCGCCGCCATGGCGGCTCCCACCAGGCAGATTCTCTCAGTCGCCGCAGCGGGCCGGGGCGATGTCCGATACCCCGCCGTCCATGGAGAACGTGCCGCGGGTCTCCTCCGGCGGCACGGGCGTCCACTGCTGCTGCCACTGGCGCGACAGGGCGTCGGCTTGAGCCATCTGGTCGGGCGACATGTTCGCGCGCAGCCAGTCGATGTTGCGCTCGAACATCGTGTCGCGGAAGCGCCGCCGCCGCGCCTGCGCCTGGTCCGTTGGCGTGTTGCCCAGCGCCTGCTGCGCGCGCAGGTACAGGGCCAGCGAGCGGGCCGGGTCCGGCGTCACGACCTGCGCCAGATAGGTGCGCCGTCCACTCTCGCGCTGGGGCGAGTACGCGCCCGCCAGCGCCAGCGTGGCCGGCAGGCTGCCGCGCTGGGCGGCCTGCAGCGCCAGCGACTCTGCTTCGTTGCGATAGACCTGCAGCTGCGGCAGCACCTGCAGGGTGTCGCGAAGACGGAACGCATTGCCCACCGCGTACTGGGTCAGTGCCGGCAGGCTGCCGCCGAGCGCGGCGGCGCGCCACAGGTCGGCGCGCTGGGCCGGCGAGATCACCGGGACACCGTCGCACTGTTCGGACGCTTCCAGCAGCCGCTGGCCGCGCTTGGCCAAGAGGCGCTCCATCATGTCCTTGCGCCGTGCCGTCTCTTCAGGATTGCCCGCCACAACTTCCTGGGTATGCCTGCGCGATCCCATCTGATCATCGAACTGCGCCAGCTGCATGCGCACGCGCTCGCACTGCTCCAGTTCTGCCGCCAGCCGGCACGCCGCGCGCGCATCGCCGGTGCCAGCGCGACGTTTAAGGTCGTCGAACACCAGCCGCAACGGGGTGCCCTGCGCCGGTAGCGGCGCGCTGGCGGCTGGGGCGTTGGCGATGTGAGGGGCCGCGGCGCCAGCAGACGCGTCTAGCGGCATGACGACCGCGGTCTTTTGAGGCTTTTGACCATGGTGAACCGACCACCAGCCCAGCGCGACGAGCCCCACAAGGCCGATCCCAGCCAACCATCTCAACCAGCGCGTTCTCATCGCCAACCACATCGCACGGACCCAGCGATCGATGCTGCCACAGCGCTCAATGGGCGCAATCCCGTTGCGCGAGCCGCTCGGCTTCGCTGGCAGGCCAATAGAGCGCCAGTCCTGCTGGCGTGAGGTCGATCGGGGCCCAGGTCTTGTCCCATTCTGCGACCAGACGCCCGGCCCTGTCCGTCTCTTCGGCGGACATGCCGACCCGGACGCGCTGCAGCTGGAAGTCCGCCTGGCGCGCCTTGAACCACCGGTTGCGCTCCTTGGGGAGCGTGCGCATCGCACCGGCCAGTCGTGTCAGCAAGGCCGCCGCCATCGCGCGATCGGGCTGCACGGCCTGAGCAAGCGGTGCCTGCGCCGACTGCGGATCGCCTGGCCAGTAGGCCGAGGCAAGCGTCTGATGAGCGATCGCATCGCCGCGACGGGCCGCCGAGCGCGCCAACGCCTCGGCTTGCGCCCGATACGTCGCGCGCTGGGGCTCCAGGCCTGCAGGATCCGTCGTGAGCCGCGCCGCGCCGACATAGACCATCAGTGCCGTGCGGTTGCCCGCCTGCGCAGCGTCGTGCCAGAGATCGATGCGCTCGGCGGGGCCAAGGGCGGGAGCGCCGGCGCACGCCGCCTGCCAGCCAAGCAGGGCCGGTTCCAGCCGCGCCCGCAGGGCCGCGGCGTCGCGCGCCATGGCCTTGGCCGCCTCCGCATCCTGGCCCGTGCTTGCCGCAGCCGCACGCCGCTGCAGGTCGTCCTGCAGCTCGACCAGACGCGTGGCGTAGGTCTCGCAGTCGTCCAGCGCCGACGCCAGGGCGCACATCGCGACCGGGTCGCCCTGCGCCACGCCAACCTGCAGGGCCGGCAGGCGGTCGCGCAAGGGGACCGTGGGCGGTGGCGGGGCCGGGCGCGGCGGCATGCGGGGAGTCACGGCATGTCCCGCTGCGACCAGGCAAAGCGAACCGATCGCCATCATCCACCCCCGCCATGCGAGGGTCCTGCATCTTTCCTGCGTTTTCACGAGGCCTCCTTGCGCCGTGGTGTGTCTCTCGGATTATTCGCCCAGCAACCGCAGCAGGTCCGCACGCGGGAGCTTGCCGGTCTCGTTGCGCGGCAGGGTGTCGACGAAGCGCACGCGGCGCGGCAGGAACACCGGGTCCATGGATTCGCGCAGGGATGAGAGCACATCGCCTTCGGACAGGCCCAGCGCGACCACCAGCGCGGCGATGCGACGCACCTTGCCAGGCGTGTCCAGCTGCACCACCACGCCATCGCGCACGCCGGGCACCGCAAGCAGGCGCCGGGTGAGGTCCCCCAGCGAAGCGCGCTTGCCGGCAATCTCCAGCAGGTCGGCCTGGCGCCCGTGCAGGACGAAGCGCCCGTCGGGCAACACTTCGGTCAGGTCGGCCAGGACCACCGGCTGGTGCAGGTGCGGCGCATCGACACAGGTCCCGTCCGGTTGCGGCTGCACGCTCACCCCGGGCAAGGGCATCCAGGCGCGCTCGTGCGCGGTGCGGCGCGTGGCGAAGATGCAGGTCTCGGTCGAACCGAAGACCTCCCGCACCTGCCCGCCGAAGCGCGCCTCGGCCGCCGCCGCCAGTGCCGGTTCCAACGGCGCGGTGGCCGACACGCAGCCGGCGATCGGCGGCAGCCTCACGCCTGACTCGACCAGCGCACGCAGGTGCACCGGGGTGGTGATCAGCAGCCGCGGCGCGGGCATCTGCTCCAGCGCGCGGGCCACGTCCTGGGGGAAGAACGGGCGCCCGCCATGCGCGGTCGCCTCGGTCAGCAGCGGCACCAGCACCGACTGCTCCAGGCCGAACATGTGCTGCGGCGGCACCGTGGCCACCAGGCTCGGCGCCGCACCTGCGCACAGGTCGGCCAGGGACGCGACCAACTGATCGGTGCTGGCGCGGAACTGGGCCAGGGTCTTGGGGAACGCCTTGGGGGTGCCGGTGCTGCCGGAGGTGAAGGCGACGGCGAACACCGCGTCCTGGTCGACCTGCGGCGGCGGGCCGTCGGCCTGCTCCAGGACGTCGGGCAGGCGCCAGTAGTGCGGCGGTTCGACCTCCAGCGCCTGGTCGCCCAACGCATAAGTGGCCGGCTGCCGGGCCATCAGGTCACGGACCACTGCCGGCGCGCGCGAAGGCGGCAGCAGGGTGACCTGACCACGCAGCGCCACCGCGCACAGGGCAACCATGAACCGGTAGCGGTCCTCGCACAGATTGACCGCATGACGACCGGCCGGCAGCCGCAGGGCCAAGCCACGGACGTGCGCGTGGAAGGTCGCCAGGGAGAGGTCGCGGCCGGCGCAGCGGGCGATGACCCGGTCCGGGGCGCCGCTGCCCAGCGCGCAGCGTCCTGCCGGGCGGGGCGATGATTCGATGACGGCTGACATGGCGTGCGGCTCTACATCCCTGTGTGTCCATGCCGGGCGAGGACCGACGTCAGCGCCCGGCGCGATCAATCCTCTGGATTCAAGCTTGCAGCAGGCGCAGCGCGGCATCGCGCGGCAGCTTGCCGGTCTCCCCGCGCGGCAGCGCGGCGACGAAGCGGATACGCCGGGGCAGGAACACCGGATCCATCGCCGTGCGCAGCTGGGCCAACAGCGCGGCCTCGGTCAGGTCCGGCGCCACCACCAGCGCGGCGATGCGGCGCACGCCCATCTCGTCGGCGTCCAGCTGCAGCACCGCGCCATCACGCACGCCATCCACCGCCAGCAGGCGCCGGGTCAGGTCGCCCAGCGAGGCGCGCTTGCCGGCGATCTCCAGCAGGTCGGCCTGGCGCCCACGCAGGTGGAAGCGGCCGTCGGGCTCGACCTCCATCAGGTCGGCCAGCGCCACCGGCTGCGGCAGGTGGCGAGCGTGCACCAAGGTGCCGTCCGGCTGCGGCTGCACCCACACACCGGGCAGCGGCGTCCAGGCCGTGTCCAGCGCGGTGCGGCGCTTGGCGAAGATGCAGGTCTCGGTCGAACCAAAGGTCTCGCGCAGCTCGCCGCCGAAGCGCGCCTCGGCCGCCTGCGCCAGCGCCGGCTCCAGCGGCGCGGTGGCCGAGACATAACCGGCGATGGGCGGCAGCGACACGCCCGATTCGACCAGTGCGCGCAGATGCACCGGCGTGGTCACCAGCACGCGCGGGGCGGGCATGTCGGCCAGTGCGCTGGCCACGTCCTGCGGGAAGAAGGGCTTGCCGCCGTGCACGCAGGCATCGCTCATCAGCGGCATGACCACCGACATCTCCATGCCGTACATGTGCTGCGGCGGTACGGTGGCCACCAGGCTGGGCGTGGCATCGCCCCACAGGTCGGCCACGGCGCTGAGGTTCTGCGCGTTGCTGGTGCGGAAGGCCGCCAGCGTCTTGGGAAAGGGCTTGGGCGCGCCGGTGCTGCCGGAGGTGAAGCCGATGCACACCACCGCGTCCTCGGGCACTTCCGGCACCGGGCCGTCGGCCTGGGCGAAGGTCTCCGGCAAGCGCCAGTAGCCCGGCGGCGCCGATGCGATGTCGGTATCGCCCAGCGCATAGCAATCCGCGTGACGGCCCATCACGTCGGCCACCACGGCCGGCGCGCGCGAGGACGGCAGCAGGGTCACCTGCCCGCGCAGGGCCACCGCGCAGAAGGCCACCAGGAATCGGTAGCGGTCCTCGCACAGGTTGACCGCGTGGCGCCCGGCCGGCAGCTGCGCGGCCAGCGCCCGGACGTGGGCGTGGAAGGTGGCCAGGTCGATGGCCTGCCCGCCGCTGCGGGCGATGATGCGGTCCAGTGGGCCTGCGCCCAGGGGACACAGACCGGCGTCGGGCGACGCCGGATGGATGACAGCTGACATAGAGGGTCCTGCTTCCCCGGTGGGTTGGCCCGGTTCTGGTGCCGGGCGTCCTGCCCGTACTTTGGCCGCTGCACCGCGCCCATGGCAAGCCGCGCCGGCACAAACCGGCCGAAAACCCGGCGTGACCTTGGGCCGGTGCGGGTGCCGCCGGGCGGCTGCTACCCTTCCGCGCTTGCCTTTCACGGATCGACCTTGCCGATGCGCCTGACCGCCACCGTCCTGTCCTGCCTGCTGTTCGCGCCCGCCGCCCTGGCCCAGACCACGCCCGCCACCCCGCTCACCATCGAGCAGGTGATGGCCGACCTGGACTGGGTCGGTCCGCCGGTCGAGGACGCACGCTGGACCTGGGACAGCCGCGCGGTGGAGTACGACCTCAAGCGCAACGGCACCCCGATCCGCGACACCTTCCGCCAGGAAATCGCCGGCGGCGCGGCGGCGCGGGTGGCCGACGACGCCCGCGACACCCTGGGCGCGCCCGGCGCGGTCTACGACGCCAAGCGCCAGCACCAGGCCTTCGTGCGCAATGGCGACATCTTCGTGCGCAACCTGCGCAGCGGCGCGCTGGTTCAGGTCACCCGCACCCTGGAACCCGAGCGCGCCCCGCAGTTCGCCAGCGACGGCGGCCTGGTCTGGCGCGTGGACAACCAGTGGTACCGCTGGAACGGCACCAGCGTGGCCCAGGCCGCCCAGGTCAAGGCCGTGGACGACCCAGACAAGGACCCGGCCGAGGACCTGCTGCGCGAACACCAGCTGTCGACCCTGACCACCCTGGCCCACGACCGCGACATGCGCGAGCTGGCCCGCAAGCAGGACGAGCGCCTGCGCAAGGCCGACCCGACCCGGGCCCCGGCGCCGATCTACCTGGGCAAGGACGTGGAGATCGAGCAGACCGCGCTCTCCCCCGACGGCCGCTGGCTGCTGGTGGTCACCCAGAAGAAGGGGGCCGAGGCCGGCGAAGCCGGCAAGGTGCCCCACTACGTCACCGAGTCCGGCTACGCCGAGGAACAGGAGGCCCGCACCCTGGTCGGCCGCAACTCGCCGATCCCGCAGGCGCTGTGGCTGGCCGACATGACCACCGGGACGGTCAAGCCGCTGTCCTTCGACACCCTGCCCGGCATCGGCACCGATCCGCTGGCCGACCTGCGCAAGGCGGCCGGCAAGGAGGCGCTGAAGGGCAACCGCGCCGTGCGCGTGGAAAGCGACGGTGATGGCGACGGCGCGGCGATCCACTGGAGCGAGGATTCGCGCAACGTCGCGGTGCTGCTGCGCGCCACCGACAACAAGGACCGCTGGATCGCTGGGGTCGACCTGGCCGCCGCGCGCCTGCAGGTGCGCGACCGGCTGACCGATCCGGGCTGGATCAACTGGAGCTTCAACGACTTCGGCTGGATGCCCGACAACCAGACCCTGTGGCTGCTGTCCGAGGCCAGCGGCTATTCGCAGCTCTACACCCAGCGAGGGGGCGACCGGCCCAAGGCGCTGACCTCCGGCGAGTGGGAGGTCTCCGCACCGGCGCTGTCGGCCGATGGCAGCGCGTTCTATTTCCTGTGCAACCGCGCCGCGCCCGGACGCTACGAGGTGTGCCGGGTCGGCACCGACGGCGGCAAGATCAGCGAGGTCACCGCGCTGGGCGGCGGGGTGGAAGGCTTCACCCAATCACCCGACGGGCGCAGCCTGCTGGTCGACTATTCGGCCAGCTACCTGCCCACCCAGCTGGCGGTCGTCCCGGCCAATGGCGGCGCCGCCAAGGTCCTCACCGACACCCGCAGCGCGGCGTTCAAGGCGGTGGACTGGATCAAGCCCGAGTTGGTGCAGGTGCCATCCGAACATGGCGCGGGCACGATCTGGGGCAAGTACTACGCGCCCGCGCACCTGGTGCCCGGCAAGCACTACCCGATCGTGATGTTCGTCCACGGCGCCGGCTACCTGCAGAACGCCATCGCCGGCTATCCGCCCTATCCGCGCGAGCAGATGTTCCACAACCTGCTGGTGCAGAAGGGTTACATCGTGCTGGACCTGGATTACCGCGGCAGCGCCGGCTACGGTCGCGACTGGCGCACGGCGATCTACCGCAACATGGGCCACCCGGAGCTGGAGGACTATCTGGACGGCCTGGACTGGCTGGTCGCCAACCATCAGGGCGACCGCGACCGCGCCGGCATCTACGGCGGCAGCTACGGCGGCTTCATGACCTACATGGCGCTATTCCGCGCACCGGGCGTGTTCAAGGCCGGCGCCGCGCTGCGCCCGGTGGCCGACTGGACCCAGTACAACCACGAGTACACGTCCAACATCCTCAACACGCCGGACATCGATCCGCAGGCCTACAAGACCTCCTCGCCGATCGAGTACGCCGCCGGCCTGCAGGACCGCCTGCTGATCGCCCACGGCATGATCGACGACAACGTGTTCTTCAAGGACTCGGTGGACATGACCCAGAAGCTGATCGAGCTGCACAAGGATCACTGGTCGATCGCACCCTACCCGATGGAGCGCCACGGCTTCACCCGCGCCGACTCCTGGCTGGACGAGTACAAGCGCGTCATGCGCCTGTTCGACGACACCCTCAAGCCGGTCCCCTGATGCCCGTGCAGGCGTGCCGCGCCCAGCGGCCGCCTGCCCTTTCGCCGAGCAGACGCCATGAACGCTCCGCTGCCTCCAGAAGCGCCACCCTCGCCATTGCGCGGCACACGCAGCGGGCCGCAGGATTTCGTCACCGTCCTGGCCTGGATCACCATCGTGCTCGGCATCCTGGGCGTGGCCTACGGCCTGCTGCAACTGCTTGTGGCCGCGCTCGTGCCCGCCGATGCGTACCTGCAGATGCTCGACCCACTGGGCACCGGCCAGGTCGCCGTGCCCCCGCTGCTGCGCTGGGTGCTGACCCACAACGGCCTGATCGGCACGATCGAGGCGATCGCCTCGCTGCTGCTGACCGGACTGGGCTTTGGCCTGCTGCGCCGCCGGGAATGGGCGCGACTGGGCTTCATCTGGTACCTGGTGCTGGCCACGGTGATGACCTTCGGCGGCATCTGGCTGGTCCCGGCCACGTTGGACGCCAGCCTGGCCTCGCAGGCCGCCCTGCTCTCGCCCGATGGCAGCGTCCCGCCCGAACTGGCGCCAATCCGCACGCTGGCCCTGGTGTTCTCGGTGATCGTCGCGGTCGTGTTCAGCGTCCTGCACGGCGCCATCATCTGGAAGCTGTGCACCGGCCAGGTGCGCGCGCAGTTCCAGCGAAACGCCTGAAAGGCTGGGCGTCCGCCCGCTCTCCTGCGCGGCTCGGCGGCTTGGGCGCACTCGGTGCCCACCATGCACACGGACCGAACGCCAAGCTGCCTGTGCCCGGTCCCTCCACCGGACGCGCCGTTCCCCGCGCTCGCGGTGGGCGAGCGGGTTCCGACGACACGCGCCGCTTAAACTGGCGCGATGAACACCATCCCCGACATCGACACAGTTCGCGATTACCTGACCGGGCTGCAAGACCGCATCTGCGCGGCCATTGAGGCCACCGACGGCCAGGCGTGCTTCCAGGAGGACGCCTGGACACGCGGCGAAGGCGGCGGCACCCCCGGCGCCTCCGACACTGGCCCGTCCCTGGGCGGCGATCGCGCCCGGCCTCCTGCCTCCCGCGACACTGGCCCGTCCCTGGGCGGCGGTGGGCGCACCCGCATCCTGCGCGATGGCGCAGTGTTCGAGCAGGCCGGCATCGGCTTTTCCGATGTCTCCGGCAACCGCCTGCCGCCCTCGGCCACCGCCACCCGGCCCGAACTGGCCGGCGCGTCCTGGCGCGCGGTCGGCGTGTCGCTGGTGTTCCACCCTCGCAATCCGCACATCCCGACCACGCACGCCAACGTCCGCCACTTTCGCGCCGAGCGCGACGGCCAGACCGTGGCCTGGTGGTTCGGCGGGGGCTTCGACCTGACCCCCTTCTATCCGGTCGATGAGGACGTCCTGCACTGGCACCGCACCGCGCGCGCGCTGTGCGAGCCGTTCGGCGGCCAGTCGCGCTACGAGGCGCACAAGCGCTGGTGCGACGAGTATTTCTTCATCAAGCACCGCAACGAGACCCGCGGCGTAGGCGGGCTGTTCTTCGACGACCTGCATGGCGACTTCGAGAACGAGTTCGGCTACCTGCGCGCGGTCGGCGACGGGTTCCTCGACGCGTATCTGCCCATCGTCCAGGCGCGCAAGGACACGCCGTACACGGACGAGCAGCGCGCGTTCCAGCTGTACCGGCGCGGGCGCTACGTGGAGTTCAATCTGGTCTACGACCGCGGCACGCTGTTCGGTCTGCAGAGCGGCGGGCGCGCCGAATCCATCCTGATGAGCCTGCCTCCCCTGGTGCGCTGGGAATACGGCTACACGCCCGAGACGCAGAGCGCCGAGGCGCGGCTGGCCGACTATCTGGTGCCGCGCGACTGGCTGGCGGACAGCACGGCCGACTGAAACACCGGGACCTGCCAGCGACGCGAACCATAAGGGCTTGCCGGCATGCAGGCATGCAGGTCGCGAGGCCTGCCGCGACTTCTCTCAGCACGTGCGAAACGCGGGATCAAACGCTTCCCGGATCGCAGGCATAAAAAAGCCCCGCGGAGCAGGGGGAGCTCGGCGGGGCCAGGGTACGGGAGCCTGGGGAGGGGCCCTTCGTACCAGAGATCTATCCCCAGGGGATGGGGGGACGATCCGCGACAGACCTTGCATCTGTCGAGGGCTATGAGAGCACTTCCAACATGGATGGATCGTGAAGATTTCAGTTAAAAACCTGTTGGATTTAGGGATTATTCAGATAATAAACTCATCAGTATTGAAATTATTTTTCCGTTACTTCCAAGCATCGATCCGGCAACCCTTCATCTCAAGACGCTGCGTCCCACGCGTCACCTTCGATGTGTCACCGCGTTGCGGAATGCGAAGCACATCCGCAGCGTTAACGGCGCCGCGTTTGTGACTTCAAAAACATGCCCGGTGTCGCGGCACTGCACCACTTACGGAGTGAGCCCATGCCACCGCGGCCCTGCCCACCGTGGCGGGTCGATCCGTCGACATGAAACAGTGTGTCGACGCCGCGCGTGCTGCCTTTTCCAACCGGGCCTACCCGACGCTGCAAGCGGTCCAGGCGCGACAACGAGCCCAGATTCGTGAACTGAAGCGCTGGTGGGCCGAGGCCCGCCTGTCAGCGGGCGCACTGGCTAATGCGCCTGGTCCCAGTTGTCACCGACGCCACAATCGACTTCCAGCGGCACCGCCAGGGTGGCCGCACCGGACATCAGCGCGCGCGCCTGCGCGGTCAGCGTCTCGACAAAGTCCACGTCGGCCTCGAACACCAGTTCGTCGTGCACCTGCAGGATCATCAGCGCCCGATCGGCGTGGCCGGCCAGCCAAGCATCCACACCGACCATCGCGCGCTTGATGATGTCCGCCGCCGTGCCCTGCATGGGCGCATTGATCGCCGCGCGTTCGGCGCCGGCGCGCTGGGCCTGGTTGCCGGCGTTGATGTAGTCCAGGTACAGGCGACGGCCGAAGACGGTCTCCACGTAGCCTTTCTCGCGCGCCTGCTGGCGCGTGGCCTCCATGTAGTCGCGCACGCCGGGATACCGGTTGAAGTACTGGGCGATATAGTCCTGCGCCTCGCCGCGACCAATGCCCAGTTGGCGCGCCAGGCCAAAGGCACTCATGCCGTACATCAGGCCAAAGTTGATCGCTTTGGCCGCGCGACGCTCGTTGCTGGTGACGTCCTCCAGCTTGCGCCCGAACACCTCCGCCGCGGTGGCGCGGTGCACGTCCAACCCATTGGCAAAGGCGCCGACCAGGCCGGGATCACCGGACAGATGGGCCATGATCCGCAGCTCGATCTGCGAGTAGTCGCAGGCCACCAGCTTGCGGCCCGCCGGGGCGACGAAGGCGCGGCGGATCCGGCGCCCATCCTCGGTGCGGATCGGAATGTTCTGCAGGTTGGGATCGGACGAGGACAGCCGCCCGGTCGCCGCACCGGCCTGGTGGTAGCTGGTATGCACCCGGCCGGTGTCGGGGTGGATCATCTCCGGCAGCTTATCGGTGTAGGTGCTGCGCAGCTTGGCCAGGCCGCGGTACTCCAGGATCACGCGCGGCAGTTCGTGCTGGTCGGCAATGGCTTCCAGCGCCTCCTCGTTGGTCGAGGGCTGGCCCTTGGGCGTCTTGACCACCGCCGGCAGCTTGAGCTCGTCGAACAGCAGCGCCTGCAGCTGCTTGGGCGAATCCAGATTGAAACTGCGCCCGGCCAGCTCGGTGGCCTGCTGCTGGGCGGCGAGCATGCGCTTGGACAGGTCGGCGCTCTGCCGGCGCAGTTCCTCGGCATCCACGCGCACGCCGTTGGCCTCGATCCGCGCCAGCACCGGCACCAGCGGCATCTCGATGTCGCGGTAGACGGTTTCCAGACCCGGCTCGGCCGCCAGCTTCGGTGCCAGCACCTGGTGCAGGCGCAGGGTGATGTCGGCATCCTCGGCGGCGTAACGGGTGGCGTCCTCGAGCGAGACCTGCGAGAACGGGATCTGCTTGGCGCCCTTGCCGCACACGTCCTCGTACTTGACCGTGTCGTAGCCCAGATAGCGCTTGGCCAGGCTGTCCATGTCATGGCGCGCGCTGCCGGAATTGAGCACGAAGCTCTCCAGCAGCGTGTCCTGGGCGTAGCCGGCCACGTCCACGCCATGGCGGCGCATCACGTGCAGGTCGTACTTGCCGTGCTGGCCGATCTTCTCGATGGCCGGGTCGGACAGCAGCGGGCGCAGCGCGTCCAGCACCGTCTCGCGAGGCAGCTGTGCCGGCACGCCGGGCGCGTCGTGGCCGAGCGGCACATAGGCGGCCTTGCCGGCTTCGGCCGCCAGGCTCAGCCCGACCAGGTTGGCCCGCATCGGGTCCAGGCTGTCGGTCTCGGTATCAAAGGCGAAACGGGCGGCCGCGGTGAGCGTGGCGATCCAGGCATTCAACCGCTCGGCGTCCAGGATGGTTTCGTATTCGCCTGCGGCGGCCAGCGCCGGGTCGAGATCGCTGACTGCTGCCGACACAGGCGCCGCACTGAACCCTGTCCCGCGCGCCTTGCCCGGCTCCTTCTCGGCCACCGATGCGGTCACGCTGCCGCCGTCCAGGTCCTTGAGCGCCTGGTTGAAGCCATAGCGCGCGTAGAGCTCGCGCAGCTCATCCACATGCTGGTCGCGCAGCGCCAGGTCCTGCGCGGCCACCTCCAAAGGAACGTCGGTCTTGATGGTGACCAGCGTGCGGTTGAGCGGCAGGCGCTCCAGCGCGGCGCGCAGGTTGTCGCCGATCTTGCCCTTGATCTCGCCGGCGTGTTCGATCACCCCGTCCAGGCTCTCGTACAGGCCCAGCCACTTGGCCGCGGTCTTGGGGCCGCACTTCTCCACCCCGGGCACGTTGTCCACCGTGTCGCCCATCAGCGAGAGCAGGTCGATGATCTGATCGGCACGCACGCCGAACTTGTCCATCACCGCCGCATCGGAATCCATGCGGCTGCCACTCATGGTGTTGACCAGCTCAACGCCCGGGCGCACCAGCTGGGCGAAGTCCTTGTCGCCAGTGGAAATGGTGACCTGCAGGCCATCGGCGCACGCCTGCAGGGCCAGCGTACCGATCACGTCGTCGGCCTCCACACCTTCGATGCGCAGGATGTCGATGCCCAGCGCATGCACGATCCGGCACATCGGCTCGA
This sequence comes from Pseudoxanthomonas sp. JBR18, assembly GCF_028198165.1. Taxonomy (NCBI): domain Bacteria; kingdom Pseudomonadati; phylum Pseudomonadota; class Gammaproteobacteria; order Lysobacterales; family Lysobacteraceae; genus Pseudoxanthomonas; species Pseudoxanthomonas sp. JBR18. Next base: position 1,223,337 of record NZ_CP116339.1, read on the forward strand.
TCTGCGCGCGCAGGTCGTCGGGCATGGCCGCGCGGTTGGCCTTGTAGGCGGGATAGAGGTCGTCGCGAAAGGTCTTGCCCGGCGCATCGACCACGAAGGCGATGTACTCGGGCCTTTCCTTCAGCGTGGCGCGCAGCATGTTGACCACGCCGAACAGCGCACCGGTCGGCTCACCGTCCGCATTGGTCAGCGGTGGCAGCGCATGGAAGGCGCGATACAGGTAGGAGGAACCATCAATCAGGACGAGTCTGCTCATCGCGCAATTCTACGCGGTGCCCGTCATGACTCGGCCGTCACCCCCAGCCGCGCGCACAGGCGGATAATCAGATCCTGTTCTTCCCGACAAGGTCCCGCCATGAAGCGCCTGATGCCCGCCCTGACCTGCCTGCTGCTGAGTGCCGGCCCATTGCTTGGGGGATGCGCCACCACCCCGGCCGCCGGCCCCGAGCAGGCCGTGAGCGAAATGGATCTGGACAACGCCGACGTGGCGGTGCGGACCGAGGACAATGGCGATGTCATCCAGGAGTACCGTGTGGCCGGCGCACTGCGCATGGTCAAGATCACGCCGGTGCGTGGCCCGGCCTACTACCTGTACGACGACAACGGCGACGGCAAGCTGGACCGCAGCAGCGACCCCAATCGCGGGGATATCGCCCCGGTCTACTGGAAGCTCTACGGCTGGTGAAGCGCCGGCCTCGTTCAGCTTGGATGTAAGCTGCCCCGTCAACCCTGTTGCGGGGACACGAGGGGAGCCAATGCCAGATCAAGAACGCCGCGGCGAACACACGCCCACGGAGGCCGCCCTGCGTGCCGGCCTGTCCGAGGCCCAGCTGAAGACGCTCAAGACCATGGAGCAGTTCGGCTGGACGCTGCGCTTCGTGCGCAAGCCCTTGTTCCGCGACCCGGTGCCGGTGCTGTTCGACCGCGCGGGCGCACGCTACGTGGTGCTGGAGCGCGACGGCACCATCGACGAGCAGCCCAACATCAAGGTTCGCGATTGATCCTGGCGACACATTGGCGACCCATCGTCTAGATGGCGGCGCCAGCCCAGTCCTTCCCTGCGCCGCCAGTCAACCGCGACCGCGCGACCATACAGCGCGTTGGCCTTAACCAGCCCGAAGGAGCACCCGTCCTCACTGTTGCCCCGGTGGTCGCCCAGCATCAGCACTTGGCCAGGCGGGACGATCAGCCCGTCGATATCCGGCCTGCCGCCATGATCCAGATCCAGTGGCGCGGCGTGCACGCCGAAATGTTCGACCTGCCCATCGGCGGCGGCCAGCGCCTATCCGTTGATCCACAGATGGCCATCGAGCAGGCGAACCTGATCACCTGCGACCGCGGCGACCCGCTTGATCAGGCGCGTGCCCTCCACCGGTGAGTCGAAGACGGCCACATCACCATGCTGCAGCGTCCCGGTGGGCCACACGACCCGATTGCCGAGCGGCAGGCGCAGGCCATAGGCGCGCATGTCCACCGCGACTCGGTCGCCGACCTCCAAGGTGTGCTGCATCGAGCCGGATGGCACTACGTAATGATTGGCGAACGATGCGCGCGCCGCGCCCAGCAGCGCAATCAGCGCCAGCAGGCGCATGGCGTCCCGCCACCACGCATACGGACCGTCGCCGCGGACTTGTCGTGAAGAAGTCTGCGCCTGCATGAGCGGATTCCGAGAAGTGGAGGCAATGATCCTGCCCTGTGGGAAGCGCCTGTCACAGGTGCCAAGGGTCGTGTCCGCCCCACGCCATTTGCCCGACGCGCCGCGGATCGCGCGCGCCCAGCCTGACCTGCAGATGACTGTCCTGTCACTTTGGAGAAGCGCGTTCTCCCTCGCAGGAGCCCCACTTTCATCCAATACCCACCGGCGTTTACACAAGCTGGAAGCCTGCCGACAGGAAGCGATGTCTATGTTCATCGACGCCAGTGCCCTCCCCCGCAACACCATCGTGGATACCGATCTCTGCATCGTCGGCGCAGGTCCCGCCGGGATCGCGCTGGCGACCGAGCTGCGCCGCAGCGGACTGCAGGTGGTGCTGCTGGAAAGCGGCGGGCTGAACGAGGAAACGAGCGAGCGCGGACAGCCGGACAGCAAGTCGGTCTTCGAGGGGCATCGCGGCCTGTGGACCACGCGCCGGTTTGGTGGCAACGCCAACCGCTGGCTGGTCGACGCGGGCATCGGTCCCAATCATCTGCGCCTGATCACGCTCAGCGCTGCCGATTTCGACCGCCGCCCGTGGATCCCCAACAGCGGCTGGCCGCTGACCCTGGAAGAACTCAGGCCGTTTTACACGCGCGCGCAGTCCTGGTTCGAGCTGCCCGAGTGGCACTACGGCCCCGGCTACTGGGAGGACCAGGGCAACCGGCGCCTGCCGCTGCAGAACAGCGGCCTGCGGACCAGCATGTTCCAGTTCGCAGACAAGAACGTCGTGCTGACCAAGCACCGCGACCTGATCGGCGCTTCCGGCGACATCAACTGCTATTTCAACGCCACTGCCACGCGGCTTGAGATGAACGAAGCGGGCAACCGGATCACGGCCGTCCACACCCTGCCCAAGCCGGGCCTGGAGGTGACTTTCCGCGCCCGCACCTTCGTGCTGGCCCAGGGCGGACTGGCAACGCCGCAGCTGCTGCTGTCTTCGACCGACCGGCAGGCAAACGGCATCGGCAATCAGCACGATCTAGTGGGTCGCTATTTCATGGACCATCCGCTGCTGTTCGGGGGCACCCTGACCCCGACCTCGCGCAAGCTGATCGACCGCATGGCGCTGTACGACCTGCGCCGCATCGGCGGCACCTCGGGCATGGGCCACCTGCAGCTCACCGACGAGACCCTGCGCGGCGAGCCATGCGTGAACATCAGCACCATCCTGTTCCCCCGGCGCAGCATGTCCCGTCGCCGGGAACTAGGGTTCCGCGCGTCCCAGCGGGTGCGCGAGGCGCTGCACAAGCGTGGCCGGCTGCGCAAGCGCGACCTGCTGGCGATGCTCTACGGCCTGGATGGCGTGGCCCAGCAGTACAACGACCGGCTGCGCAATCCCATTTCCCATCTGGGCATCGGCGGCTGGTCCAAGACCGACGCACCGAGCCAGCGGCTGGACCACTTCGAGGTCCTGCACCAGGCCGAGCAGCCGCCGCGCTACGACAACCGCGTCAGGCTGGGCGAGGAGCGCGACGACCTGGGCAACCGCCGGATCGAGATCCAGTGGCGCTGGCACGACCGGGACGTGGCCCTGGTGGAAAAGGCCCAGGACATCCTGGCGCGCGAACTGAAGCGCAGCGGCGTGGGCGAGTTCAGCATCCGGCGCCCGATGGAAATCAAGACCAGCTCCACGACCCACTTCTCCGGTACGACACGCATGCACGATGACCCGCGCGAGGGCGTGGTGGATCGCAACTGCCGCGTCCATGGCGTGGATAACCTGTTCATCAGTGGCTCGAGCGTGTTCCCCACCGGCGGCTATGCCAACCCCACCCTGACCATCGTGGCGCTCTCGCTTCGCCTGGCCGACAGGATCCGCCAGGAAGCCGGCGTCAATGGCGGTCCGCTGCGCGGCAGGCAGGTCCTACCGAGCGCCAGGGAAGTCCGCCAGGACTGACGCGCGCGCGCCGTGCTGGCTAGAGTGTCCGATCCGTCTCAGCGAGGATCGAACACATGCGGATCGCCATCATGGGCGCCGGCGCGGTGGGTTGTTATTACGGGGCCCTGCTGGCGCGCGCCGGTCATGTGGTGACCCTGATCGGGCGCCCCAGCCTGGTCGAAGCGGTACGACAACGTGGCCTGCTACTGGACTCGGAGCGCTTCACCGGCGCTGTCGCGCTCGAGGCCAGTGACGACCCCGCCGCCGTGGCCGGGGCGGAGCTGGTGCTGTTCTGCGTGAAGTCGGGCGACACCGAAATGGCCGGGGCACAGATCGCCCCCTGGCTGGACTCCGACGCGCATGTGCTCAGCCTGCAGAACGGGGTGGACAACGCCGCGCGTCTGGCACAGGTGCTGGGACGCGATGTGATCCCCGTGGCCGTCTACGTCGCCACCGAGATGGTCGGGCCGGGCCATGTGCGCCATCACGGCCGCGGCGACCTGATCATGGGTCCTTCGCCGAATGGCACGGCGCTGGCCGCGGTGCTGGATCAGGCGGGGATTCCGACACGCGTCTCGGACACCGTCATGGCCGCGCTCTGGGCCAAGCTGACGATCAACTGCGCCTACAACGCGCTCTCGGCGCTTTCCGGGCAGGCCTACGGCACGCTGGTCCAGTCCGAGGGCGTGTCCGAGGTGATGCGTGATGCGTTCGACGAATGCCTGGCCGTGGCGGCCAGTCAGGACGTCGCCCTGCCGGAGTCCCTCTGGCAGGACACGCTGAACATCGCCCGCAACATGGCCGCACAGCGCTCATCGACCGCGCAAGACTTGGCGCGCGGCCGGACCAGCGAGATCGACCACCTCAACGGCGCCGTCGTCCGTCTAGGTCAGGCCGCCGGGATCGCCACGCCCGTCAACCGGACCCTGTGGTGCCTGGTCAAGCTCGCCGAGCAGCGTGCCGCGCCGGCCTGAGGCGTGCGCTCAGGGCGCGCGCCGATACACCGCGGCGTTGATGCACGACAGCACGCTGATGATGAACCAGCCGAAGGGCAGCAGTGACAGGGTGATCAGCCAGGTGATGGCAAAGGCGACGCAGGCCACCACGAACCAGCACACCGCCGAGATCAGGCGCCCCTGGAACAGCTGTCCCAGACCGGGAATGAAGAAACTGCAGATGGCGGCAATCACGTTGCCGGTCGAACCCTGCCCTTCGCTCATGCGCGTCGCTCCTGGTGCCCAGGTACGCATTGTGCAGGCTTGGCCGATCGCAGCGAACGTGCAGGAGGTCACGCCCCATGCAGGAAGCGCAGGAGGATGTACGCGCCTGGGCAGGCGCCGAGGCCCACGCCTATTCGACCGCGGCGATCCGCATGCCGTAAGGGGCCAGCATCGTGTTGACGCGCTGCATGACCGCCACGCCGTCCGCATCGGCGACGCTGTCTTCGATGGGGTCCACGCGGGCCATGAAGGCCTGCCAGAACGCGTTGGGCGACGGATGCGCGGCGACCAACGCGGGCAGCTCCCGCTCCAGGGCGCCGAGCATGGCGTCCAGCTGTTGCGCAGAGGCGTATTGACTGGCCATGACATTCACGGGAATCACTTTGGGTCCACGGGCGCCGCACGCCACCCCGACATGATACGAGACGCGTCCGCCCCCCGTGATCGGAATTCCAAATCCGACGGGAGATTCCCCGTCCGTGGTCCGACACCCGCGCAGGAAGCGCGCGTGGATCTAACGCTGCATGCAGCGCTGCCAGCGGGCATTGACCCGATCGGCGAACCACGCGGTGGTCAGCTTGCGGGTGATCTTGGGGCTTTCCAGGCGGATGCCCGGCAAGATGGCACGCGGCATGGCGCGTCCCGCGGCGGCGTCTGCCAGCGCGAACACCCGGGCATAAAGCGCGGTCTCCTCGAACTCCAGGCGATCGCCACGCGCCAGCGCGTCGCGGATCTGCCCGTCTCCCATGTCCAGGCGCGCGCCCAGGGCGCGTATCGCGCGCTCGGTGCTGCCAGGATGTTCCAGGTCGGCGCCGGGCTGCAGCAGATCGCCGTCCAGCGCCAGATCGATGCCGGTGGCCCGGCTCACCGCGGCCTGGAAGGCGGCGTTGCGGCTGGCGTACCAGCCCGCGTTGAAATCGGCGAAGCGATAGAGCAACGCGTCATAGTGGGCGGGATAACCCAGCAGATGCGCCGTTCCGAAATACAGCCCGCCGCGGCGGGTGAACACCTCGTGCCGGATCGAGCCTTCGACCGGATACGGGTAGTTCCGCGCGTGTTCTCGGGCGAAGTCCACGCTGACCTGCATGGGCCCGCCGGTATGGACCGGATTGAGCCCACCGAACAGCTTGCCTCCCAGCGGCACCATGCCGATGAAGTCCTCATAGAGCGCGCTGAGCTCGCGCTCGGTACGGACGTGGCCCAGCCGCTGGGCGTAGCTGCGACCATCTGGCGAATCAATCCGCAGCGCGGCGCTGACCAGCAGGCCAGGCACATGCAGCGCCGCGGCCCGGCGATCGATCTCCGCGCGCGCGATCCTGGCCAGCCCCGGCACGACCGGATCGGCGGTGTAGGTGCTCTCCTGCTCGGCCACGGCCAGGACCGCGCACAGGTTCGCCGTGCTGGTGGAGATGTCCTGCGCAGACAGCGCGACATAGACGTCATTGGCCCAGCCACTGCGGTCGGACACGCTGGCCGGCAGCTTGCGCAGGATCTCGGCGCGCACCACGTCGGGCTGGCGTTGCGGGGGGAGCGCAGGCTGGGTGGCACAGCCTGCCAACAGCACGAGTCCCAGGCAGGACAGGCGGATACGCATCGGGAGATCCAGGACGGCAGTAGCGGTCGAGCGCCTTATCGTGCCATGCGCGGGTCGAAGCCCGGCGCGCGTGCTCAGCTGTTTTGCAGCCGCCATGCGATGTGCGAGAGCACGCGCTCGGCCGACACATGCGGCGCCATCCACACCACCAGGCCGGCGGCCATCAGCGCGCCGGCCATCCACGGCAATGCCCGCGCCGGCAGCGCCATCTCGCCGTGCCAGCGACGCAGCAGCAGCCCGCCGACCGTCAGGCCCAGGGCCAGACCCACCATGATCTCCACGGGCGTGTGCCGGTAGGTGAGGACGCGCGAGACGGCGATGGCCAGTGCGACGCAGACCCCCAGCGCCAGCGACGCGCGGCGCACACCTGGCCGCGCACCTTCGGCCAGGCTGTAGCACAGCAGCGGATACAGCAGCGCCGACAGGGCGCTATGCCCGCTGATGGTGAAGAACCCGATGGTGCGCCAATCGATGCCCGCGGCCTTGTAGGCCAGCTTGGAGACGACCAGCAGCGCGATCATCCCCGACACCGCCACGGCCGCTTCCAGCGCCAGGCGTGGGTTGCGACGCCACCATTGCCAGCCCAGGACCAGCATCACCGGCGCCACCAGGCGCGCATCGCCCATCCAGGTCAGGAGAACGGCCAGGGAATGGGGCATGCAGGATCCTGAAAGCGGCGTACGGGAGACGCCCAGTGTTACGCAGAACACAGCCGAATCAGGCCCCGACAGGCAGGACCAGCCAGCTGCGACTCAGGCTGCAGTCGCGCCCAGACGCCATAGCGGCATGAAGCCGCGGCCACACGCCCGATTGGTGGGTGAAGTCTGTCAGCGCCGACAGGGAGACACGGATGCACCTTCTGTGGTCCTTGTCCGCACTCCGAGCGGACCTGCTCGTCGTCGAGTGGGCGCACCGGACCATGCCGCCGTCTTCAGCGGATGAATTCACTTGCGGCCAGCGGTGGCAGATCAGGCATGACGCGTCCTCGAGGGCGCATCCCGCGAAGCGTGCAGCGCCGCACGGGAGGACCGTCATCGATCGCCGGGCACGCGCGCGTCCTTCCGGGGCGCTAAGTTGCGTCTCTACAGGCGGGCAAGCGAGGAATGACGAATGGATCGGGTGGATTGTGTGGTGATCGGCGCAGGCGTGGTCGGGCTGGCGAGCGCCCGCGCGCTGGCACTGGCCGGGCGCGAGGTCCTGGTGCTGGAAGCCGAGGCCGCCATCGGCACGGGTACCAGCGCGCGCAACAGCGAAGTGATCCATGCTGGCATCTATTACCCGCAGGGCTCGCTGAAGGCGCGGCTGTGCGTCCAGGGGCGGCGGATGCTCTACGCGTTCTGCGCGCGTGCCGGCGTGGAGCACCGCCGCTGCGGCAAGCTCATTGTGGCCAGCGAGCCGGAACACGTCGCGGGATTGGAGCAGATCCGTCAGCACGCGCTGGCCAATGGCGTGGAGGACCTGCAGCTGTTCGATGCCGGTGCGGTCGCGGCGCTGGAACCGGAACTGCGAGCCGTGGCCGGGCTGTTCTCCCCCAGTACCGGCATCGTGGACAGCCACGGCCTGATGCTGGCGCTGCAGGGCGAGGCCGAACACCACGGCATGATGCTGGCCTTGCGCGCGCCGGTCGTGCAGATGGCGCGGGTGGACGACGGCTTCGTGCTGGACGTCGGTGGCGATGCGCCCATGCGCCTGCATGCCACCACCTTGGTCAATGCGGCCGGCCACGGTGCCCCGGCGCTGGCCGCCGGGATGGCTGGGTTGGACGACAAGCACGCGCCCCGGGCGTGGTTCGCCAAGGGCAGCTATTTCAGCCTGTCCACGCGCACGCCGTTCCGGCACCTGGTCTATCCCCTGCCCGAGCCCGGTGGACTGGGCGTGCACCTGACCCTGGATCTGGCCGGGCGCGCGCGCTTCGGCCCGGACGTGGAATGGGTGGACGGCCTGGACTACGCACTCGATGCCCAGCGCGGCGAGCGCTTCTACGAAGCCATCCGACGCTATTGGCCGGGCCTGCCCGATGGCGCCCTGCAACCGGCCTATACCGGGATCCGGCCGAAGATCAGCGGCCCGGGGCAGCCCAATGCGGATTTCCGCATCGATGGGCCGGCCGAGCATGGGGTCGCTGGGCTGGTGAACCTGTTCGGCATCGAGTCGCCCGGCCTGACCAGCAGCCTGGCCATCGGCGAGCACGTCTGCGCCCTGCTGGAATTGACCGAACCGTTGGCGGCCTGACCTAGGCGATCAATGGCTGCGACGCGGCGCCAGCAGCATCAGCGCTGACAGCCCGACGCATAGCCAGCCGAACACATTGCCGATCCGGGTGAACAGGGTCGGCTGGATCGGACCAACTGTCACTTGCGCCAGCAGTGTGGCGCCGGGCATCGGCGCACTGAGGGCTTCGGCGACGAAGCGACCGTGCGCGTCGCTGACGCTCAATAGTCCCTCGCGCGAGGCGCGGATCACCGTGTAGCCATTTTCCAGTCCGCGCATGGCGGTCATGCGCGCCGCCATCCAGGCATCGGCATAGGCGAAGTCCCAGGCCGGCACCAGCATGACGCCAGACGCACGCTGCCCATAGGCGCGACCGAAACGGGCGAAGTGCATGTCCTTGCAGACCGCCAGCCCGACCCGCGTGCCGACGATGTCATGCACGGCGTAGGCTGTGCCGCCGGCATAGGCTTCGGCCCGCTCGGGCGGGGCCATGAAATGCTTCTGGAAGTCTTCCACGCGGCGTCCGGACGGGTCGAAGAGCCAGGCGTGGTTGCGTGGGTGCCGACCGTCATCGATGGCAACTCCCACTTCCAGCCAAAGATGATGCCGGGCCGCCACCGTCGCGAAATGTGACTGCCAGGCATTGGCCTGTGAGGGCCCCAGCACGGCGATCTTTTCCGGCAGCACGACCAACACGGCGCCCTGTGCGGCCAGCTGCGCGATCAAGGCGTCGTAGCGATCACGGATGTCGGCCGCATAGCCCGGTGCAGCCTTCATCCCGATGGCATCGTCGATCGACGCCAGCCCGACCTGGATCTGCGTGCCGGGCAATGGCTGCTGCATGCGCAGCGCCCCATACCCCAGCATCGCCAACACCACCAAGCCGGTCGCGCCCAAGGCCCAGCCCTTGCCACGCACTGGCTGGCGCCACAGCAGCAGGGCCAGCGTCGCGGGCACCAGGCACAGCACGAACAGCACTGCCGAAGTCCCGCCCAGCGCCGCCAGTTGGCGCACCCACGGCAGGTCGGCCTGCGAATAGGCCAGGCTGCCCCAGTTGCCATCGGGCAACAGCACGGCCATCAGCGTATCGGCGCTCACCCACAGCAGCGGATAGGCCAACACTGTCCAGGCCCGGAGCGAACGCCGCATCACGCGCCGGCTCAGGCCCAGCACGCCGACCCAGACCGCCGACTGGCCGATCAGTGCCAGCACCGCCGGCAGCGCTGGCATGACTAGCAGGAAATACGACAGGTAGCGGCTGCAGGCCACCAGGCTCGCCACCAGCATCGCCAGCGTGGCCAACCAGCGTCGTTCGATGGACAACGCCAGCCACAGTGTCGGCACCGGTGCGATCCAGGCCATCCAGCCGTTGGGCGTCAGCCCGGTTGCCAGGCTCAGCACGCCACCGGCGCACACGGCCAGAAACAGCGTCCACAGCACACGCGCAGGTCTTAGCGCGTTGGTGGTCTTCATGCGTGCACCCGAGAAGGATCGGCCAGGCCGTTGCACGCCAGCCTGCCTGCCGGGCGGCGCGCGCGACATGGCCAGAAGTCAACACGTGTGGGCCGTCTTCACCCCAGGCCCCCGACACTGCAGACCCCACACACCCGCCGAAGACCGCCATGCCTGTTGAACTGAAGATGCTCGCCTGGTCCATCCTGCTGGGACTGGCATACGTGCTGACCGCCGGCGCACTGGTCACTGCGAAGCGCGGGATGAAATGGAATGCCGGCAATCGCGACGCACCGGTCGAGCCGCTGACCGGGCCGCCAGCACGCGCGCAGCGCGCCAGCGCCAACTTCCTGGAGACCTTCCCCTTCTTCGCCGCCGCCGCACTGGCCGTGGTCGCGCTCGACCGCGGCACACCGCATACCGCACTGGCCGCCGAGCTGTACTTCTGGGCGCGGCTGGCCTATCTGCCGGTGTACATCGTCGGCATTCCCTACCTGCGCACGGCGATCTGGGCGGTCTCGCTGTGGGCGATCCTGCAACTGGTGTGGACCCTGCTCTGAGCCTGGCCGGCACGCGCAAGGACGCTTTCGGTTTGGCGCCTAGGTCTGCACGCGCCGGCCCAGCCAGCGCGCGATGACCGGCCCCAGGATCAGGACTACCAGCAGGCGTGCGGTCTGCATGGCCATCACGAACGGCACGTCCACCTGCGCCGAGGATGCCGCGATGATCGCCACCGAATCCGCGCCGCCCGGACTTGTCGCCAGGTAGGCGGTCAACGGGCTGACCCCGGCCAGCGCGACCAGCGCCCAGGCGATGCCGCCGCACAGCGTCAGCAGGGCAAGCATGGCGCCCAGCACCCTTGGCAACGCGCCCAGCGCATTGCGCAGCACGTCCGGGGTGAAGCGCAGCCCGATGCTCCAGCCTAGTACCGCGTAGCTCGCGGCGAGCAGCAACGGCGGCAGGGTCACCTGCAGCAGGCCGGTGTCCTGGAGTGCCACGCATACCACCAGCGGCACCAGCAAAGGCCCGGCGGGCACCTTGAGCCGCACAGCTGCCCACACGCTCACCGTAATCACCGCCAAGGTCAGCGCAGCGGCCCGCACGTCGCCGATCGCCAGCCACGCCATGGGCGTCGCGCCATGCCCGGACACGTGCCACAGTCGGGCGACGATCGAAGCCGCGACGGCCACCAGCACCACGCGCAGGTACTGCATGAAGGCCACCAGGCGCATGTCGCCGCCGAACGAGGCCGACATCAGCGCCATCGCCGAAGCCGCGCCGGGGAAGGTGCCCCACAGCGCCGTCGTGCCCGGCAGGATGCGCCAGCGCTGCAGCAGCAGACCCAGCAGCACCGCCACCACGATCACCGCCAGCACGCAGCCAACGAACAGCGGCGCATCGCGCACCACTTCGCCCAGGATCGAGGCCGGCATGCTGCGCGCGATCATCGCGCCGACCACGCCCTGGGAGAACGCGAACGCCACCCGGTGCACCGGCACCGCGCCCCCGGTGACCGCCAGGCCGATCGCCGCGACCATCGGCCCCAACAACAGCGCCGCCGACAGGTGCGCCGCTTCCAGCACGACCACCAAGGCCAGGGAGACCGCGACCAGCAGCAGCCAGCGTTGCCAGGCCGGTCGTGGATGGGGAAAGAGCCGGCTGGGCACGTACGTCAGGCCTGCAGGGCGATGGCCTCGCTGGACACGATGCGCGCGACGCGCGGCAGGACATGCTGCAGGGTCATCTCGTGCAGTTCGGTCGACACGCTGGCGCACAGGTCTGGGGCGATGACCACGGCGAAGCCCAGTTCCCAGGCGTGGCGGGCGGTGGACTCGACGCCGAAGTTGGTGGCGATGCCGCCCAGGACGATAGTGTCGATGCCCCGGCGACGCAGCCGCTGCTCCAGCCCGGTGCCGGTGAACGCCCCCCACTGGCGCTTGGTCACCCGCAGGTCGCCGGGATGCTCCAGCCCGTCGACCAGGACGGCCCAGTCGTCCGGAAGCGGCCCATTGGCACGTGGCGCGGCATCGACGGGCTGTCTGGGGGCATCGACAAGGCCCGGGCCGAAGTCGACGTTGACCAGGACCACCGGCGCGCCCGCCTCGCGGAAGCGTGCGGCGGTGGCCTTGGCGCGAGTCACCAGTTCAGGGCCGGTAATGGGCTGCAGCGGCATGGCAGTCGTCCCGTGCTGCAGGTCGATCAGGACCAGCGCGGTCCGGCTGAGAGGGAGGGTGAGCATGAAAGGCTCCTAGGAACGGGCCGCACACGCGCGGCGTTGGATTAAAATGCGAGGATGGATTCGCATAGAGAATTGTGAGGATGGCCTCGCAAAAGTCAACCCAGGCCGTGCCCCCCAAGCGCCAGCGCGGACGCGAACGCGTCGCCGCGATCCTCGATGCCGCCGCCCAGCTCTTCGTCGAACAGGGCCAGGCGGTCACGATGACCGAGATCGCCGCCCGCTCGGGCACGGCGATCGGCTCGCTGTACCGCTTCTTCCCGACCCGCGAGGCGCTCATCGCCGTCCTGCTGGAACGCTATGCAGAACACCTGCGTGCGGCCCTGACCTCGCTGCAGGCGCGTGCGCCCGCCTTGGACCCGGAGGCCCTGGCCAATGACCTGCTGGCCCTGGCCACGGACCTCAAGCTCGAGCGCGCCGCCGCGCTGGCGCTGCTGGACCACATCGAGGACGATGCGCTGCGACAGCAACTGCGCACCGAAATGCACCAGGGTGTAGCGGCGATTCTGATCGGTGCGGGCATCGCGCCGGGCGCCGCCCCTGCCGTCGCGGCGGCGGTCATCCTGGTGATCAAGGCCGCCGGCACCCTGGCGTTGCAGCCGGATAGCGCGCCAGCGCTGGCCGAACTCCATCGCATGCTGCGGGGCTATCTCGCTGGGCTTGCCGCGCCGGCCCGCCGGGACTGAACAGCGTCATGCCGGACGTGGCAACATCCTTTTAATGCCGCTGCGGGTATCCCTGCGGGTTTCGTGGATCACCGGTTCACCACAGGAGTCTTCATGAAGCAGTTCTTCGGGGTCCTCGCGCTGGCCATGGCGTGCGCCGCCTGCAAGCCCGAACCCGCCGCGCCGGCCGCCACCGAGCAGCCCCCCGCGCCCCGCCAGTGCAGCGCGGACACGGATTGCGAAGGCAACGAGATCTGCGACACCGGAACCTGTGCGATGCCGCGCAGCGGTGCCAATCCGATCCAGCCAGGTGCGCCAGGCGCCTCTGCGCCCAGCGCCCCGCCGACCGACGGCGCGCAGGCGTCCACGCCGCCGCTGGGCAGCCGCGCGATGGCCGAATCGGGCGACCTGGTCCCCGGCATTCCCACCTGCAAGCCGGACGACAACCGCACGCCGATCCCGGTGTGGAAGCCCACCGTCGACGCAGAGAACACTCTTAGCGTGGCCCCGCCCCAGACCCCCGACCAGGTGGTCGCCCTGGAGCTGGAAGTCCGCACGGACGCCAAGTGCAACGACAGCGACCTCAACGTCTTCAAGATCGCCAATCCCGGTGATGCCAGCGGTGGCGTACAGGTCACGGTGCGCGGCAACTCGCAGGAGATCGACGGGGTCTGCCACCTCAGCGGTCTGTACCGCAACGCCCCGATCGAGGACAAGAAGCTCGCCCGCCAGGCCCCCAAGCTGGAAGACGGCTGGAGCGGCGTGCATTTCTCGGCGGCCGATGCCTCGGAAGTCGCTTCGTCCAACCGCTACTGCGTGCAGACAGGCGGCTGACCACCAACCTGCGCCGGCACGCCGGCGCCACGCATGATTCCTGATCCTGATGGCGGCCATGGCGCACGGCCATCGCCGACTTCGTTGTCCTTACAAGCCGCAGCGTCAGCGGCCGTGATCACCGTCAGCCACTGAGGCCGGCGCTCGCCGCATGCTGAAAATGGCGCCAACGCGGGATTCTCCTTTCGAGCGCCGGACCCTGCGCGGACGCCGCAGGTCATTTGCGTTGCAGTGCGTGCGCTCAGCCCGCCACGCCAGCGACTGCAAGATGCGACCGCTCACGCGCCACCACGCCTGTCTTCGCCGACGGCGCTTCCCCTTGTGCGTCCGTGGCGCCAGGCTGGGGAGTGTGTCGAAGGCGGCCCCGACGCGAGAGGCTGCCCACATTGCGAAATGCCCGCATCCCCGAATCGATCGCCTTCTTGAACAGCGCAGACCTCAAACAGGACCGGCCGTGCGGGCAACGCTGTCTGGTCGACGCAGGGGCCGATGCGCGGATCGCGCGCGGTCGTGAAAGCGTTCGCCGCCAAAGGCGCCCTGCGTGTGCCCAGATCCGTCTGCTCAGCCCGGCACACCGCTGGCGGCCAGGCCGAGCATGCCCAGCAAGGCGGCCATCAGCAGCGCACCCAGCGCGCCGATCCAGCGCCGCAGGGTCCGGCGCGTGCGCAGCGCGGCCCGGTGCTCCATCTCGGCCAGGCGTGCCAGCGTTGGCCGCAGTCGGTGCGCCACGTCCTCGACCGGCGCCTGGTTGGCGAGGGCGGCATCCAACTCCACCGCGACCTGCGCTCTGAGCGTCTTGCGCAGCTGTACGGACACCTGTGACGGCGAAGGACTGGACATGAAATTTCCCCTGTTCAAACGCCGGTCCGCGCAGGCAGGCGGCCGGCCGACTGGCCGATACTGTATGCGAACGCGCCCGCGCGCCAACACAGGACATCGACTGTCATCCGGGCAGGCCGGCGCTACACTGCGCGCCCGTCATGTGGTCTGCGTTGTCCAATGCGTAATCCCCTGCAGGAGCAGCTGCTCAAGGCCGGCCTGGTCAAGAAGGGCAAGGCCGACCAGATCGCCCGCGACCAAGTCAAGGCGCGCCTGGCCAAGGGCAAGGTCGCCAAGCCGTCGGCCGAGCAGGACCAGGTCGATGCGGCCCGGTTGCAGGCCGAGCGTGCCGAACGCGACCGCGCCCTCGCCGCCGAGCGCAACGCGCAGGCCAGGCGCCAGGAGCTGCAGGCGCAGATCCGCCAGATCGTCGACACGCACAAGGTCAAACGCAGTGGCGAAGTGGAATACCGCTTCAACGACGGCAGCGTGATCCGCACCGTGCTGGTCAACGCCACGCTGCGCACGCAGCTGGCCAGCGGCGCGCTGGTCATCGTGCGCCACGGCGAGGGCGTTGAGCTGATCCCACGCGCCGCCGCGCAGAAGGTCTACGAACGCGATGGGTCGTGGGTGCTGCTCGATCACGGCCGCCAGGAGGAAGACGCAACCTCCCACACCGCCGCCGGTGCAGCGCCTGAAGACGACTTCTACGACCAGGACCGTTTCAAGATCCCGGACGATCTGATGTGGTGAGGCGCCGGGCGCTTACTGGCCTGCCGGTGGCTCCCACAGTTCCACCTTGTTGCCCTCTGGATCGATGACCCAGCCGAACTTGCCCTGCTCGGAGGACTGAGTGTCGTCGAGCACGTTGCAACCTTCGCTGCGCAGCGCGGCCAGCAGCGCGTCGAGGTCGGCGACGCGGAAGTTGACCATGAACGACGCGGTGCCGGGCGCCATGTACGTGGTGTCGGCATCGAACGGACTCCACAAGGTCATGCCCGGTTCGCTGCCATCGCCACCCCAATTGAAGATGGCCGCGTTCCAGTCGGACACCTCCAGACCCAGGTGATCGCGATACCAGGCAGCCAGCGCGCCGGGATCGCGCGCCTTGAAGAAGATCCCGCCGATTCCCGTGACTCGCTTCATTGCGCTGCTCCCTGGGTGATGGTGGATTCTTGGCCACGGGCGTGGCCGGATCAAGTGCGCTCAGCGCTTCAGCGCGCGCGCGCGCCCTTGGCGACCTCCCAGTGCAGCGGCTTGTGCGAACGCGGCAGCGGCGCATCGCGACGCGGATCGGCGGATCGGCGGATCGGCGGATCGGCGAGCAATCGGGCAGTCGGGCAGTCGGGCAGTCGGATTGCGGTGAAGCTCGCGTCGCCGCCAGTGCCTCCCTCGTACCGCGCGAATTCGATCGCCACCAGCGCGTCGACGTCCGGCACTGGTCCAGGTGCGCCGCGCCATCGGCCTGAGCGTACCTGTGGTGCATCAGCCAGGCCTCGACCTCCGGATCGGGGCTGTCGTCGGTGTCCAGCGGCTCGTGCCCATCCGCAGGACGTGGCGCTGCTCGTGCAGGAGCCTCAGCGCCGGAAGCGACACACCGGCGAGTCATGGGCCCGCGGTCGCGTCGTCGGCATGCTGATCGGCCCTTGTAGCGCCGAGCTCGCTCGGCCCGGGCTCTCCCGGGCAAGCTTCAGCGGAGCAAGCTCCGCTCTACGGCAGGTCATGGGTAGCGACGCGCCCCCGAATGGGCGGCGCCGGATCAGGCCAGCCCCGGACTCCCCGGCACGCACGACGGCCATCGCTCCTTCCGGGTAAGAGGGCGATGGCGTGTGAAAGCACGAGGTACTTCACGCCCTTGAGCGTGTGGGCGTAGACCTCCCACAGCCGGGGGTGCTCGGCGGCATAGGCCGGCGGCACGCATGCGGCCGGGCACGCGAGCCACGGCGCGAGCGACATCCGGAGAGCGAACGTCGCAGCAGACGAACTCCCGCAAGCAGCGAGGTCGAAAGCGCATCGCCCCAACCACGCCTCCGCGATCCGCGCAGAAGCCGCGACAGCGGCTTGCGCATCTGCGGATCAGCCGTCCAGCAGCGCCTTGTTGCGCACGGCGCCCTTGTCGGCGCTAGTGGCCAGCAGCGCATAGGCCTTCAGCGCGGTGCTGACCTTGCGCGGGCGTACTTCTACCGGCTTCCAGCCCTTGGCGTCTTGCTCGGCACGGCGGGCGGCGAGCTCCTCGTCGGAGACCTGCAGGTTGATGCCGCGGTTGGGAATGTCGATCAGGATCCGGTCACCCTCGCGCACCAGGCCGATGGCACCGCCTGCGGCGGCTTCCGGCGAGGCATGGCCAATGGACAGGCCGGAGGTGCCGCCGGAGAAACGGCCATCGGTGAGCAGCGCGCACTGCTTGCCCAGGCCTTTCGATTTCAGGTACGAGGTCGGGTAGAGCATCTCCTGCATGCCGGGCCCACCCTTGGGACCTTCGTAGCGGATCACCACCACGTCGCCCGCTTTCACCTCGTCGGCCAGGATGCCCTTGACCGCCGCGTCCTGGCTCTCGAACACCTTGGCCGTGCCTTCGAACACGTGGATGGATTCGTCCACGCCGGCGGTCTTCACCACGCAGCCATCGCGGGCGATGTTGCCGTAGAGCACGGCCAGACCGCCTTCGGCCGAATAGGCGTGCTCGACGCTGCGGATGCAGCCTTCAGCGCGGTCCACGTCCAGCGACGGCCAGCGCGTGGCCTGGCTGAAGGCCACCTGGGTCGGGATGCCGGCCGGACCGGCCTTGTAGAAGGTCTGCACGGCTGCGTCTTCGGTCACGGCCACGTCCCATTGGGCGATGGCGTCGGCCAGCGTCCTGGCATGCACGGTGGACACGTCGGTATGCAGCAGGCCGCCGCGCGCCAGTTCGCCCAGGATCGCCATGATCCCGCCAGCGCGGTGCACGTCCTCGACGTGGTACTTCGGTGTGTTCGGCGCCACCTTGCACAGCTGTGGCACGCGCTTGGACAGGCGATCGATGTCGCGCATGTCGAAAGGCACCTCGCCCTCCTGCGCGGCGGCAAGCAGGTGCAGGATGGTATTGGTCGACCCGCCCATGGCGATGTCCAGCGTCATCGCGTTCTCGAAGGCCTCGAAGGTGGCGATGCCGCGCGGCAACGCACTCGCATCCTCGGCGCCGTACCAGCGGTGACACAGTTCCACCGCGGTGACGCCGGCCTTCTTGAACAGCGCCTCGCGATCGGCATGGGTGGCGACCACGGTGCCGTTGCCCGGCAGCGACAGGCCCAGGGCTTCGGTCAGGCAGTTCATCGAGTTGGCGGTGAACATGCCGCTGCACGAGCCGCAGGTGGGGCAGGCGCTGCGCTCGACCGTGGCGACCTGCTCGTCGCTGGCATTCGGATCGGCCGCCATCACCATCGCGTCGATCAGGTCCAGCTTGTGGTCGGCCAGCTTGGTCTTGCCCGCTTCCATCGGCCCGCCGGAGACGAACACGGTGGGGATGTTCAGGCGCATGGCGGCCATCAGCATGCCCGGGGTGATCTTGTCGCAGTTGGAGATGCACACCAGCGCATCGGCGCAATGCGCATTGACCATGTATTCGACCGAGTCGGCGATGATCTCGCGGCTGGGTAGCGAGTACAGCATGCCGTCATGGCCCATGGCGATGCCATCGTCCACGGCGATGGTGTCGAATTCCTTGGCCACCCCGCCCACGCGCTCGATCTCGCGCGCGACCAGCTGGCCGAGGTCCTTCAGGTGCACGTGGCCGGGCACGAACTGGGTGAACGAGTTGGCGATGGCGATGATGGGCTTCTGGAAGTCCCCATCCTGCATGCCGGTGGCGCGCCACAGCGCGCGGGCTCCGGCCATGTTGCGACCGTGGGTGGAGGTTTTCGAGCGGTATTCGGGCATGGCAAGGTCTTCACGCAGGCCCGTGGCCTGCAGCTGGAACAGAGAGGCACATGTTCGCCGCTTTTCTCGGTTGCTGCTGCAACTGACCATTCCGCCATCCTCGGCACAGGGCCGGGGACAGCAGGCATCATGGAACGCCGTATGCCCTGGATTTCGACCCGCATGAAGCGCTCCAGAACCGCCACCCTGCTCCTGATGGGCAGCGCCCCGCTGCTGCTGGCGGCCTGCCAGCGCGAGCCGGAGGCGCGCGAGGGCCTCTACACCTCGGTGGACGCCTGCTATCGCGCCACCGGCGAACGCGACAGCTGCCAGCGCGCCTTCGACGAGGCGCAGCGCCAGTCCGCCGAACAGGCCCCGCGCTATGCCTCCCAGGAGCAGTGCAAGGCCGACTGGGGCCAGGACCGCTGCACCGAGCAGCGCGACAGCCAGGGCCATGCCTTCATCGGGCCGCTGATGACCGGCTTTTTCATCTCGCAGATGCTCAACAACCGCGCGGGCCTGCGCAGCGCGCCGGCCTACCAGAGCCCGGCCAACGGCTGGGTGCGGCCGCGTCCGGGCGCGCTGCCGGACACCTCCAACGCCTTCCGCACCCCCGCCGCGGGCATGACGCCGGTGACCACGCCTCCCAATCGCGCGTTGACCGTCAGCCGCGGCGGCTTCGGTAGCCGCAGCAGCACCCGCAGCGTCGGCGGCTGATGCGCAGGGTCTCGATCGTCGAGCGCGGCGACTGGCGTGCACAGGCCGCCGCGTGCGGGTTCGACTTCCACACCATCGACGGCGCGGCATACTGGGACGAGACGGCCTATTACGCGTTCAGCCTGCGCCAGATCGAAGACGATCTGGAGGACCCCAGCGCCGAGCTGCACGCCATGGCCATGGACTTGGTCGATGCGGTCGTGCGCGACGAAGCCAAGCTGCAACAGCTGGCGATCCCGCAACCCTACTGGCAGTGGATCGCCGACAGCTGGCAGCAGCGCCAACCGCATCTGTACGGGCGGCTGGACCTGGCCTACGACGGACGCGGCCCGGCCAAGCTCTACGAGCTGAACTACGACACGCCGACCTCGCTGTTCGAGGCCGCGTTCTTCCAGTGGCAATGGCTGGAAGACCAGCGCGCCGCAGGACGGCTGTCGGCGCACGCGGACCAGTTCAATTCGCTGCATGAGGCGCTGGTGGCGCGCTTTGCCGAGATCGCACCGGCCCTGCCGCGGCCGCTGATGTTCGCTGCGGTGCGCGGCTCCAACGAAGACCAGGGCACGGTGGCCTACCTGCGCGACTGCGCGATGCAGGCGCAGCTGCGCGGCGAGTTCATCGCGATCGAAGACCTGGGACTATCGGAGGATGGCCGCTTCACCAATCTCGATGACGAGGTGATCGGCACACTGTTCAAGCTGTATCCGCTGGAGGACCTGTTCGCCGAGGCGTTCGGCCACGCCCTGCCCGGCTCCGGCCTGCAGCTGCTGGAGCCGGCGTGGAAGGCGGTATTGAGCAACAAGGGCATCCTGCCCCTGTTGTGGGCGCGCCACCGCGGCCATCCCAACCTGCTGGAGGCGCACTTCGACAACGGCGCGCCGCTCACGCCCGGCTGGGTGCGCAAGCCGCTGCATTCGCGCGAGGGCGCCAACATCGCCTTGCACCTGGCCGACGGGAGCTGGCAGGAAAGCGAAGGCCCCTACGCCGGCCCGTGCATCGTGCAAGCCGCGCATCCGCTTGTCGGCTTCGACGGCCGCTACCCGCTGATCGGCAGCTGGGTGATCGGCGATGCCGCCTGCGGGATCGGCATCCGCGAGGACGACAGCCGCATCACCCGCGACAGCGCGCGGTTTGTGCCGCACGCGATCGTCGATGAGGCACTGGGCCTGCTTTACGCCTGATTCGGCGTTCGCACACGCAACCAATGTGGGAGCCGCTTCAGCGGCGACAGGGCCTTCCTCGGTGAAGCCTCATCGCCGCTGAAGCGCTCCCACACAAACTGCGCATCACGTCCTTGGTCGATGCAATCTTCTCCTCTGACTGTACTCCCCGGCTGCACGACGGCGGCCACGTGCCCGCCAAGACGCTCACGCCTGTCAACTTCCGGCACATGCACGACTTCTGGTCGAGTGAGACAAGACAATAGGTACATGTGGCCTGCATGTATGCTCCTGCTTGTTAGCCAACCCCTCACGGATGATCCCCATGCATCGGATTGCATTGCTGCCCTGCCTCGTGTTCGCCGTACTGGCTCCAACTTCGCGCGCACGCGAAAAGATTCCCACCGATTACGAGGCCGGGCATTTCTTTGCACGTCTCAGTGCGCAGGATGGCCATTCGCTGCGGCTCGTCGTCGATACTGGAGGCCCGGGCGGAAGCGGCCTGTACGTCGTTGATCCCAATGCGGCAGCGCGCGTCGGACTAAAAATTCGAAGGTGCGATGTAGATGGAGAAGCGCTTCCCGTCGTCGAACTCCGATCGCCACTTTGGAAAGGTGTACCGGATGCTCCCGGGCGCCCTTGTGGCGCGTCTGCGTTTCTTGCAAAAGGGGTTGGTGTAGGCGCAGATGATGGGAATCTCGGCGCTGGCTATTTATCGCACTTCATCTGGACATTCGACTATCCGAAACAAGCCCTGTGGCTCGAGTCAGACGGTTGGAAACCTGGAGTTGGAACCCGCAGCATCCCAATGTCGTTTCCCCGCAACAGCGATGGTGAAAAGGCATCTGGCCTCCCCAGAATCCAGCTTCAAATCGCTGGTGAGTCTCTAGATTTTCTGCTCGATACGGGCGCTACAGCCGCCCCGACGCGGGCTGGAAAGGAGGCCATGACGCTGCAGACTGAGAAGGGCCTCGGCGTCACTTCTTACATCGACAAAGCCGTTCTGGATCGCTGGCATCAAGAACATCCGGACTGGGTCGTGGTCGATGACGGCGACGAACTTCTCGCGGTGCAAGGCCACATGCGGATTATCCGCGTTCCAAACGTGATGGTTGCGGGTTGGTCGGTCGGTCCGGTGTGGTTTACCGAGCGCCCTGAGGGCACATTTGGCGCCGAGGGGATCGGCGCCTACATGGATGCTCCCGTCGTGGGCGCCGCCGGCGCCAATCTTTGGCAGCACTTCGTGATGACGCTGGACTACCCGCAGGATGCTGCGTGGTTGGCCTGCGCGGATTGCGAGGATGCAAAACCCTGAAGCCAGAAGAATCACTGTGGCAGCCGCTTCAGCGGCGATGAGGCTTTACCGATGAAGCGTCATCGCCGCTGAACCGGCTCCCATAGGCGCGCGGAATCAGAGCAATCCCTCGCACTTGACCGCCAGGTAGCGCTCGACCAGCGCGGCGGGCAGTTGTGCGGTGGTGACATCCAGCACCATCATGCCGTGGCCGCGTAGCGCGTCGTGGGCGGCGGCGCGCTGCTCCAGGTAGCGGGCCACCGCACCGGCCTGGATCGCCCCGGACAGGTCGGTGACCTCGGCGTCCAGCGCCCGATCCAATCGGCCCTGCCGGGGACATACCGCGATGCCGCTTCCCGGTAGAACCCTCGCGCGCTCGCGGGCGCTCATGTACCAGGTCAGCGACCAGGGCATAACCTCAGAGCGCTGGCACACTGCGCGACTGCGCGCTTGGCATGCCGCCTTCAGCGCAGCCGCAAGCCGCTTACTCGATGTGGTACAGCACAGCAGCACCTGGCTTTGCTTCAAAGGCAGGCACGGTGCGCTGCTTGAGCGGCTGACCCTTGGTGTCCCACACCAGCGTTTGCGGTGGGTACTCGTCCTGACGGGTCATGGCATCGATCTGCTTGACGATCACCCCGCTGCTGGCCTTGACCTCGGGATTCCATGCAAACACCCCAACCCGGCCGTAGAACACTGCGGGCGCATCGGCGTCCAGCCGACGGTCCGGACACATCACCAGCCCGCGTTCCAGCATCACCCGTAGTGCCGCCACCGGCGTGGCCTTGACCGTGGGCGTGGTCCGGTCGGCGCTATGCCCCGGACAGACGTTCGCCGAGCGCGTCACCATCCTCTCGACCACTTCGCGGTCGGACTGGGCCAACGCGGGGCAGGCGACGGCTGCCAACGAAACGAGCACGAATGAAGACTTCCATTGCATCATTTGATCTCCTGATGGGTGACAAACACGGCGCAACGGTCCGGGTGAACGACTGAATTGTGCGTGATGAAAGGGGTTGCACCCAGAAGCGCAGCACGCGTCGCGTTGAAGGTGTGCAGCCGTGATCAAGGCGACGTCTAAAGCAGTCCTTCGCGCTTGACCGCCAGATAGCGCTCCACCAGCGCGGCGGGCAGTTGCGCGGTGGTGACGTCCAGCACCATCACGCCGTGGCCGCGCAGTGCGTCGTGGGCGGCGGCGCGCTGCTCCAGGTAGCGGGCCACCGCGCCGGCCTGGATGGCCCCGGGCAGGTCGGTGACCTCGGCATCGAGCGCCTGATCCAGTTCGCCTTCGCGCAGGCTGGCCACGCACACCAGATGGCGGCGGCGCAGCAGGTGCACGGCGGCCAGCAGGTCTTCGATGTCCTCGTCGCGCACGTTGGTCACCAACATCACCAGCGCGCGGCGGCGCTGGCGCGCCGACAGCTCGGTGGCCAGGGCCAGGTAGTCGCAGGCGCTGGCCGCCGGCTGCAGGTCGTAGGACGCCCGCAGCAGAGTGTCGATGCCGCCCATACCGCGCCGCGGCGGCACCCAGCGCGGCTGCTCGCCAGTCGCCAGCAGACCGGCGGCATCGCCCTGGCGCAGGGCCAGGTAGGCCACCACCAGCGCGGCGTTGAGCGCATGGTCGAAGTGCGCCAGGCCGTCCTCGCGCGCCAGCATGCGCCGGCCGGTGTCCAGGGCCAGCACCAGTTGCTGGTTTTTCTCGTCCTGGTACTCGCGCGAGATCAGCTTCTGCGCGCGCGAAGTGGCCTTCCAGTCGATCTGGCGCAGGCTGTCGCCCACGCGGTACTCGCGCATCTGGTTGAAGTCGGTGCCTTCACCACGGCGGCGCTTGAGATGCGCGCCGACCAGCCGCGAGGCCTGGTCGGCACTGAACAGCGCCAGCCGCGCCAGCGGTGCGAAGTCTGGATACACGCGCACCGCCTGCGGCGCGCCGGCCACGCGCGACTGGCGCCACAAACGCAGCGACGAGCCCAGGCGCAGCTGCACGCCGGAGAACCACGCATCGCCGCGCGCCACCGGGCGCAGGCGGTAGGCGAACTCCACCGCCTCGTCGCGCGCGACCGCCACCTTGCGCGGCAGCCCCTGCGAGGGCCAGCCGCCCGGATGCAGGTCGAACACCGCCAGCCGCTGCGCGCGCCCCGGCGAGGCGATACGCAGACGCACCTCACGCTCCAGGTCCAGGGCCAATGCTTCGGGCACCTGGCGGCTGACCTGCGGGGTGGGCCGGCGCCAGAGGAAGACAGCATCGGCCAGCGCCAGCAGCACCAGCGCCGCACCGGTGGCCTGCCAGGCAACCAGCGGCATTCCGGCGTAGAGCACCGCCAGCCCGGACAGGCCCCAGGCGCACAGCAAGGCGATCAGCAGCGGCGCTGGCCTCATCGCGGAACCGTCTTGGTGGGAGCCGCCATGGCGGCGATGGCGCGTTCAAGCGAAAGCTCCTCGCCACCAGGGTGGCTCCCACCTGTGCAGATGGCGCTCGGCCTCACTTGCGCGGCGCCTCCACCTTGGCCAGCAGCGCGCCGAGCACCGTGTCCGGCGACTGCCCCTCGATCTGCAGTTCCGGCGCCAGGGCGATGCGATGGCGCAGGGCCGGCAGCGCGACCTCGCGCACATCGTCGGGCACCACGAAGTCGCGCCCGTTCAACAGCGCCTGCGCACGCGCCGCGCGCACCAGCGCGATGCTGCCGCGCGGGCCGGCCCCCAGGGCGATGCCCGGCCAACCACGCGTGGCCGCGACCAGCCGTACCGCGTAGTCGATCACCTGCGTGTCCACCTGCACTGCGGCGGTGGCCTGTTGCAGGGCCACCACGTCCTCGGCCCCGGCCACACACTGCACGCGCGACAGATCGAAATCCCCGGCCCGGCGCCCGGTGGTGACCGCATCGACCATGCGCTTCTCGTCTTCCAGGTCCGGATAGCCGATCAGCACCTTCAGCAGGAAGCGATCCAGCTGCGCCTCGGGCAGGGGATAGGTGCCTTCCTGCTCGACCGGGTTCTGCGTGGCCAGCGCCAGGAACGGCGGCGCCAGCGGGAAGGACTGGCCTTCGATGGTGACCTGCCCCTCCTGCATGGCCTCCAGCAGCGCCGACTGGGTCTTGGCCGGGGCGCGGTTGATCTCGTCGGCCAGCAGCAGATGAGTGAACACCGGGCCGCGGCGGATCTCGAAGCGCTGGCTGCCCGGGTCGAACACCGCATGGCCAGACACGTCGCTGGGCATCAGGTCCGGGGTGAACTGCACGCGGGCGAAGTCCAGCGACAGCGCGCGCGACAGCGCCCGCACCAGCAGGGTCTTGCCCAGCCCGGGCACGCCTTCGATCAGCACGTGGCCACCGGCCAGCAGCGCGATCAGGATCTGGTCGAGCACCTCGGGCTGGCCGATGAAGGCCTTGGCGACCTCCTCGCGCACCGCGCCCACGCGCTCGGCGATGGACGCGTCGGCGCTGGCGGGGGTGTCGGACGGTTCGCTCATAGTCGGTTCCTCATGTGCATCAACAGGGAGATTCGGTCGGCAAATTCGCGGCGCTCGCGCTGGGTGGGCACCTGCAGCGCGCGCCGCAGGCGCGCGGCCGGCAGGCCGAAGCGGCGGGCCAGCGCATCCACCTGGGGCTCGCCACTGAGCGCGGCGGCCACCGGATCCCGGCGCCGCAGACGCATCAGGAAGGCCTTGCGCGCGGCCGCGTAGAGCAGCGGCCCCTTGCCGTAGCGGTACAGGTGCTCGCCACTGGCGCGCACGTGCTCCAGCAGCGAGCGGCGCGCCGGCTGGGGCGCCGGGAGCGGCGGCCCGAAGCGCTGCGCACGCGCCCACAGCCAGCCCAGCAACGCCACCAGCAACGGCACCCACACAGGCCAGCCGCGCGCCAGCACGGTGCGCCACAGCGAGGGCATCTGCACGGCGTAAACCAGGTGCATGGTGCCCTGGCCGTAGTTGGGCGCCAGGATCTGCCGGGCCAGCACGCGATGGGGAATGTCGTGCAGTCCACCGCTGGCCGGTCGGTCACCGCGGGCACGCGTGCCATTGCCAAGGAAATCCACATCGGCCAGCACGTCCACATGGCCCTGGCCATGGGTCAGGCGCGCATAGACATAGCCGTCGCGCAGGTTGCCCCACGACAGCTCGGGCTCGACTTCGGCAAAGACGAAGCGCCGCGCGCGACAGAACTCCACGTGGCGCTCGTCTCCCTCAACCTGGAAGGGCTCGCATGCTCCGGGGTCCTTGACCTGCAGTCCCAGTGCATCCAGCACCGGCATGGCCTCATGCTGGGACAGGCGGGCACCGGGCGGCGTGCGCACGACCAGGTGCCCGCCGCGCGCCACCCAGTCCAGCAGCGCCTGCGCGCGCGCGGCATCCAGGTAGCGCGGGTCGTCGAGCAGGACCAGCGTGTCGCGTGGCCCCAGCGCGGACACCGGCAGATTGAAACGTGGACGCGACTCGACCCGCACGCCGTCGGCCTTGAGCGCCTGCTTGAGCACGTAGAGCGGATTCCACGCCGCCTCGCCCACCGGCGGCAGGGTCACGGTTCGCTCCACCCGCTCGTAGGTGTGGACGAACCACGCCACCAGCACGAACACGCACGTGCCCACCGCCAGCGCGATCAGCCCGCCCTTCGCCCCGCGCGTGGTCTCGCTCATGCGCGCCACCGGTAGCTGGCCTGCAGGTCGCCCACCAGCGCCTCGAAATCGGCATCGTCGGGCAGGCGCTGGGCATAGGCCGCCAGCTGCCACACCCGCACCATGCGCGCGAACAGGCTGCGGTCGGCGTCCTCGGGCTGTCGGCGCGAGGCACGCAGGCACTGCGACTCGGTCGCCCCCGGCGGCAGGACCACGCCAGCGCGCGCGGTCATCGCCTCCACGCTGGCCCGGTACAGCAGGGCCAGGGCACGGCGCCGGTGGCCGTCGCGCCACAGCGCGCGGGCCTGGGTGGCGATGTCCTCGGGCAGGACCTCGGGAAGTTCGATGGCGCTGGAAGTGGCCTCGCTCGGCACGGCGCGCGGCGCACGCACCCCGCGCATCCACGGCCACCAGTGCCTGGCGCTGGCCAGGACGAAAATCACCACCAGCGCCAGCAGGATCCACAACCCCCACTCGCCGATGAAGGCCAGCACGCCCTGCAGGCCCCGCAGCCAGGACAGGTCCGGCGCCTCGCGCTGGATCGGCTCGGGCGCGTCCTGCGGCCGGCGCTGCCAGTGCCGGTCGGTGCGGTGGCGGTCGATCAGCGGGTCGTGATACGCGGTATCCACGGCCTTGCGAAACGCGTGATCGTCCACGCGCGCCTGACCGAACACCTGCTCGACGCCGGGCGGCGGCGCCTGCCCGGGCGCGGGGGCCTGCGCGCGCGACGGCCCGACAAACCCTACAAGGCACAGCACCAGCACGAAGCCGGTCGAGGCGGCCTGCAGCCGCTGGCGCAGGCGGCGGAAGGCGATCTCCACGTCCCAGGCCTCGATCTGCGTGCGCCGGTTGAGGTACAGCCCAAACCCGGCGCCGACGAAGAACGGCTCGATCGCGCCCACGCCGATCCAGAAGGCCGTGTTGAGCCCCAACTGCGCCCACAGCGGCGGATCGCGCAGCAAGGCCAGGCCTGCGCGTGCGGCCTCGGGCAGGTAGTCGACCGGCACGAACAGGAACACCAGCGCCACGCAGGCCAGTGCCACCGCCAGCTGGAAGGCCAGGCACACCAGGGCCAGCACCATCGCGTTGCCGTAGACGGTGGCGCCCAGCACCGCGCGCCGCTGGCGCAGGCGCGGACCGCGCTCGCCTTCCAGCAGTTCGATGGGCAGGTACAGCGCACGCGCCGGGCTGAAGCGGCGCCAGGTGAGATAGCCCAGCATCGGTCCCCAGCCCCAGCGCAACTGGGCGGCCAGGGTCTGGCGCGTGGTCGGCGTCTGCCCGAACACCCCGCGCGAGATCACGAACAGCGGCACGCGGTCCAGCAGCGGCTTGATCCACCACAGCGCCAGGCACGAGGCCAGCGGCATGGACAGCGCCCAGGCGGCCGTGTTGACCAGCACGAAGACCGGCACGGCCACCCACAGCCACGGCGCCCAAACCGCGCGGGCGTGGCGCCGGACCAGCGCGGTGCCCAGTTCCACCGCTTCCCACGGCGAACGGGCGCGCAGCTCGACAGTCAGATGCTCAGCGCGCATCGGCCTGCCCCGCATCCAGCCCGCGCCCGCCGCGCCACAGCCAGGTCAGCACGCCGGTCCACAGCACCGCGGCCACCGCGTACTTGACCGGGTACGGGACGCTGGCAATCGAGGACCAGAAGGCCTCGATGAAGGCCGCCACCAGCAGCATGAAGGCCACGCCCAGGCACAGCCGCGCGCCCTTGAGCCCGGCCTGGACCAACGCCTGCCCGCGGCTGCGCCGGCCCGGCGCCAGCCAGTGCAGTCCCATCTGCAGCCCGGCGCCGCCGGCGATCACGATGGCGGTCAGCTCGAAGGCGCCATGCCCGCACACGAAACTCCAGAACGGTCCGCCCGAGCCGATCCGGGTCAGATGCCCGGCCACCGCCCCGATGGTCAGCCCGTTGCTGATCAGCACCACGATGCTGCCCACGCCCACCAGCAGGCCGCTGGCGAAGGTCTGCAGGCCGATCCCGGTGTTGTGCATGATGTAGTAACCGAACATCGTCCAGTCGCTGCCGCTGTCGCGGCCGATGCGGGCATTGGACGGGTCGTACATCCGCTCCATCTGCGCCAGCTGGCGTGGGTCGATCAGCGCGTGGATCAGTTCGGGCCGGACCTGCAGCAGCACCGCGATGCCCACCAGCGGCAGCGCGAACAACGCCAGCGAGGCCCACATGCAAGCGGCCTCGCTGCGCACCAGTCGAGGAAACCCCGCCAGCAGGAATTCCAGCGCCGCGCGCCAACGCACCGGCGGGGTCCGGTAAAGCACCTGGTGGCCCTGTTCCATCAAGGCCTGCAGGCGGGCGGTGACCTGCGGGCTGTAGCCACGCCGGCGCGCCAGCGACAGCTGCTGGGCGATGCGCCGGTAACGCTGCGGGACCGCCTCATCGCCCAACGCATCGGTGTTGCGTGTGTCCTGGGCACGACGCGCGTCGGCGCGGGTGCGCAGCCAGTGCTCCAGCTCCACCCATTCGTGCTGGTGGCGGGCGATGAACTGCTCCTGTTTCATCGCCGTCCCAACAAACAGTTGGCCATGCCGAACAACCGCAGCACGCCCGGTGCGCCACGCGCGCCGGTGAGTGGCTCGACCAGGTCGGCCAGTTCGGCCTGGCGCTCTGGGGTGAGCCCCGGCGCGCGCTCACCGAAGGCGACGATGGCCGCTTGCTCGGCCGGGCGCAGGGCGACCTGCGGCACGTAGAGGGCGTTGACCGGCGCCCGCGCGCCGGCCTCGGTGTATTCGGCATGCACCACCACGGTCCCGGCGGCCAGGTCACCCAGGCGGCGTGCGGACGGGTCGATCAGGCTCACCACCAGCCCGGTGGCGTAAGCGAAGGGCAGCATGTCCACCACGCGCAACAGGTTGCGGGTGATCGAGGCCAGCCAGCCGATCGGCGCGCCGTTGGCCTGGACCACGCGCAGGCGCATCGCCCGCTTGCCCAGGGTCTGGCCATGCCACAGGGCTTCCAGCACGATCATGTAGGCCCACTGGATCAGGAAGCTGGCGATGGCGGTCAGCCCGGCGCCCAGCTTGCCCAGCAGGGCCAGCAGCAGCGAGACCACCAGCATCAGGGCCACGCGCACCACCAGGTCCACGCCCCAGGCGATCGCGCGCGGCACCGGCCCGGCGGTCGGCAACTGCAGGGCCACGCCTTCGGGCGTGACCACTTCTCGATAGGTGTCCAGGACCGGGACCTGCGTGGCGGCCTGCGGCACTGCGCTCATCCCCTTCCCCGTCTCACTCGCCTCGCGCTGCATCGTCCCTGCTTGCCTGGTGTCCATCCATGGTGCCGGCCGACTGTAACGGCCCCGGCCACGCTTGCCCATCCCGGGTGGCGACGCGGCCACGCACTAGACTGGCGTCATGTCCGGATCCGACCTGCCCTGCCGCACCGGCTGCGCGGCCTGCTGCACCGCCCCGTCGATCAGCTCACCCATCCCGGGCATGCCGCAGGGCAAGCCGGCCGGGGTGCCTTGCGTGCAGCTGGATGCCGACCTGCGCTGCATGATTTTCGGCCAGCCCGAGCGGCCTGCGGTCTGCGCCCGCCTGCGGCCGCAGGCGGCGATGTGCGGCGCCTCGCGCGGCGAGGCGATGGCCTACCTCGCCGCGCTGGAAGCCGCCACCCGGCCCTAGCGCACCGTGGCCGATGCCCGGTCCTTGCGCGAAGAGAGGAACTTCTTGATCGCCGCGCCTGCGGCGATCAGGCCGAAGATCAGCAGCTTGCCCAGCTTGGCCAGGATCAACCCGAGCTTGGCCAGCAAACCGGTCTTGGCGGCCAGGCCGCCACCGATCAACGCCGCCACGCCGTAGGCGGCGACCTTGTCGGTGGAAGCGTTGTGGTCGGCGTAGCGCGCGCCGGGGTCGAACTCGGTCATCGGCAGCAGCTGCTGCATCCCGGCCTGCACCTGCGGCAGCTCGTCCATCCCCGACACCGCGTTGAGGCTGAGGTAGCCATGGCGCCCGAGCACGCGGATGTCGTAGTTGAGCGTATGGGTCGGTTCGCCGTTGAACGCCAGCTCCTTGGCCCAGTAGAGCTTCTTGCTGGACGCGTCGTAGCGCGGGGGCACCGCCCAGCCGACCAGGTCGACCCGGCCGTAGCCGGCCTTTTCGCGTTCGGCATTGGCCTCGCGCGTGCCGTCCTGCATGTCCTTGAGTAGGGCGTCGTAGTCGATCTTGGAGGCGTCCTCGTCGGAGACATAGCCCTCATCGTCATAGGTGACCACCACGGCCCAGCTGCCTGCTTCGTCCAGCGCCGGCCGGGTCGGCACGACCATGCCCAGCACGCTGTCGTCTTCCGGGTTGCCCCACAGCTGTTCGAGCACCTTGCGGGTGTCGGCCTTGTCCAGATAGCGGAACTGGTCACCCAGGTTGAAATGCACCGCGGCCTGCTCCACCGCGATCTCGCCGCTGCGGAAGTGCAGCCCGTCCACGAGCTGGCGCACCGTATCGTCCGGTGTTTGCTGTGCCAGCGCCGGAACGGCGAGCGCCATCATCCACGCGGCCACTAGGCCACGGAGCTTGGTCTGCGTCATCTCTTCCCCTTTCGTCCTTGCAGGCATCCCCATGCCCAGGCGCCGAGTGTCGCCCGACGCGGGCGCGGCTGACAAGGCGGTCAGTCGTTGTCCTGGGCCAGGTACTGGTCCTTGAGCCGCACGTAGTGCTGGGCCGAGTACAGCAGGCCTTCGAGGTCCTGGTCCGAAAGCCTGCGCGCCAGTCGTGCCGGGTTGCCGACCCACAGTTCGCCGCTGCCGACCTGCTTGCCCGGCCCGACCACCGCGCCGGCCGCGATGAAGGCGTTGGGCGCGATCACCGCCCCGTCCAGGATGCAGGCGCCCATGCCGATCAGGCAGGCATCGCCAATGGTGCAGGCATGGATGATGGTGCCGTGGCCGAGGGTCACATCCTGCCCGATCAGGGTGGGATAGCCGCCCTTGTTGTAGGGACTGGCGTGACTGACGTGGATGATCGTGCCGTCCTGCACGTTGGTCCGCGCGCCGATGCGCACGTGGTTGACGTCACCGCGGATCACCGTGCCCGGCCACACCGAGACATCGTCGCCCAGTTCCACGTCGCCGATGACGGTGCAGGCCGGATCCACATACACGCGCTGGCCCAGCACGGGCCGCTTGTCGAGATAGGGACGCAGGGTCTTCATCGGGCCAGTGTACCGATGGGCTCGGTGCCGGTGGGTTAGGCTGTGCCGCCCTCGCCGCCGCCCCGCGCACCGCCATGAAGATCGCCAGCTGGAACGTCAACTCGCTCAACGTGCGCCTGCCGCACCTGGAACAGTGGCTGCGCGACTTCGCACCGGATGTGGTCGGCCTGCAGGAAACCAAGCTGGAGGACCACAAGTTCCCGGATGCGGCCTTGGTCGCGGCCGGCTATCGCAGCGTGTTTTCCGGGCAGAAGACCTACAACGGCGTGGCCCTGCTGGCGCGCGGCCAGATCCAGGACGTGCAGGTCGGCATTCCCGGCTTCGAGGACGAACAGAAGCGCGTGATCGCCGGCACCATCGATGGCGTTCGTGTGATCAACCTGTACGTGGTCAACGGCCAGGACGTGGGGACCGACAAGTACGGCTACAAGCTGCGCTGGCTGGAAGCGGTGCGCGAATGGATCAAGGCCGAGCTGGCCGTGCATCCGCAGCTGGTGGTGCTGGGCGACTTCAACATCGCCCCGGACGCGCGTGACGTGCATGACCCGGCGGTGTGGAACGAAGACCACATCCTCACCTCCACCGCCGAGCGCGGCGCGCTGCAGTCGCTGCTGGATCTGGGCCTGCACGACGCCTTCCGTCTGCACAGCGAGGAGGCCGGGATCTTCAGCTGGTGGGATTACCGGATGGCCGGTTTCCGCCGCAACCTGGGCTTGCGCATCGATTTGACCCTGGTCTCCGACGCCCTAAAGGCGCGCGCGAGCGCTGCCGGCATCGACCGTGAACCCCGCACTTGGGAGCGTCCCAGCGACCATGCGCCGGCCTGGGTCGAGCTCGGTTGAGCCTGTGGGTTCAGCATCCGCAAAAGAAAAGCCCGGGCAAAGCCCGGGCTCTTCCACCTCGTCGAACTGCGCGTCGTGCGTTTAACGCACGCTCTTGCGGGTGAACAGGTTGACGATGGCCAGCAGGATCACCGCGCCAAGCAGCGACCACAGGAAGGTCCCCACGGTGATGCCGGCATTGATGCTGCCGCCGCCCAGGAAGCCAGCAATGGCTGCACCGACGATGCCGACGACGATATTCAGGATGATGCCCTGCTGGGCGTCACGACGCATGATGATGCTGGCCAGCCAGCCCACGATGCCGCCCACGATCAGCCAAATAATGATGCCCATTGCCGTTCTCCTCGTTTGATGGGTTTCGATGCCCCGCGCTGTGGGGTGCGGGACGATTTGGCCGCCGCTGGCGTGAAACCGTCGTATACGACACGGGTTCAGAGATGATCAAAACCCCTCTAAAACAGGCATTTGCGGCAATGCGGCCGTTGCGGCCTTCACATGCCCGACGCCTACATGCCGGGACTTTCGCAAGCCGTCGGGCGACGCATGCACATCCCTGAACCAGATGAGGACACGGGCCGCCGCTGGTCGATCGGCCCGCTGCAGGTGTGGTGGAGCGCCTATCCGATGCGCGGATCGGGCGAACCATTGGCACGTCCGCTGCTCGAGAACTGGTTCGCCTTGCCCGCAGGAACCCTCCCGCTGGCCCGCGATGCCCGCGGCCGACCACGCCTGCACGGCCCATTGGCCGGGCACGACGTCGGCTGGAGCCACAGCGGCCAGGGACTGCTGCTGGCCACCGCACCAGGGGTGGAGCTGGGCACCGATCTGGAGCGGCTGCGTCCGCGTCCCAACGCCTTGGCGCTGGCCGAACGCTATTTCGCGCCGGCCGAGGCCCAGGCGTTGGCGGCGTTGCCCGAGGCGGTCCGCGAGGTCGCCTTCCTGCGCCTGTGGTGCGCCAAGGAGGCCGTGCTCAAGGCGCATGGTCACGGCATTTCCTTTGGTCTGGAGCGCCTGGCCTTCGCCCCGATGGACACAGCCACCCTGGATGCCGGCCCCCTGCGACTGGTTGCGTGCGATGCGGCGCTGGGCGCGCCCGATGACTGGAGCCTGCACCAGTGGCAGCCCCGCCCCGAGTATCTGGCAGCCGTGGCCTGGCGCAGGCGGCCTGGCGATTGAGCGCTCCGCCAGCACGCCGCCCTGCGATAATCGGCGGCGATGACTCCTGATTCCCTGCCCCCTGGCCTGGATGCGCTGCTGCGCGACGGGCTGGCCGACCTCGGCCTGTCCACCGATCTGGCGCCCCCGCTGCTGGCCTACCTGGCCCTGCTGGTGCGCTGGAACGGCACCTACAACCTCACCGCCGTGCGCGACCCGCGGCAGATGGTGACCCGCCACCTGCTCGACTCGCTGGCTATGCATCGCTTCGTTTCCCACGGCACCCTGGCCGACCTGGGCACCGGCCCCGGCCTGCCCGGCATTCCGCTGGCCATCGCCCACCCGGATCTGCAGGTCACCCTGGTGGAGAGCAACGGCAAGAAGGCCCGGTTCCTGCGCGAGGCCGTGCGCCAGCTCAAGCTGGGTAACGCCCGCGTGGCCGAGTCGCGCGCCGAGGCGGTGGACGAACCGGCCGCCTACGACCATCTCACCGCCCGCGCCCTGGACACCCTGGCCGGGATCATCGCGGTGGGCGGGCACCTGCTCAAACCCGGCGGCACACTGCTGGCGATGAAGGGCGTGATGCCCCACGAGGAAATCGCGGCCCTGCCCGCCGGCTGGGCGCTGGTCGGCACCGAGCCGCTGTCCGTGCCCGGCCAGGAGGGCGAACGCCACCTGGTCACAGTGGGACGCGCCGGGGTGAAACCCGCATAATCCCTGACCCGCCCCCTTCCC
Source organism: Pseudoxanthomonas sp. JBR18 (assembly GCF_028198165.1). Taxonomy (NCBI): domain Bacteria; kingdom Pseudomonadati; phylum Pseudomonadota; class Gammaproteobacteria; order Lysobacterales; family Lysobacteraceae; genus Pseudoxanthomonas; species Pseudoxanthomonas sp. JBR18. The sequence continues at coordinate 1,257,515 of NZ_CP116339.1, forward strand.
GAGGAACGCCGCCGCATGGCCAGGATCATCGCCATCGCCAACCAGAAGGGTGGCGTGGGCAAGACCACCACCGCCGTCAACCTGGCCGCCGGACTGGCACATACCCCGCAGCGGGTGCTGCTGGTCGACCTGGATGCCCAGGGCAACGCGACCATGGGCAGCGGCGTGGACAAGCGCGAGATCGAGGCCTCGACCTTCGAGGTGCTGCTGCAGGAAGCGCCGGCGCGCGATGCGATCGTGCGCACCGGCGAGGACTTCGACCTGATCCCGGCCAACATCGACCTGACCGCCGCCGAGATCCAGCTGATGGATGCCGAAGGCCGCGAGCAGCGCCTGAAGACCGCACTGGAGCCGCTGCGGGCCGACTATGACTGGATCATCATCGACTGCCCGCCCGCGCTGTCGCTGATGACCCTCAACGCCTTGACCGCCGCCGACTCGGTCCTGGTCCCGATGCAGTGCGAGTACTACGCACTGGAGGGCCTGAGCGCGCTGATGGATACCATCGCCGCCATCCGTGGCCGGCTCAACCCCAGGCTGGAGATCGAGGGCGTGCTGCGCACCATGTTCGACGTGCGCAACAACCTGGCCAACGCCGTGTCGGCCGAACTGACCGAGCATTTCGGCGACCAGGTCTTCCGCACCATCGTCCCGCGCAACGTGCGCGTGGCCGAAGCCCCCAGCCACGGCCAGAGCATCGTCGGCTACGACCGCGCCTCGCGCGGTGGCGTGGCCTACCTCGGCCTGGCCGGGGAGATCATCCGACGCCAGCAGGAGCGGTTGCGACCCGCTCCCCCGCCCATGGAGAACTATTGATGTCCGCCCCGAAGAAGCGCGGCCTGGGCCGCGGCCTGGAAGCGCTGCTTGGCCCCAAAGGAGCCGAGACGCCACCGACCGAGGTCCAGCCTGGCGAAACCCTGCGCACGGTCCCCGTGGGCGAGCTGCAGCCCGGCCGCTACCAGCCGCGCCAGGCGATGGACCCGGCCAAGCTGGACGAGCTGGCCGATTCGATCCGCGCCCAGGGCGTGATCCAGCCGATCGTGGCGCGCGCGGTGGACACCGGCGGTTACGAGATCGTCGCCGGCGAGCGCCGCTGGCGCGCCTCGCAGCTGGCCGGCCTGGCCGAGGTCCCGGTGGTGGTGCGCGAGCTGGACGACCGCACGGTCATCGCCATGGCGCTGATCGAGAACATCCAGCGCGAGGACCTCAACCCGCTGGAAGAGGCGCAGTCATTGCAACGGCTGATAAACGAATTCTCGCTGACCCATGGCCAGGCGGCCGAGGCGGTCGGGCGTTCGCGCGCGGCGGTGTCCAATCTGCTGCGCCTGCTGGAACTGCCGCCGGCCATCCGCCATCTACTGGAGGCGCGCCGCCTGGAGATGGGCCACGCCCGCGCCCTGCTGACGCTCTCGCCCGAGCTGGCCAGCAAGCTGGCCGCCGAGGCCGCCGACCAGGGCTGGTCGGTGCGCGAGGTCGAACATCGCGCCTCGCAGTTCGCCGCCGGCCGGGTCCCGGCCAACGGCAAGAAGAAGCCGGCCAAGCTCGCCCCCCAGGCCGACATCGCCTCGTTGCAGAACGAGCTGTCCGAGACCCTGGGCACCTCGGTGGTCATCGCCCACGGCCGCAATGGCAAGGGCAAGCTGATGATCCACTACACCGATCTGGACACGCTGGAAGGGGTGCTGGAGCGGTTGCGGGGCAAGCGGGAATAAGCCGCTGCTGAGGGTTGGCGCGATGTGCGCGCTAACGCTAGCGAGCCTGTTTGTCTTGGACTCCCGGTTTTCCCGGGAGCCCCTATCTTTTCCTCTGAAGGCAAAGGCTTTCGCGCCTATCGGCGCGACTTCCTTTTGTCTTGTCAAAAGGAAGCAAAACCGCCTCTCGCCGGGACACTCGCCGCCGCGACGCGGCGGTCCCCTGCGCTTCTCGAAGAAGACGGCATGTCGCCCAAACTCGCTGCGCTCAAACAGGGCGACTCTGCGGCCGTCTTCTTCTCCGATGCTCGGCTCGCTTTACGGCTCAGACATACGGAGCAAAGTGCAACAGCAACAGCCGAAGCAGAAGCAAGGGCCACGAGGCTTCCCTTCGTCTCTGCTCCGAACCCCTCTATAACGCACGGCGAAGAGATGAGGTCAAGACCCATGAGGGCGCCACGCATGGAGGCGCGGCGTGCCACGCGTACCGTGATTCTTCGCTTAGCTTTGCTCTGCAAGCGCAAAGAACGCGGGCTGGGCGCGGCAGGAAAGCGTTTGCTCAAAAAGCCGATTCCCAAAAAATCGTCAAGCCGCAATGCTCGGCCTCGCAATCAGTGCGAGGCAGAAGCCGCCTGTCCATCGCGCACCCGCTTGCGCTCGTTGATCTTCTCGCGTGCGGCGTGCTCGCGCGCGCCGACGACCATTTCGGTCAGCCACTTCACCAGCACCGCGGTGTAGGTGCGCTGGACCGGCTTTTCGGAGAAGCCGTGGTCCGCGCCGGCGATCACGCGCGAGGTGCGCGAGCGCGCACGGGTGAAGGCGGACATGTAGTTCTCGATCACCTGGTGCGGAATGATCTGGTCCAGCTCGGCCTCGACGATCAGCGCGTCGCCACGAAACTCGGCGCAGGCGCGCAGTGCGCGATTGTCCTTCCACGGCACCTGACGGTGACGGAAGGGGATCAGATCCGGATCCTGATGCAGCTGGCGCTTGGGCAGCTCCCAGCCTTCGTCCTTGTAGAGGGCTGGCGTGCGCAGCGCCAGCCAGCGCACCGGCCGCAGCGAAGACAGGATCGCCCCCAGATACGCGCCATAGCTGATCCCCACCACGGTGATCGCATCGGGATCGACATTGGGTTGCTTGACGAACCAGTCGTACGCCGCCAGCAGGTCGTCCAGATTCTGCTGCCGGGTGACCCGCTCGAGCATCTGTGCATCGCCGTCGTGGCCCCGCAGGTCGAAGGTCATGCAGACCACGCCCAGACCTGCAGCCTCGCGCGCACGCGCCAGGTCATGGTCCTGGCTGCCGCCCCAGCCGTGGACGAACAACACGCCGGGCAAGGCCCGGGCCGGTGCCAGCAGGGTCCCGGCGAGCCGGTCGTGCTCTACATCAAAGCCGATGTGTTCAAGGGTCACGTCCATCGCGCACGACCCTAGCGTATTTGGTCAGGGTCCCGAGTGAAGCGACTTCACCCCGGAAATAGACCTCCGCGTCGGCCGGTGCCGGGACATCGTCCCAGACCTCGCAGGTCATCGCGTCCAGCCATGGCACCTCTGGCTGGGTCACCAATGTCTCCAATGCCAGGATCTCGGCCGGGCTCGCCCCGCCGAAGCGCCAGGACTGCTCGAGCACGCCGCAGTGCTCCCAACCGTCGCCATCGCGCCCATGGACCACGTCGTAGTTGCGGCGCGAGGCGAAGAAGCCTGGATAGGCCTCGGACACCTGGGCTTCGTAGTGCTGCACCTTGGCGATGGCGTCGGCGGCCTGCGGCGGCAACGGCACGTGTTGCAGCTGGTCCAGTCCGCCACGGGCCACGCGCAGCGTCGAGCCGCCGTAGACCGTCTCGCCGCGCGGGTTCTCCACGGTGCACTGGGTACCGAAATAGGCGATGCAATGCCCGCCCACTTCCACCTGGCCAATGCTGAAGGTCTGCGCCTGCTCCAGGTTGAGCTCGGCAACCACGCCCTCGTCGATCTGTCCGAGCGGCACGGTAGCCAGCCACGCATCCAGCGCCTGCAGCGAATCCACCACCTGTTGTCCATTGCCGCCGCGTGCGTGGGCCAGTTTGCAGCGCACACGTCCCATCGGCAGCAGGCGGGAGACCGCCTGGATCAGGTCGTCCGGGGTAAACGCGGCGAAACCGGGCAGGACCGCGCTACCTAGCGCACTGCCCAGCCCAGGCGCCCAACCCTCCGGCACGTCTCCCGGCGCTTCGACCAGGCCATGGCTGATCACCTTGGTGGCCACGAAGGCATGCGGCACCACGCCACCGAAGATGTGTTCACCGCTGGTGATGCCGCGCATGGCGGCCTGTTCGCGGGTGAGGGTCTCCATGGGAATGAAATAGCCCGGCAGTCCCGGCAGTGCGCGCAGCCGGAAGTCGCGGCCCATCAGTCCCGCCAGGCGACGGCCGAAATACTCCACGCTGGCGCGCTCGTGCGGCGCGCGCGCTTGATCGATGAACAGCGGCGTGACCGCCGGGGCCTGCATCGACAGGCCCGCGCGGTCGAGCGCGGGTGCGGTACGGAAATCGAGAATCGCGTTCATGGCAGCTCCCTGGGCCTGCGTTTGGGGGAACGCGACCTCCGGCGGCGCACGGCGACCGGGGATCGCGGGAAGCGTGATGCGCTTGCAGGTGGTTGCCGGATCGGCCGGCACGGGAAGAGCGGTTACTTCTTCATTCGCGAAGCCTGACCCATCCGGCACCGCATTCTGATGTGGCCGGGGCAGCACCGAGGCGCGGAGGCGCGTCGGTACGTAAGCGTGAACTTGGCCCGAGTCTTGGTAGAACGACGTGAATCGTGCGCGAAATCCCCGCTTACATTTCGCTCACGACTGCAGAACGCGCCCGACGGCATCTTCGCGTTGGATCCAGGCGCGCCCTCCATAGAACCCGCGTCCTGGTCGTTCGACCATCCGACCCAGCGCAGCGTTCCGGACCAATCCTCACCGGCGCGCTGCAGTACGCACGGACAACACCGGTTCCATGCCCGGAGATGCAACCAATGACCTGGGAAGACCTCAGCCAGCGGCTTGATGCCCTGCACGAAACGATCGCCACGCATGGGCCGGCTCCGTTGGAGCAGACGTTCTTCGATGCCTGCGCCGCCGAGGCGACCGCCATCCTCGAACAGGCGGAGGACGCCAAGCAGGCACAACAGGCGATCGAGCGGATCACCGCGATCTTCGACGAGATCGGCGTGGATGCCCAACGCCTGCTCTCGGCTGGTCAGCGGCGACCGCTGGCCGTGGATTGAAACGACCGCAGGGACTATTCGCTCTGCAGCTCCGCCACGAAATCGTAGGCATCGCCGCGATAGAACGAACGGGTGAATTCCACTACACGCCCGTCGGCGAGAAAGGCGCGGCGCTCGACCAGCAGGCCGGGGGCACCGGCGTCGAGCTGGAGCAGCTGTGCGGGCTCGGCATCCAGCGCGACGGCGCGCAGGCGCTGCAGTGCGCGGCGCGGGCGGTGGCCATAGGTATCCAGCGCCTCGTACAGCGAGGCGCCGATGCGTTGCGGATCGGGCAACAGGGCGTGCGGCACCAACGTGCGTTCGGCGGCGATGGGCGCGCCATCCACGTGCCGCAGTCGATACAGCCGCACCACGCCGCTGCCGGGCGAGAGATTCAACGCCATGGCTTCTTCGGGGGTCACCTCTCCCAGGCTGCGTTCCAGGAAGGTGACCTGGGGATTGAGCCCACGTTCGCGCAGGTCATCGGTGAAGCTGGTCAGGCGCGAGAAGCTGCGCACGATGCGTTCGGACACGAAGGTGCCTGCGCCTTGCCGCTGGCTGAGCAGTCCCTGGTCGATCAGCCCCGACAGCGCCTTGCGCACCGTCACGCGCGACAGTTGCAGGCCGGTGGCCAGGTCGCGCTCGCTGGGCAGGCCATGGCCGGGACCGAGCACCCCGGTGTCGATGAGATGCTGCAAGGCGCGGCGCAGGCGCAGGTAGGCCAGTGTGCGGCTGGTTTCGGCCGACTGCAGGCGCTCGTATTCGGTGGCAATGGCGGAAAGCATGCCTCAATAGTACCAATGCGATACCAAGGCTTCAATCCAGGACGAATCGACCAGTCCAACAGCGCCAGGACTGGGAGGCGTGGTAGCGCGGTGGTATCGTCTTGCGCGTTTTCTTCCTTCATCGACAAGGCCGTGCCGTGACCGCCAAGACCGTACCCGTGGACAGCTTTGACCTGGTGATCTTCGGAGGCACCGGCGATCTGGCGTTGCGCAAGCTGCTGCCGGGTCTGCTGCGCCGCTACGCCGATGGCCAGATCCCGCAGGACAGCCGCATCATCGGCGTGGCGCGCGATCCGCAGGATGGCAGCGAATACCGCGCCAAGGTCGGCGAGGCGCTGGAGAAAATCGCCGAGGGCGACACGCTGCTGCGCGCGCGCCTGCCGGCCTTCCTGCAGCTGCTGGACTACCGCCCCCTGGATGCGACCAAGGACGAGGGCTGGGAGGAGTTCGCGACCCTGCTCAAGCAGTCCGGCGAAGACCGCATCCGCGTGTTCTATCTGTCCACCAGTCCGAGCCTGTTCGTCGACCTGTGCTCGCGCCTGCGCGACGCCGGCCTCAACAGCGGCAATGCGCGCGTAGTCCTGGAAAAGCCCATCGGCAAGGACTCGCGCAGCGCCGCGGGCATCAACGACGCCGTTGGCGCGGTCTTCAGCGAGGCGCAGACCTTCCGCATCGACCACTACCTGGGCAAGGAGACGGTGCAGAACCTGCTGGCGCTGCGCTTTGCCAACATCCTGTTCGAACCGCTGTGGAACGCCAACCGCATCGACCACGTGCAGATCACCGTGGCCGAGACCGTTGGCCTGGAAAAGCGCGCGGGCTATTACGACACCTCAGGCGCACTGCGCGACATGGTCCAGAACCACCTGCTGCAGCTGCTGTGCATGGTCGCCATGGAGCCGCCGGCCACGCTGGAGGCCAACGCACTGCGTGATGAGAAGCTCAAGGTGCTGCGCTCGCTCAAGCCGATCACCTCCAACGAGGTCAGCCATGTCACCGTGCGCGGCCAGTACCGCGCCGGCGCCTCCGGCGGCCAGGCCGTCCCCGGCTATCTGGACGAGCTGGGACGCACCGACTCGCGCACCGAGACCTTCGTAGCGATCAAGGCCGAGGTCTCCAACTGGCGCTGGGCCGGCGTGCCGTTCTACCTGCGCACCGGCAAACGCCTGCCCGAGCGTGTCTCGGAGATCGTGGTGGCCTTCCGGCCGGTGCCGCACTCGTTGTTCGACGCCGGCGCCGGCACCGCACAGCCCAATCGCCTGGTGTTGCGCCTGCAGCCGGACGAAGGGGTCAAGCTGTGGCTGATGATCAAGGACCCCGGCCCGGGCGGCCTGCGCATGAAGTACGTCCCGCTGGACATGAGCTTTGCCGAGGCCTTCGGCGTGCGCCAGCCCGAGGCCTACGAGCGCCTGCTGATGGACGTGGTGCGCGGCAACCAGTCGCTGTTCATGCGCCGCGACGAGGTCGAGGCCGCGTGGGCCTGGATCGATCCGATCCTGGAGGCGTGGGAACAGCTGCCCGAGGCGCCCAAGTCGTACACGGCCGGCTCCTGGGGCCCCAACGCGGCGGTGGCGCTGATCGAGCGCGACGGTCGCACCTGGCATGAGGACGCCGGCACATGAGTCTGGCCCTCCCTGCCTCGCTGGCCCAGGTCCACGCCTGCGCCGACCACGAAGCCCTGGCCCAGGCACTGGCCGCCTCGGTCGCCGACCAGCTGCGCGCGGCGCTGGCCGAACGCGGCCGTGCGGTCCTGGCCCTGTCCGGCGGGACCACGCCGGTGCGCTTCTTCCAGGCCCTGGCCGAACAGCCGCTGCCGTGGAAGCAGGTCGCCATCACCCTGGTGGACGAGCGTTGGGTGGACGAGACCCAGCCCCGTTCCAATGCCGCCCTGGTCCGTGAGCACCTGATGTACGGCGCCGCCGCGGTGGCCAGCTTCCTGCCGCTGTACCGCAACTACGGCGAGGATCCGGCGCAGGCCCTGCCCGAGCTGGAAACCGAGCTGGCGCAGCTGCCGCTGCCGCTGGACGTGGCCGTGCTGGGCATGGGCACCGATGGCCACACCGCCTCGTTCTTCCCCGACGGGGACTACCTGGCCCAAGCCCTGGACCCGACCGGGATCGCCAAGGTGCTGCCGATGCACGCGCCGGGCGCGGGCGAGCCGCGCATCACCCTGACCCTGCCGGTGCTGGTGGCCGCCCGCCACCTCTACCTGCACATCGAAGGCCAGGAGAAGGCCCAGGTCATCGAAGCGGCCGTGGCCGCCGAGCCGGGTCCGCCGATCGCCGCGGTGCTGCGCGCGGCCTCCGCGCCGGTCCAGGCCTACTGGTGTCCTTGAGGGGCGGGCCACAGGCCTGCTTATAATGCGGGCCGTCGCTGCCTGACCGGTGGCGACACCCGGGCGCCCCCACGACCGGAACATTCGCTGGATGATCGAGTGTTTTCAGCCACGCCGGTGACGGCGCTGCCAAAGGTGGACTGTGCGCAACTATGACCTGGAGTTCCTCAAGCGCTTCTCGATGGTGATCGGGATCCTGGCGGTGGTGACCGTCGGATTGATCATCGGGGCGTATTTCCTGTCCAAGACCATCCCGGCGGAAGTCTCGCCGGTGGCGGCCAAGCAGACCCAGAGCCGCATCTCGCCGGTGGGCGCGGTCTATGCCGGCGCCACCGGAGCCGCGGCCCAGGCCGCCGCCGCGGCCGCCGCGACGGCCGCCGCCGCCGCACAGGGGGCCTATGGCGGCACGCTGGACGGCAAGGAAATCTTCAACCAGCTGTGCACGGCCTGCCACACCGCCGGCGTGGGCGGGGCGCCCAAACTGGATGCGGCCGGCTTCGGTGCCCGCGCCTCCAAGGGCAAGGACACCTTGTACAAGCACGCCATCGAGGGCTACACCGGTCCGGACGGCGGGGTGATGCCGCCCAAGGGCGGCAACCCGGGCCTGAGCGAGGCGCAGATCCACGCCACGGTCGACTGGATGCTGGAGCAGTCGAAGTAACGCGCGTCATCTGACGCAGGCACAATCGGGAGTTCCGACGCCGCCTTCGGGCGGCGTTCTCGTGTCTGCCTTGGCCTTGTGGAACCCGCATGTCCCCGATCCGCCCGCTGTTGCTGTCCGCCTGCCTGAGCGCGCTCTGCGCCGTCGCCGCCCCCGGCCTGGCCGACACCCCATTGAACATCGGGCAGCTGCCCACCGCGGTCGACGCCAGCGCGGTCACCGTGCGCGGCGTGCTCACCGCGGACCTGCGCACCGGACTGGGCGGCCTGTTCGTGCAGTCGCCCGGCACGGGCGACGGCGATCCACGCACGCCCGAAGGCCTGTTCGTGCAGGTCCCGGCGGACATGGCCCTGCCCGCCTTGAAGGCCGGCCAGACGCTGGAGCTGCAGGGCAGCCTGCACGCTGTCTCTGGCGCGAGGACGCTGGCACTGGCGCATCTGCGCGTTCTGCCCGGCAAGGCGACGGCACCGGCGATCACCACGCTGACCGCACCGCCGGCCGACTGGGCGGCACTGGACGGCATGCGCGTGCGCATCGACGCGCCGCTGACCCTGGACGGCACCGACACCCGGTATGGCCAGACCATCGCCAGCTTCGGCGGACGCCTGTGGACCCCCGCGGAGCAAGCGGTCGCCGGGACCCCGGCCTTCGCCGCGGTCAACGCCGACAACGCGCGGCGCCGCATCGTGCTGGACGATGCAAGCGACGCGCGCGATCCCGCCACGCTGCCCTACCTGCCAGCCGGGCCGGTGCGCACCGGATCGGTCGCCACCGGCGTGGAGGGGATCGTCGACTATCGCCACGACGCCTGGCGCCTGCAGGTCACCCAGCCGCTGCATGTGCAGGCGGCGGCGCGCCCATCGCCGCCCACGGTGCCGGGCAACCTGAGGATCGCGGTGTTCAACCTGGAGAATCTGTTCAACGGCGATGGCGCCGGCGGCGGCTTCCCAACCCTGCGCGGGGCCAAGACCGAGGCGCAGTGGCATGCGCAGGTCGCCAAGCTCATCGCCACCCTGACGCCGCTGCATGCCGACATCGCCGCACTGATGGAACTGGAGAACGACGGCTACGGACCCCGCTCGTCGCTGGCCCAGTTCGTCGATGCCCTCAATGCCGGTGGCGGCGACTGGAGGTACGTGGATGCCGGCAGCGGCCCCGGCGACAACCCGATCCGCGTGGGCCTGATCTACCGCGCCTCCAAGGTCACTCCGGTCGGCAAGCCGGTGGTGCTCGAAGGTGGCCCATTCGCCGAGCACAGCCGGGTGCCGTTGGCCCAGGCGTTCCGGCGTGGCGACGGCCCGGTGTTCGTGGTGGCCGCCAACCACTTCAAGTCCAAGGGCTGCCGCGACGCCAGCGGCGCCGATGCCGACCAGCACGACGGCGCCAGCTGCTGGAACGCCACGCGTACCGACTCGGCGCGCCGCGTCGACGCCTGGCTCAAGTCCGATCCCACCGGCCAGGGCGCCACACGCAGCCTGATCGTCGGTGACCTCAACGCCTACGCGCAGGAGACCCCGCTGCGGACCCTGCGCGCCGCTGGCTGGGCCGACGCCTTCGCCCTGGCCAAGGTCGAGGCTCCTTACAGCTACGTCTACGATGGCCAGAGCGGGCGCCTGGACCACGCATTGCTGTCCCCGGACCTGGCGGCGCACCTGAAGGGTGCGGCCGAATGGCACGTCAACGCGGACGAGCCCTTCGACGTCGGCTACGAGGGCCTGGACGCGGCCGGCCCGTGGCGCAGCTCCGACCACGACCCGATGCTGCTGGGCTTCGATCTATAGCCGACGGAGGACGAGGGCTGGACCTGACCACGCGCAGCGATGCCGAGATCCTGGCCGTCGTCGAACCGATCATGGATCGGCTGATGGCCGCGTCCACCGCCATCGACTATGCAGGCCACGTACGTGACTTCACCCCGCGCCTGCTGGCGCAGTTGCCGCCGGAGCGCTTCGAGACGCTGTGCCATGCGTACCAGGCCGAGCGCGGGACGTTCGCCGGGCGCGAAGTGGTCGCGGTGTTCCGTCGACCCGCGTCCATCGCCGTGATCTGGCGCCAGGGGTTCAACGGGGTCGCAGGCGAGTTCGTCGCCGAGCGGGGCCTGGTCGAGCAGGATGGCCGCTCTCTGGTCGATCACGTCATGGTGTTCTGACCGCGGCTGCCCTTAGCCGTTGGCGCAGGTCGCATGCGGACGGCGGCGCCAGTTCCAGACATGCGCGCTGGCCAGCAGCAGGCTGCCGGTCACGGTGAGCGGCGTCTCCAAGGCATGCAGGACGGCCCCGGCCACCAGGCCGGTCAGGCCCAGCAGCGCCAAGGCCACCAGCGCCGGCGGCAGGGGGCGGTGCCGGTGCGCGCGCCACAGGGCGGTGCCGGCCAGCGGCGCGGCGATGGCCGCGAACACCGGATGGACCCATTCGGCCTGTGCCCAGGTCCCCAGGGCCGGCAACAGCGCGGCCAGGACAGGCAAAAGCAGGCAGTGGGCCAGGCACAGCATCGACAGACCGATGGCGGAAGCGTCGCAGGCCGCATGCGCGGCCGAGGAAGTTTTCATGGGGGACGACCCTGATTTCGTTACATTGTAACGATACAGGAGGCGTCAAGCCCCCCGCCGGCGTCAGCCCATACCCCGGCTAATCAGGGCGATGGCCAGCACCGCCAGGGGAATCGCCAGTCGATTGAGCCGGCCCAGACGCTCGCCGAAGCCCGCCACGCCCACGACGGTCCCCACCAGCACCACGCCGATGTTCATCGCCGCGAACACCGTGGCCGGCGCATGCGGCAACGCGCGATGCGCGGCCAGGTAGAACCCGATGTTGGCGAAGTTGAGCGCGCCCAGTCCCAGCCCGGCCGCCAGGCTGCGCAGTCGCAACGGCGTGCCCTGTGTGTGGCGCCACAGCTGCCAAGCCAGCATCGGCACGAAGGCGATGGCGAAGGTCGCCAGCAACGAGGCCGATAGCGGTGCGCCGTCGGCGGCAATGCGCTTGAACAGCACGTCGGTCGTGGCCCAGCCCACCAGCACCACCAGCGGCAGGCCCCACGCCGGCGCTTCCAGGCTCGCGTCGCCGCGCGGCCGCGCCAGCAGGCAGGGGATCGCCACCAGGCCCAGGACCAGCCCCGCCACCTGCCAGGCACCGGCACGCTGCCCGAACAGGGTGAAGGCGGCGATCAGCGACAGCAGCAGCGACAGACGCTGGGCGATATCGGTGCGCACCACGCCGGCGCGCCGGATCGACGCGGCCAGCACCAGGAACAGGCCCGGCAGCAGCAAGCCCAGCGGCAGCCACCAGCGCCACGGCGCGCCCTCGCCACGCAAGGCCTCCAGCGGCGGGTGCAACAGAGCCAGCGCCAACACCGTGCCGGCCAGGTAGTTCCAGGTCACCGCCTGTGGCACGTCCACCTGCCAGCGTGGCGCCAGCCGGAACAACACCGACACCGCCACGCTGCACAGCACGGCCAGCAACACGAACCACATCGCCACACCACCAAGAACGCCTTGAGAAGGCGCGCATTATCGCCGCCGGCCACACAGGCCGTATGCCTGCCTATTGCGGCGGGGCGGCCAGTTCGCGGGCATCCAGGTACCCGTCGTGGTTGCGGTCCTGGCGGCCAAACCGGGTCCGCAACTGCTCGACCAGCACCGCACGCGAGACCGGCTTGCCGCGGCTGCCGGGCAACTCGGCCCCTTCCAGCACGCCATTGTGGTCGGCATCGCGCGCATCGAAGGCGTAGGTCATCCAAGCCACGTACTCGTCGACGCTGACCCGGCCGTCATGGTCGGTGTCCAGGCGCGCCAGATAGTCCGAGGTGCGATCCGGCACCTGGGCCAGGGCCGCAGGCACGCAACAGGTCAAGGCGATCAGGAGGGGCAGGCGCATGGTCGCCAGTGTCGCAGGAGCCAGAGCCGGAAACGACACGCCCCGGACAGGCCGGGGCGTGTGCAAGCCGGGCAAACCGACCGATTCAATGCGCCAGGGCGTAGCCCTTGAGCCGGCGCGAATAGGCCTGCAACGAGGCGATGCCACTTTCCTCGGCCTCCTTGCACCACTGCTGCAGCTGGCGCAGGCGCTCGGCGGCATCGTTGGAACGTGCCTCCAGGACGGCGGCCAGACGCTTGCGATGCTCCACCAGCGCCTGCATGCGCGGCCGCTGCGAGACCCAGGAATGGAGGGCATCGCGCGCATCGGGCTTGAGCCAGCGACCGTCGTCGACCAGACCGCGACGCATCCGGCTCGGCAGCAGCTGGCGCAGCTTCTGCCCGGCGTTGGCGGCTTCCTCGGCCAGCACCGGCTTGAACACATTGCGCTGGTAGTCGGTCATGGCCTGGAAACGGTGCGACAGCAGCGCCTTCAGGGTATCCGCATCCGGCACGGCGATATTGGGGCGGATGTCCAGGCGTGGGGCCACGCGCAGCACCTTGGCCAGACGCAGCGCTTCCAGGCCCTTGATCGCGGCCCAGCCGATATCGAACTCGAAGCGACGCATCGCAAAGCGCGCCGAGCTGGGGAAGGCGTGATGGTTGTTGTGCAGTTCCTCACCGCCGATCCAGAACGCCCATGGCGTCAGGTTGGTCGAGGTGTCGGCCGATTCGAAGTTGCGATAGCCCCACCAGTGTCCCAACCCGTTGACCACACCGGCGGCCCAGAACGGGATCCACGCCATCTGGATCGCCCACACCGCCACGCCCGGCAGGCCGAACAGCGTGGCCTGCACCAGCAGCAGCAGCACCGGCCCCCAGTTGGCACGCGGGGTGTAGAGGTGACGCTCGATCCAGTCTTCCGGCGCACCGCGCCCGTACTGCTCGATGTCGGCACGCTGGCCGCGCGCTTCGCGGTACAGCTCCACGCCTTCCCAGAACACCTTGCCGATGCCCTTGGCTTGCGGGCTGTGCGGATCCTCGTCGGTCTCGACCTTGGCGTGATGCTTGCGATGGATCGCCACCCACTCCTTGGTGATCATCGAGGTGGTCAGCCAAGTCCAGAAACGGAAGCCGTGGTTGAGCACGGGATGGAAATCCACGCCGCGATGGGCCTGGCTGCGATGCAGGTACAGGGTGACCGAGAAGATGGTCAGCTGGGCGCACACCAACAGCACCAGCAACAGCTCCCACCACGTGAACTGCAACAGCCCGCCGGTCAGCAGGTCGATCAGGGTTGCGTGCATGTGTTCCCCCTCCAGGGACGAAGCGCCGGCAGCACGCGCGACGCAGGCCTCCATAATGGAGCCTCCCACCGCAAACTTCACCCGTCGCGGACGTATGGCGTTCAGCCCGTGCACGGTGTCCCCAGGAAATCATGCCGTCCGTCACTGAGTCATCTTCCCCCAATGCCCTGATCGAGCTGGACAACGCCACCGTCGTGCGCGGCGAGTCGCCAGTGCTGCATGCGCTGGACCTGCGCATCGTGCTGGGCCAGCACACCGCCCTGCTGGGCCCCAACGGCTGCGGCAAATCGACCTTCATCAAGCTGATCAATCGCGAGCTCTATCCACTGGCGCGCGAGGGCCAGGCCCCGGTGCGGGTGTTCGGCCAGGACCGCTGGAACGTGACCCAGCTGCGTACGCGCCTGGGCGTGGTCACCAGCGATGCCACCCGCGACCTGCAGGAGATGTACCAGCTGCGGGTGGAGGACGCGATCGTCACCGGCTTCTTTGCCAGCTTCGTCCTGCCCATCGATCAGGAGGTCACCGCCGAGATGCGCGCGCGGGCGGCCGAAGCGCTGGCCCGGGTAGACGGACAGGCGCTGTCCGGACGCCTGGTCGCCGAGTTGTCCACCGGCCAGATGCGCCGGGTCCTGATCGCCCGCGCCCTCGTTCACCAGCCGCAGGCCCTGTTGCTGGATGAGCCCACCGCCGGGCTGGACGTGATCGCCCAGCGGCAGTTCTGCACCTTGATGGGCGAACTGGCCGCCCAGGGGATCACCCTGGTGCTGGTCACCCACCACCTGGAGGAGATCGTGCCGGCGATCGACCGCGTGGTGCTCATGCAGGACGGTCGCATCGTCGCCGATGGTTCCCGCGCCCAGACCCTGACCGCCCCCCTGCTCTCCCAGGTCTACGGGGGGCCGCTGGACGTGCGCTGCGAGCGTGGCATCTACCGCGCCTGCGCCGCCTGAGCCGCACCCTGGCCTTGGACGCCGCCCGGCACGGCCCCACCTGTGGGGATCCGGCCGGTTCCTGCGACCGCGGTGATTCCAGGACCTCTGCCCATGCCCGAACTGCCCGAAGTCGAAACCACCCGCCGCGGTCTGGCCCCGCACCTGGAAGGGGCGATCGTGCGCGCGGTCCTGCAGCGGCGCGACGACCTGCGCTGGCCGATTCCCACCGAGGTCCGCGCCCATCTGCCGGGCGCGCGCATCGACGCGGTCCGCCGCCGCGCCAAGTACCTGCTGCTGGACACCCAGGCCGGCAGCGCCCTGCTCCACCTGGGCATGAGCGGCAGCCTGCGGGTGCTGCCCGCGGCCACGCCGGTGCGCGCGCACGACCACGTCGACCTGGCGCTCGACAGCGGCCAGGTCCTGCGCTTCAACGACCCACGCCGGTTCGGCTGCCTGCTCTGGCAGGCGCCGGGCACGGTGCATCCGTTACTGCGTGACCTGGGACCCGAGCCGCTCTCGGACACCTTCGATGGGGCCTATCTGTTCGCCCGCAGTCGTGGACGCAGCGCCCCGGTGAAGACCTTCCTGATGGACCAACGCATCGTGGTCGGCGTCGGCAACATCTACGCGGCCGAAAGCCTGTTCAGCGCGGGCATCCACCCGCTGCGGCCGGCAGGCAAGGTGTCCCGGGCGCGCTACGACGCGCTGGCCGACGCGGCGCGGGCCATCCTGTCTCACGCGATCCAACGCGGCGGCACCACCTTGCGCGACTTCATCAGCCCGGACGGCGCGCCGGGCTACTTCGAGCAGGAGCTGTGGGTGTATGGCCGCGGTGGGCAGCCCTGCAAACGCTGCGGCAGCGCGCTCAAGGCCGAGCAGATCGGCCAGCGCACCAGCGTGTGGTGCCCGCGCTGCCAGCGCTGAACGAAGACGCGGTTACGGCACCGGGCCGGCGCCAGGGCGCTATGATTCACGCGGGGAACCGAGGGACGTGCAGGTATGGAACGCGGGGCCGACATCACTTCGTGGCTGGATTCTGCGCGTGCGGGCGACCGTGCGGCGCTGGATCGCGTGCTCTCCACGCTCTACCAGGAACTGCACACCATGGCACGCCGGCAACTGGCGGGTCACCAGGGCCATACCCTGGACGCGACGGCGCTGGTCCATGAGTCCTATCTCAAGCTGCTGGGCGCGCAGGGCGCGGCGCAGTTCGATGATCGGGCACATTTCTTCGCCTACGCCGCCTCCTCGATGCGTTCGGTGGTGGTCGACTACGCGCGCAGTCGTCTGGCGCGCAAGCGTGGCGGCGACCTCAAGCGCGTGGCCGAGATCCCAGAGGACGTGGAAAGCAACCTGCTTCGGCTGGACGAAACCACCCTGGCCCTCAACAGCGCGCTGGACAAGCTGTCCGATGCCGATCCGCGCCTGGCCAAGGTGGTGGAGATGCGCTATTTCGCCGGCCTGTCCGAACTGGAGATCGCCGAGCTGATGCAGCGCTCCGAGCGCAGCGTCCGCCGCGACTGGCAGAAGGCTCGCCTGTTCCTGCTGGCCGCGATGCAGGACGAGTAACCGGGCCTGGGACGCGCGATGGACCCTGCCCGCTGGAAGCGCGTCTCCCCGCTGCTGGACCTGCTGCTGGACATGAATCCAGAGCAGCGCGCGCACCAGCTGGAACGGGTGGCGCAGGAAGACCCGGACCTGGCCGAAGACGTCGCTGGCCTGCTGGCGCTGGAGGAAGACAGCGAAGAGGCCTGGCCGCCGCCCCTGCACGAGCCCCAGCCAACCCTGCGCGCCGGTGCCCGCATCGGGCCCTACCGCCTGGAATGCATGCTCGGCGAAGGCGGCATGGGCATGGTCTGGCGCGCCGCGCGTGCCGATGGCAGCTACCAACGCCGGGTCGCGCTCAAGCTGCTCCGCCCTGGGTTCGCGGACCACCGCCTGCGCCTGCGCTTCTCGCGCGAGCGCGACATCCTGGCCCGGCTGGAACATCCGCATATCGGCCGCCTGCTCGACGCCGGTGTCGGCGAGCAGGGCCAGCCCTATCTGGCGCTGGAATACGTCGAAGGCCTGCCCATCACCGAGTACTGCCAGCAGCACGCGCTGGGCCTGGAGGCGCGCCTGGCCCTGTTCCGCCAGGTCTGCCAGGCGGTCAGCCACGCGCACGCCAACCTGATCGTCCACCGCGACCTGAAGCCTTCCAACATCCTGGTCACCGCCGAAGGCGACACCCGGCTGCTGGACTTCGGCATCGCCAAGCTGCTCGACTCGCCCGAGGGTGGCGGCGCGCGCACCGAGCTGCGGGCCTTCACTCCGCACTATGCCGCGCCCGAGCAGATCCGCGGCGAGCCGGTCACCACGCGCACCGATGTGTACGCCCTGGGCGTTGTCCTCTATGAGCTGCTGGCGGGCACCAAGCCCTACCGGCTAACCGGCGAATCGTCCCTGGAATGGGAGCGGGCGATCGTCGGGACCGAGCCTCCCCGGCCATCGCAGGCCGTGCTGGGCATGGACGCACCAAAGGAAATGCGGGGCGAGCTGCACCGCCAGGCCCGCCGCCTGCGTGGTGACCTGGACCGCATCGTGCTCAAGGCGCTGCTCAAGAAGCCCGAGCACCGCTACCCCTCGGTCGAGGCGCTGTCCTCGGACCTCGGGCGTCACCTTGAAGGGCTCCCGGTACAGGCGCGCCGGCAGAGTATCGGCTACCGCCTGGGCAAGTACGTCCTGCGTCAACGCTGGTGGCTGCTGGCGGGCAGCCTGGCCTCGCTAATCCTGCTGGGCGCCGCCGCCATCAGCCTGCGCCAGGCCAGCCAGGCCGTGCGCGAAGCCCAGCGTGCCCAGGCGATGCAGGATTTCGTGATCGGGCTGTTCGACAGCGCCGGCGCCGCTCCACGCGGCGACGCCTTCGATACCCGCAAGCTGCTGGAGCTCGGGGTGGCGCGTGGCGAGCGCGAGCTGGCCCAGCAACCCCTGGCCCACGCCGAACTGCTGGCGGTGGTGGCCCGGCTGCGGATCGGCCTGGGCGACTACGAGCAGGCGCTGGCGCTGCTCGAACATGCCCAGGCGCTGCTTCCTCCCGACGGGCAGGCGCCTGCCAATCTGCAGTTGCAGATCGCCGCCCAGGAAGGCCGCGCGCTGCGACTGCTCGATCGCGGCGACGCCTGTGCGCACAAGCTCGCCCCGCTGGAGCCCTTGACCCACAAGCAGCTGACCGACGATGCGGAGGTCGCGGACTTCCTGTCCCAATACGCCCGCTGCCTGCGCCCCCGTGGCGACCTGGACCTGGCGCGCCAGCTGTTGGACCGCTCGCTGGCACGACGCCAGAATCAGGGCGACGAGGTCGGCGTGGCCGAAAACATGCTGGACCTGGCGATGCTCGATACCGACCTGGCTCGGGAACAACAGGCACTGGAGGGCTACCAGGCCGCGCTGGCGCACCTGGACCAGCATTCCGGACGCGAGCATCCGCTGGCCGTGGAAATCCTGCGGGCCTTGGGTGCGGCCTGGCGGGTCCGCGGCGAGACCGCACGCGCGCAAAGCACCTACCAACAGGCGCTGGCGCTCTCCAATCGCCTCAACGGCACCGATCACCCGGTCACCCTGAGCCTGCAGCGCCAGATCGTCGCCCTGCAGGTGGATATGGGCCAGATCCGCGCCGCGGCCGCGCGCATGCGCATTTTGTTGCCCGAGACCGAGCAGGTGCTTGGGCCGCACCACCGGGAAACCGGCCTGGCCTGGAACACGATGGGCATCATCGCCTGGGAGCAGGACGATCTGGAGGCCGCCCAGCGCGACATCGCCCACGCGGTGGAGATCTGGCGCACGCCGGAGGGCGCCGGACAGCTGGCCGGCGGACTGTTCAACTACGGACGGGTCCTGCACGCCGCCGGCCACGACGGCCAGGCCCTGGAAGCCCTGCGCGAGGCGCGCACCCTGCGCATCGAGAACTACGGCGCCAAACACCCCCTGGTCGGCGATACCGACCGCATGATCGGCCAGATCCTCGCCGACGGCGGCGCGCCGGAGAAGGCCGAATCCTGGTTCGAAAATGGGGCAACGCTGATCCGCAACGGTTACCCCGCCGACCATCCACGCCGCCTGGAGGCCGAGTTGGCCGTGGCCCGCAACCAGGCGCGCCTGGGCCAACTGGAACCAGGACTGTCCCGCATGGACGCCCTGGCCCGACGCGCCGGAACCGGCAGCGAGGCCATCCGCCTGCGCTGGAGCGCGAGCGCCTACGCGGCCGAGGCCCGCTGCAGGATCAACGCCTCTAGCGCCCCGCTCAAGCAGTTGGATGCCTTGCTGGAACAGATCGGCCAGGCGCGCCCGGATGGCGGCACCCTGACCCGTGAGATCCAACAGATCCGCGATCGCTGCGCGACCCAGCGACTGGCCCAGCGCTGAAGCGACCGCAGGCGTGCCATCGATCAGGAATTGACGATACGCCCTAGAGCGGTAACTTGGCCTGCAGCGGAGGGGCCATCGCCGACTCGCCGCGGGTGATCTTCTTGTACTCAGCGCGGCTGACCGACACGTAGGCCTCGTTGCCGCCGATTTCCACCTGCGGACCGTCCTGCACCACCCGTCCCTGACCATCGACGCGCACGGTCATGGTCGCCTTCGCGCCGGTGTGGCAGATGGTCTTGATCTCGCTGAGCTCGTCGGCCCAGGCCAACAGGTACTGGCTGCCCTCGAACAACTCGCCGCGGAAATCGGTACGCAGTCCGTAGCACAGCACCGGGATGCGCCGTTGGTCGACCACCTCGCTCAGCTGCCAGACTTGGGAGCGGGTGAGGAACTGCGACTCGTCCACCAGCACACAATGCAGCGCCCCGTGCGCGGCGATATCGGCATCAACCACGCCCAGCAGGTCATCGTCGGCACCGAAGGCGGTCCCTTCGGCACGCAGTCCGATGCGCGAGGCCACCACGCCGGAGCCGGCGCGGTGATCCAGGCGCGGGGTCAGGATCAGCACGCGCATGCCGCGCTCCTGGTAGTTATGCGCCGACTGCAGCAGGGTCGTGGTCTTGCCGGCGTTCATCGCCGAATAATAGAAATAGAGCTTGGCCATGGCCGTAATTCTAGCCGCCGGCTCCACCACGCCGCTGGCGGAAGACAAGCGCTCGGCGCACGGTCAGCGATCCGCTCAGGGCTGCGCGGACGCCTTCTCCTTCTTCTGGACTGGGCGGTGAACCATGCCGTGTCGCGGCGACTCCACTCCGGGCGCAGGCAGGCTTTTCTATAAACTGATGGCCTATCGCGAAACCTCTGGTTCATGGACTTCCTCAACCCCCCACAGCGCGCGGCGGTGCTGCACGTGCATGGTCCGCTGCTGGTGCTGGCCGGCGCCGGCAGCGGCAAGACGCGCGTGATCATCGAGAAGATCGCGCACCTGATCGCGTCCAAACGCATGCCGGCCAAGCGCATCGCGGCCATCACCTTCACCAACAAGTCGGCCAAGGAGATGCGCGAGCGCCTGGCCAAGCGCGTCAAGGGCGATGCGGCCGAAGGCCTGACCATCTGCACCTTCCACGCGCTGGGGCTGAAGTTCCTGCAGATCGAGCACGCTGCGGCAGGGTTGAAGCGCAATTTCTCCATCTTCGACGCCGACGATGCCAACGCGCAGTTCAAGGACCTGATGCCCGGCGCCAAGCCCGACGCGGTCGAGCAGATGAAATCGCTGGTCTCGCGGGCCAAGAATGCCGGGCTGTCGCCCGAGCAGACCGCCGAACTGGCCCGCAGCCCGCGCGAGGTGGAGGCCGCCGCGCTGTACGCGCGCTACCAGGCGCGGCTGGCCAGCTTCAACGCGGTGGACTTCGACGATCTGATCCGCCTGCCGGTGCAGATCCTGGAGGGCAACGCGGAGATCACCGCCGCCTGGCGCGAGCGCATCGGCTACCTGCTGGTGGACGAATCGCAGGACACCAACGACGCCCAGTACCGCCTGCTCAAGGCCCTGGCCGGCCCGCGCGGCGACTTCACCTGCGTGGGCGATGACGATCAGTCGATCTACTCCTGGCGCGGTGCCAACCCCGAGAACCTGATGCTCATGGCACGCGACTATCCGCAGCTGGAGGTCATCAAGCTCGAACAGAACTATCGCTGTTCCAACCGCGTGCTGCGCGCGGCCAACGCGCTCATCGCCAACAACCCGCACGAGCACCTCAAGCAGCTGTGGTCCGACCAGGCCGACGGCGAGCGCATCCGGGTGTGGGAATGCCGCGACAACGAGCACGAGGCCGAGAAGGTCGCCGCGGAGATCGCCTTCCTGCAGAGCGCCAAGCAGGTGCCGTGGAACGAGTTCTGCATCCTGTTCCGCGGCAACTTCCAGTCAAGGGTGATCGAAAAGGCGCTGCAGCTGCTGCGTATCCCCTACCACCTGACCGGCGGCACCGCGTTCCTGGAGCGGCAGGAGGTCAAGGACGCGCTGAGCTGGCTGCGCCTGGTGGCCAATCCGGATGACGATGCAGCCTTCCTGCGCGCGGTGCAGGCGCCCAAGCGCGAGGTCGGCGCGACCTCGCTGGCGCGCCTGGCCGAGCTGGCCCAGGCCCGGCATCTGCCGATGGCGCGCACGGCCGAGATCAGCGGCGCCCTGCAGGCCCTGCCGCCGCGCGCGGCCAATGGCCTGGCCGCGTTCAACGATGCCCTGCGCGACCTGCGCAGCCAGGCCCCCAAGCTGCCGGCGGCCGAACTGGTGCTGCTGCTGGCCGAGCGTTCTGGCCTGCTGGCCGACCTGCGCGTGCAGTCCAAGGACGAGGCCTCCTTCCAGCGCCGCAAGGCCAACCTGGAGGAACTGGCCGATTGGTTCGGTGGCGGCCCGCGCGGCGCCAGCGCGGGCGACCTGGCCGCGCAGCTGGCGCTGCTGTCGCGCAACGACAAGGACGATGGCGGCAACCAGGTGCGGATGATGACCCTGCACGCGGCCAAGGGCCTGGAATTCCGCTATGTGTTCATCGTCGGCTGCGAGGACGGCGTGCTGCCGCACGAGGCGGCGCTGGAGGAAGGCTCGCTGGAGGAAGAGCGCCGCCTGATGTACGTGGGCATTACCCGCGCCAAGCAGGGCCTGTACCTCAGCCACAGCCGCACCACGCGCAAGTTCCGCGAGCTGATGCGTCTGCAGCCCAGCCGCTTCATCGACGAGCTTCCGCAGAGCGAACTGCAGCGCGACGGCGCCGACCCGGTACTGGACGCAGCCAGCAAGCAGGAACGGGCCAAGGCCGGCCTGGCGGCGATCCAGGCACTGTTCGACGACTGAGCGGGCGGCGCTTACCGCCTACGGGGCGTCGTTGGATCCCGATGGCGGGGTCGAGATATCGGAAGCAGGCGCGGCGCTCTGCTGGGCCTTCGCCTGCGCGGCGGCGGCTTCGGCCGCGGCGACCTGGGCCAGCACCTGGCGGACCAGGGCATCGGTGGCCTCGGCGGCGGTCATCCGCGACCGCGCGCGCGTGGTGGCACGTGCAGGCGTGGCCGGGGTCGAGCGCGAGGCGCCCGGCGCGGTCTCCCGGACCAAGGCGTCGGTGGCCTGCGCGGCCGTCCGCGGCGCTGGCGTGCGCGCAACGGACGCTGCCGGTGGCGGCACCGGGGTCCCGGATGCTTGGGACGCGGCCTGTGCCACCAGCGTCCCGGTCGCCCGCGCCGCCAGCGTGGAGGACCGGGGCGGGGCCGGCGCCGGCTCGGCCGTGCGTCCCGCGGCGCGTGCGGCGGCCTGCGCTGCCAGCGTCTCGGTGGCCGTCGTGGCGGCGCGCGGTGCCTGCGCCCGCGGCGGGGTGGAGACCGGAGGCGGGAGGTTGTCGGGCCGCGCGGAGACACGCGCCGACGCCTGGCTCGCCAATGCGTCGTTGGCACGCGGGGCCTTGCTGGGACTGCCGCTAGGCGCAAGCGCCCGCGGGGCGGGCGTTTCGACGGGGGCACGGGCGGTAGCGGCCCTGACGTTTGCCGTCGACGTGGCCTTGGCCGGCGCCGGGGCTCGTGCGGATGCGGCCTGCGGCGCGGGCCTGGCTGCGGGGGTGACCGCCATAGCCGGGGGCACAGGCGAACGCGTCGGGCGCGCCACCGGCTGGGCCGGGGCGGGCGTCGCCTCCGCGACCACGGGGCGCCTGGGCGTGACGACGGCGGGCACCTCGGCGGCGGGGGTTGCCGCAGCGGCAAGGTCCGTCTTCTTCGCCACCACCGGGGGCGCGGCGGCGACCGCGCGGTCCACCGTGGGCGCCGGCGCAGGCTGCCGCTCCGGGGGCGTTGCCGGGACGGGCGCGGGTACCTGGGCGATAGAAGCCGGTGCCGGTGCCGGTGGCGTTGCCGGCGACGAGGCCTCGACCGGCGCCGACGCTTGCTCCGAGGCCGGCTCAGGCACGGTGGTCGTTGCCGTTGTCGTGGCGGGCTCGGTCGCCGCCGGATCGGCATCGGGCAATGCAGCGGGAGGCGGCGCGAGGGCCTTGACCAGCAGATCGGAGGTCGCCGACGCCGAGGGCAAAGCACAGGCCAGGTTGCGGCCATACAGGTCGGCGGCGACCTGCCCATGCAGCAGGATGAAATCCACCCCGGTGCGCTTGTAGCGCAGGCCGACCGGCGAGGGTTGCACGAACACCACCGCGTGCTGGCTTCCGTAGTCCAGCACCGCAAAGGACGGCTTGATGGTGTCGTAGAACTGCGCCTGCAGCGCCGTGCCGGTCCCGCGACAGCCAAAGGACAGGGTGAAGCGCGGCTGGGTGGCCGGGTCCTGCAGGACCAGTTCGGCCAGGCGCGTGCGGCTGGACTCGGCCACGCAGTCGCGTGGATCAGCCGCCTTCAGGCAGGTCTCACGGTCGGTCTCCCACTGCTGCTGGGCATGCGACATGGCCGCGCGGTTCACGCCGCCGCGCAGGCGCGCGGCGACATACGCGTCGTGCACCTGGTGGTCGAGCATGGCCAGCTCGACCTCGTCGCAGATCAGCTTTTGCAGATCGGTCAGCGGCTCGGCCAACGGCAGCATCGGCTCGCCCTCGACCGGGCGCGAGGGGCATTGGAAGGAGGCCTTGATGGTGCGCGGCGGCGCCGGCGGCAGCGTCTCGGGGATGGCGTTGAGCGCAGGCTCAGGCGCGCTCGACACTCCCTGCCGGGGCGGTGCGGGCGGCTGCGGTTTGCAGGCTGCCAGCAGCAGCGCCAGCGACAGCAGCGCTGCGGCAGTCAGGGTCAAGCGCATGGAGCACCGGTCATGAGGGGGAGGTTCTTGCGGTTTCACGGGCGCAGCGGGTCATTCAGGACAGCTGGGCACCCGAGCCCGGCGCGGGATCGCCGCCTCCCTGATCCCCCAGCCGCGCCTCCAGTTCGGCGACGCGGGCCTCCAGCGCGGCCAGGCGGTGTTCCAGCTCGCCGGCAGCCGCGGGGACCGCCCCTGTGGTGCGAGCCTGCACCGCCTCCACGTCCACCGGGCCAGCCAACAGGTGCATCCAGCGGTCCTCACGCTGGCCGGGCCCGCGTGGAATCTGCACCACCAGCGCGGAACTGCGATGGGCCAGCCGGTCGAGGTGATGGCGCGCATCCTCGGCGTCGGCCAGGGTGGTGAGTCGCTCGGCGCGGGCCAACAGTTCGTTGACCGTCTGCGGCCCACGCAGCAGCAGCAGGCCCAGCAGCGCGACCTGCTGATTGGGTAGGCCGAAGACCTTGCCGGTCAGGTGCTCGTAGCGCTCGGCGCGGGAGGAGAACTGCTGGCGGGCCAAACCCAGCGACTCCAGGGCGCGCAGCGCGTGCTGCACGGCGCCGGCCTGCAGGCTCATCAGCGGATCGCGCGCGGTCTTCTGGTTGGCGGCCGAGACCGCGGCGTTGACGGTCAGGGGGTAGACGTCCGGCGTGGTGGCCTCCTTCTCGATCAGACAGCCGAGCAGGCGCGCCTGGGCGGCGTCGAGCACGGGCAGTTCGGTGGCATCGGTCATGGGGCACCTGTTGAAGCGGAAGCGGGGCGCAAGGATAGCTGCCGCGTGCAGATGGCTGGGTGCAGGGCAGAACGGCGGCCATGCGCCGCGCCTCCCGCCTCGGACGTCTTCGATTCCCGCAGCCTGCGCCGGGAGCCGGGCTACAGCGGGAATTCCCCGGTCCTCTCGGCGCTAGGCGAACGCGTGGCATCGCACGTTCTGGACCAGCCGTTGGCGCGCGTGGTCCTCCCGAATTGGGCTGCCCGCACCGCGGGTGGCCAGGCGCACACCTGCGCGCTGACTGGTGCGCCGAGCCACCCTGCTGACTTACTGGAGTCGAGGCCATCGGGCCGCCCGGACAGGGGGCGCAGCACGGTGGTCATGGTCAGCCGTTAAACTCGCGCATCCTTCAAGCCTCGCCCTTCGTCTCGTGACCCGACTCCGCACCCTGCTCCTGAGCGCCGGCACTGTGCTGGCGCTGGCCGCCTGCAAGCCGGCCCCCGCCCCGGACACCACGGCGACGACGCCCCAGTCCTCCGCCCAGGCCAGCGCCGATCCGGCCCCGGCCACCACCGAGGTGCTGGCCGACGACAACCTCAACGCCGTGCTCTGGGTGCAGCGCTCGGCCGAATACAAGGCCATCGCCGAGCAGACCTATCGCGCCGCCGCCGACCACCTCGATGCCGCGCTCAAAGACAAGACCTGGGACGCCCTGCCCGAGGATGAACGCGGCGGCGCGGTCGGCGATCTCAAACCGGCGGTGATCCTGGATGTGGACGAGACGGTGCTGGACAACTCGCCCTACCAGGCCCGCCTGATCCGCGACAACGCCGGGTACGACGAGGTCAGCTGGGACCAGTGGGTCGCCGAGAAGAAGGCCAAGCCGGTCCCGGGCGTGGTCGAATTCGCCAAGGCGGCCAAGGCCCGCGGCATCACCCTGCTGTACATCTCCAACCGCGCCGTGCATCTGAAGGACGCCACCCTGGCCAACCTGCGCAGCGCCGGGCTGCCGGTGGCCGATGACAGCGTGTTCCTGGGGCTGGGCACCGTGCTCAAGGGCTGCGAGCAGAACGGCACCGAGAAGACCTGCCGACGCAAGCTGGCCGGGCAGCAGTACCGGGTGCTGATGCAGTTCGGCGACCAGCTCGGCGATTTCGCCCAGGTCATCGCCAATACCGCGGAAGGCCGCGCCGGGCTGCTGGACAAGTACGACGCCTGGTTCGGCCAGCGCTGGTGGATGCTGCCCGGTCCGACCTACGGGTCGTGGGAACCGGCGCTATTCAACAACGACTGGCAGCAGCCGCGCGGGGTCCGCCGGGCCGCCAAGCGCGCGCAGCTGGATTTCGCCCAGTGAGCGCGCTGACCCTGGGCCCGCGCGAACGCCTGATCGTCGCCCTGGACGAACCGACCGGCGCGCAGGCGCTGGAATGGGTCGACCGCCTGGGCGATGCGGTGCAGTTCTACAAGATCGGCATGGAGCTGCTGGCCTCTGGCGACTACTTCACCGTGCTCGACGCGCTGGCCAAGCGCGACAAGAAGATCTTCGTGGACCTGAAGTTCTTCGACATCCCCGCCACCATCGCCGGCGTCATCGGCGGACTCTCGCGCTGGCCGGTGACCTTCGCCACGCTGCACGGCTGGCACGCACCGATGATGGAGGCCGCCGCCGACGCGCGCAGCGGCCAGCTGCGCCTGCTGGCGGTGACGGTCCTGACCTCCATGGACCGCACGGACCTGGACGCGATGGGGATCCAGGCCGATCCACAGGCGGTGGTGGTCCAGCGCGCACTGGCTGCCCAGGCCGCCGGCCTGGACGGGGTGATCTGCTCCGGGCAGGAGGCCGGCCCCGTGCGCGCGGCGACCGGCGCCGGCTTCGACATCGTCTGCCCCGGCATCCGTCCGGCCGGCAGCGCGGTGGGCGACCAGAAGCGGGTCATGGGCGTGGCCGAGGCGTTCGCCGCCGGCGCCAGCGCCATCGTGGTCGGCCGGCCGATCCGTCAGGCGCCCGATCCACGCGCCGCCGCGGAAGCGATGCAGGCGGAGATCGCCAAATCACTCATTTGAAATCAATCACTTGCATCAATTAACTTAAAGTATTGCCTTGGATTCATTCAGGCGCTAGGCTGTGCGCCGTCCGGTTTCGACCGGGTCGTTGCCACAACCAAGTCCGCCGGGATGTTTCCCGGATTTACCAGGCCCGCGCGTCGTGATCGACCGGGCCTGTTTTTTTGCCCCGTGACGGGGTTTCTTGCCCACGCCACGGCGCTGCGGCCAAGATGAGGCTCCACAGGGGGTTACGCATGCGACTGGCCAAGCGCTCCATTGCTGTCCTTGCCTGTGCGCTGCTCGCGCTGGGCGCCTGCAAACCGGACACCGCGCCGCAGGCGCAGGTGCCCGGCCCGCCCGACGGCCCGGCCGCCACCGTGATCCATCTGGCCCAGCGACTGGGCCAGGACGATCTGGCCGGATTCGCCCGCGACGCGGTGCCGGCGGCGGACTACGCCACCTTCGCCCGCGCCTGGTCGCAGGACCTGAGCCGCTGGCCCCTGAGCGAACTCCCCCTGCCCGAACGCATCGTGCCGATGCTGGCCACGTTGTCGGCCAACGATGCCGAGCGCCAGCTGGGCATGGACTACGACCGCCAGCTGGCGGGTCAGACCCAGGACCTGCGCAACGCCGCCCAGACGCTGGGTCTGTTCGCCACCCAGTACGTGCGCAACCAGGGTGATTTCACTCCGGCCCAGCGCAAGCATCTGGCCCAGGTCATCCCCGCGCTGTCGTCCTGGGCCCAGGACGCCCCGCTGGCCGACGCGCCGCGCGCCCACACCGCCCTGCGCGAGCTGGTGGCGGCTGCCCGGGCTACCGGAATCGACAGCGACCTGGACCTGCGCGAGGCGGGGATGGAAGCCTCGCTGCGCAGACTCGATCCCTTCCTGGCCACGTTCGTCAAGGTCCTGGACGACTACGGCCTGTCCCTGCACGAGAGCCTGGCCCAGCTGGTGACCGGGGCGGTCACCATCGAAGGCGATGTGGCCACCGTCCAGGTCCGATACCCGCTGGCCGGCAAGCCGATCACCCTCACAGTCACCCTGCGGCGCCAAGCCGGACACTGGTATGTGGCCGACTACATGGACCGCGCCGAGGCCCTGCGCAAGCGGATGGAACAGACGCCATCGGCGCCGGACCCGGACCAGGCACCCGCCGAACCGGCCCCGGCCGAAGACAAGGTCGCCCTGCTCCTGCGGGCGGTCGCGCGCGGGCATTGGGCATAATGCCGCCAATGCCCGAACAGACTCCCCTCCCCCTCCCGGACGACAACGGTCCGCAGCCGCCGCGCGCGGGCCAGCCCGAGACCGCCGAGCACGCCGCCGCGGCCAGCGCACCGGTGGACGGCGAACACGCGCACCTGCCGGTGCCGGTGTCCGCGCCGATCGGCCGCAGCGGCAAGGCGCCCCTGTGGGCGCGCCTGATGCACCGCCTGGTCGACCCGTGGGTGAACCTGGACATCGAACCGGAAGCCCCCGGGGCGATGATCGACAACCGGCCGGTCTGCTATGTGCTGGAAGACTATGGGCTGTCCAACGCCCTGATCCTGGACCGCGCCTGTCACGCCGCCGGCCTGCCCTCGCCGCTGCAGCCGATCCCGGGCGACCCGATCCGGCGCAAGCGCGCGTACCTGGCGCTGTCGCGGCGCAGTTCGCCCACGCTGATCCCCGAAGCCGGCAGCGCCAAGACCCATTCGGACTCGCTGGCCCGGCTGCTGCAGGCACACCGCAACAACCTGGCCCTGGACGTGCAGCTGGTCCCGGTGTCGATCTTCGTGGGGCGCGCGCCGGACAAGCAGAGCGGCTGGTTCGCGGTGCTGTTCTCGGAGAACTGGGCCCTGGTGGGCCGCTTCCGCCGGCTGCTGGCCATCCTGCTCAACGGACGCAACACCATCGTGCGGTTTTCGCCGCCGGTGTCGGTCCGCGATACCGTCGCCGAACAGCTCCCCCCCGAGCGCACGGTGCGCAAGCTCTCGCGCGTGCTGCGCACGCACTTCCACCGCATCCGCGAATCGGTGATCGGCCCGGACCTGTCGACCCGGCGTCTGCTGGTGGACCAGGTGCTGGCGGCCGAGTCGGTCAAGCAGGCCATCGCCGACCAGGCCCGCCGCGACAACACCAAGCCGGAGGACGCCTGGAAGAAGGCCCACGCCATGGCCTGGGAGATCGCCGCGGACTATTCCAACCCGGTGGTGCGCTCGGCCAGCTTCCTGCTGTCGCACGTGTGGAACCGCATCTACGCCGGCGTGCTGGTGCACCACCTGGACAAGTTCAAGGACGCCGCGCCCGGGCACGAGATCGTCTACGTGCCCAGCCACCGCAGCCACATGGACTACCTGCTGCTGAGCTACCTGCTGTACGAACGCGGCATCGTGCCGCCGCACATCTTTGCCGGCATCAACCTCAACCTGCCGGTGGTCGGCACCCTGCTGCGCAAGGGCGGCGCGTTCTTCGCCCGGCGCTCGTTCCGCGGCAATCCGCTGTATTCGGCGGTGTTCTCCGAATACATGGCGCAGCTGGTCGCCGGCGGCTATTCCATCGAGTACTTCGTGGAAGGCGGACGTTCGCGTACCGGCCGGCTGCTGCCGCCCAAGGGCGGGGTGATCTCGATGACCGTGCGCGCCTACCTGCGCCAGCCGCGCAAGCCGGTGCTTTTCCAGCCGGTCTACATCGGCTACGAGAAGCTGATGGAGGGCAAGAGCTACCTGGACGAACTCTCCGGCCGGCCCAAGCAGAAGGAATCGATCTGGGGCCTGCTGTGGAACATCCCCAAGGTGCTGCGCTCCAACTTCGGCCAGGTGGTGGTGAACTTCGGCGAGCCGATCGAACTGAACGCGGTGCTGGCCGAGCACGCGCCGGAATGGGACGGCACGCCCCTGCCCGACGAGGAAAAGCCGCGCTGGCTGTCCGATACGGTCGATGCGCTGGCCCAGACCATCAACGTGCGGGTCAACGCGGCCGCCGACGTCAACCCGATCAACCTGCTGGCGCTGGCCCTGCTGTCCACGCCCAAGCACGCCATGGCCGAGGGCGACCTGATCGCCCAGATCGAGCTGTCCAAGGCCCTGCTCAAGGAGTTGCCGTATTCGGACCGGGTGACCGTCTCCCCGCACAGCCCCGAGCGCATCATCGCCCACGGCCTGGACATCAACGTCCTGCGCCGCATCTCCCACCCGCTGGGCGATGTGCTGGACGTGGTCGACGAAGACACCGCGGTGCTGCTGAGCTATTACCGCAACAACGTCCTGCACCTGTTCACCGCGGCCTCGTGGATCGCCTGCTGCTTCCAGAACAACCGGCGCATGTCGCGCCAGCGCCTGGTCGGGCTGGGCGTGCAGCTGTATCCGTTTCTGCAGGCCGAGCTGTTCCTGCCGTGGACGCCGGAGCAGTTCAGCGCGCGCATCGAGCGCACCATCGACGTGTTCATCCAGGCGCGCCTGCTCGAGCAGGTCGGCGATGACGACGGCGGCATCCTGGCCCGCAACGCCGGCCAGACCGACGAGGTGTTCCGCCTGCGGGCGATCGGCCACTCGCTGCAGCAGGCCTTCGAGCGCTATTACATCGCCATCTCGGTGCTGGTGAAGAACGGCCCTGGCACCCTGGGCTCGGCCGAGCTGGAGAGCCTGTGCCAGCAGGCCGCCCAGCGCCTGAGCCTGCTCTATGCGCCGGCCGCCCCGGAATTCTTCGACCGCACCCTGTTCCGCGGCTTCATCCAGAAACTGCGCGAACTCAAGCTGGTCTGGCCCGACGAAAACAGCAAGCTGCTGTTCGACGAGCGCCTGGACGCCTGGGCGCGCGATGCCAAGATCATCCTCGGCCGCGAGCTGCGCCACACCATCGAACGGGTCAGCCCCGAAGCGGCGCGCCCGCAGGACACCGCTCCGGAACCGTCCGAATAAGCCAAACCGGGCCCGCCCGGCTCAGCCCAGCATCGGAAAGGCCTGCGCCAGCCAGGCGTGGGCCGAAGCCCCGATCTCCGGCTGCTGCACCAGCTCCAGCAGGGGTGAGCCGGTGGCGCGGAAGTCGGCGGCGTGCTCGCAGACCATCACCATGCGCAGCACCGCGCTGCCGCCGGGCAGGATCGCCGGCGGCAGGTATTCCTGGAAGCCGTAGAAAGCGAACAGCGCATGCAGCTCCGGCGGGCACATGATCAGGCCGAAGCGCACCCCGGAATCGCGCGACAGCTGGTAGGCCTCACGGACCAGCGCATCGATCACCGGCCGCACGCGATGCTCGGCCAGGACCGCCAGGCGCGAGCCGACCACCAGGCTGGCGGCTGGCCAGGTCCCGGCAAAGCGCTCCAGACGCAGCAGACCGGCCATCTCCTGGCGCAACTGCGGGGTGTCGGCCGCATGCAGACGCAGCGCGGCCACCGGCTCCTGCCCCTGCAGGACGACCACCTGGGTGGCGCTCATTTCCAGGGCATCATCCTCCAGCCAGGGGTCCTGGCCCTGCTCGTCGAGCAGCCGCGTGCGCAGACGGCGCAGCATGGCGCCCCCCTGGCCGGGCCCCAGGCGCACGGCGTGCAGACGCCCCTGCCCCGACGACGGGCCATGGCTGGAACTGGCGGAGGAAGCAGCGGCTTGCATGGAGCGGGTACCGGCTGGCCCGAAGACGCGGGTCGATAGGAGTGCCCAAGCAAACATCGCGCCAACGGCCGGATCCCGCCATCGCCTTGCCGTGCAGGGTCTCGCGCCGGGTGCGCAGGGTCCGGGGTGACGTGACGGGTCACAAGCGGCCCGATCCGGCTAGCGCAAGGTCAGGCCGGCTCGTCGGGGATCAGGGCGCTCTCCAGCCGGGCGATGCAGTCCTTCAGCCACAGCTTGCGCTTCTTCAGACGCTTGACGGACAGTTCGTCGGCCTGGATGCCCGCGAGCAGGCGCAGGATCTCTTCGTCCAGATCGCGGTGTTCCCGCCGCAGGCGGGTCAGCCGGGAGACCACCTCTTCGGTCGCGCCGTTGTCCATGGGCGCAGCATACCCCGCGCACGTGTCGGCGGTGAGACCCGCGCCACGGGCCGGTAAAATGCCCGGCATGAGCACGCCTTTGCCCCTGCAGCTGCTGGACGATCCAGCCCCCCGCCCGGCCGACCGGCACGGCCGCGCCTATCGCGAGCAGACCAAGCTGGCCAAGCGCTTGCGTCGCCAGGTCGGCCAGGCCATTGCCGACTACGGGATGATCGAGGCCGGCGACAAGGTGATGGTCTGCCTGTCCGGCGGCAAGGACAGCTACACGATGCTCGACGTGCTGCTGCAGCTGCAGAAGAAGGCCCCGGTGGACTTCGAACTGGTGGCGGTCAACCTGGACCAGAAGCAGCCCGGCTTCCCCGAGCACGTGCTGCCGGCCTATCTGGAATCCTTGGGCGTGCCGTACCACATCATCGAGCAGGACACCTACTCGGTGGTCAGCCGGGTGATCCCCGAAGGCAAGACGATGTGCTCGCTGTGCTCGCGTATGCGCCGCGGCGCGCTGTACAGCTACGCCGCCGAGCACGGCTTCACCAAGATCGCCCTGGGTCACCACCGCGACGACATGGTGGCCACCTTCTTCATGAACCTGTTCCACCACGCCAAGCTATCGGGCATGCCGCCCAAGCTGCTGTCCGACGATGGCCGCCACGTGGTGATCCGGCCGCTGGCCTACGTGCGCGAGGCCGACATCGTCGACTATGCCGAGGCAAAGGCCTTCCCGATCATTCCCTGCAACCTGTGCGGCAGCCAGGAAAACCTGCAGCGGCGCCAGGTCGGCCACATGCTCAAGGCCTGGGAGAAGGAATCGCCGGGGCGGATCGAGCAGATCGCCCGGGCGCTGGGCGACATCCGGCCCTCGCAGCTGGCCGATCCGAAGCTGTTCGATTTCCTCGCCCTGGGCGCGCGCGGGGCCGGCGCGCCGCCCGATGCCCGCGCCTGGCTGGGCGGTGGCCAGGACGAGCACCAGGACTGAGGCCGCCCCGGCCCGATTCCGGGCTCCCTGCGGCGACCGCCTGTCAAGGGTGTCGGCCGCGGCGCCAGCGGCGATAATCGTCGGTCCATTCTTTCGCGCCGGACGCTTTGCCAGCGCCGCGCCCCCATCTGGTCCCTCGCATGTTCTTTCGCAACCTGACCCTGTTCCGCTTCCCCACCTCGCTGGATTTCTCCGAACTGGACAGCCAACTGCAGCAGGCCCCGCTCAAGCCGGTCGGCCCGCTGGAGATGAGCTCGCGCGGCTTCATCTCCCCGTTCGGCCGCAACGAGGAAGTCGCCAGCCACCGCGCCGACGAGGCCATCTGGGTCAGCGTTGGCGGCGAGGACAAGATCCTGCCCGGCGCGGTGGTCAACGACCTGCTGGCGCGCAAACTCGACGAGATCGAGGAAAAGGAAGGCCGCCGCCCCGGTGGCAAGACCCGCAAGCGCCTCAAGGACGACCTGCTCCACGAGCTGCTGCCGCGCGCCTTCGTCAAGCCCTCGCGCATCGATGCCATGCTGGACCTGAAGTCCGGTTTCATCGCTGTGGACGCCTCCTCGCGCAAGAGCGCCGAGAACGTGGTCTCCGAACTGCGCGGCGCCATGGGCAGCTTCCCGGCCGTGCCGGTCAACGCCGAGGTCGCCCCGCAGTCCATCCTCACCGCCTGGATCGCTGGCGAGCCTTTGCCCGAGGGGCTGAGCCTGGGTGAGGAATGCGAGATGAAGGACCCCATCGACGGCGGGGCCGTGGTCAAGTGCCAGCACCAGGAATTGCGCTGCGAGGAGATCGACAAGCACCTGGAAGCCGGCAAGCAGGTCACCAAGCTGGCCCTGGTGTTGGACGACCACGTGTCCTTCGTCCTGGGCGATGACCTGATCATCCGCAAGCTCAAGTTCCTCGATGGCGTGGTCGACCAGCTCGAATCGACCGGCAGCGACGACCTGCGCGCCGAGTTGGACACGCGCTTCGCGCTGATGAGCGCCGAGGTGCGGCGCCTGTTCACCATCCTGGAAGGCGCGCTCAAGTTCAGCCGCATGGAATGAGGCCGCGCGGCCCTGACCTGATTATTCGCGTTCATCTTCGGTAGGTTGCGACGGTTCGCCCCGGTGAACCGTACTGTCTTGTGAGGAGCGCGAACCAGATGGTGCTTCGCTGCCATCCGCCGGTGCGACCTCACTGCAGCTCATGCAACGTCAGATTCAGCCCATGCCAAGGAGGCAACCGATGCGCAGCTTGATCCCGGCTTTCCTGTTCGTTCTCTGCACGACCGCTCTGGCGCAACCGCCGGAGCAGAAGGACACCACGCTCCATGTCCCGGGGGTCGTGACATCATCGGGCAAGGCCTTCGTTGCCCAATGTGATGACAACGCCTTTTCAGCCTCGGAGGCACCCGAGGCTCTGGCCACTCGGTGCGCACGACTGCTTGGCAAATGGAGAGCAGAGGCCCGGCTCACGGGTGTCCGTCGCCACAATCCGCTGGCACAGGGCGCCTATCCTGTCGCGGATCACCGGGGTGCGGAGCTGCCTTTCGACACGGTCGCGACGTTGCGTGAAGCACCACTCACTGCGAGCTACGGAGTGGGTTCGCGCTGAAGGGCCGGCCTGACCGTATCGTTTCCGTATTGTTTCCGTGTCGTTCCGGCGTCGCATGGGTCCGCCTAGAATGGCCCCATGCTGCTGCGCCGGCTCACCGCCAAACCACCCCGCAGCGTCGAGCGCGACACCATCGTCGTGCCGGCGCGTGCCGGCGCGCCCCCCATCGAGGTTCAGCGTGTGCGCGACCCGCGTGCGCGCCGCATCCGCCTGAGCGTGGATGAGCGCGGCGCGCGCCTGACCCTGCCCTCGCGGGCCAGCCTGCTGGCCGGCGAGCGCTTCCTGGAAGAGCACCACCAGTGGCTGTGCGAGCAGCTGGCCCGCAGCGCCGTGCCCGAGACGGTGCAGCCGCTGCGCCCGCACGTGACCCCCAGCCTGCCGCTCCGGGGACAGGACATCGCCCTGCACTGGCGCAGCGGCCGCTATACGCGGCTGGACCTGCACGAGGATGGTCTGCACCTGCAATGGCCCGAGCGCGCCAGCCAGGCGACCCTGGTCCGTACCCTGCGCAGCTTCTACGAAACCCAGGCCATGGCCGATGTGCAGGCCTGGACTCCGCGCCATCTGCCCGGCCTGCCGCGCGCGCCGGGCCGGGTGCGCTTCAAGATCATGTCCTCGCAATGGGGCTCGCTCAGTCCGGACGGGTCGATGGCACTGGACCTGTCCCTGGTCCTGGCCCGGCCGTCGGCCTTCGAGTACGTGCTGGTCCACGAGCTGTGCCACCTGGCCCAGGCCAACCACTCGCCGGCGTTCTGGGCCGAGGTGCAGGCGCGCTTTCCCGACTGGCGCGCCGAACGCGCCTACTTCCACGAACACGGCCGCATCCTCAAGGCGCAGCTGCGCACCCTGCTGCAGAGCTGACCACCTCGATTGGTGGGAGACGCCATTGTGGGAGCCGCCATGGCGGCGATGAGGCGTTACCGTTCAAGCCCCTCGCCGCCATGGCGGCTCCCACGGCGGTCGATCCGTGCAGCGGTCGGCTCCCTCAGCGTTAGATCGGTGCGGCGGTCGGCTCAGGCCTCGCCGAGGAAGCCGCCAATGACCCCGGCCACGGCCGGCGCGTCATCCATGTGTAGATGGTGATGGCCGGGCAGGACCGTGACCTGGCCATGGCGCAGGCGTGCGGCGCGCTGGCTGCGCAGGGGTTCAGGGAAATAGTGCTGCGCCGGGGTCGCCAGGATCACCTGGGCCGGGCAGTCGATGGATGCCACCAGCGCATCGACCTGGTCGTGGGTGGCGCGGTACAGCGAGGGCAGCATCAGGCGCGGGTCGCTGCTCCAGACCCAGCCATCGTCGACCCCGCGCACGCCGCGTTCGACCAGCAGCCGTGCACTGGCCTCACTCAGGCCGTTGGCCTGCATGCGCGCGCGGATCGGGGCCGCGAGCGCGTTGAAGACCCGCAGCGGGCGGCGCGAAGGCAGACGCGCCTGCGCAATGGCATCGCGCATCCGCGCCGGGGCCTGGTCCGCCGCCTCGCCCAGGCCACCCAGGGCCTCGATGCACACCAGCCGCCGCACGCGCTGCGGACAGGCCGCCGCGAGCAGGCTGGAGATGCCCGCGCCCATCGAATGGCCCAGCAGGGCGAAGCGCTCCCAGCCCAGGGCATCGGCCGCATCGAGCACCGCGTTGATCGCCACGAACGGCGAATACTCCGTGCCCGGCGGCAGATGCACGCTGCGCCCATGCCCGGGCAGGTCCAGCGCCAGCACGTCCAGCGGCTGCGGCAACAGGTCCAGCAGCGGAATCCAGCTGGCCGCGTTGTCCAGCCACCCGTGCAGGGCGATGACCTTGGGCCCTTCCGGATCACCGCCACGCAGGGCGTGCAGCGCGCCGACGCTGGCCGGCAGCACGCATTCGACCAGGTTCATGCGCGCATCGGCCCCAGCTGGCGCTCCAGCATGGCCAGCAGGGCCTGGGCGTGTTCGGGCGAATCGTTGAGGCAGGGGATGTAGCGCAGAGTGCCACCGGCCTCGGCGAACCCCTCGGCAAACTGCATGCCGACCTCCTCCAGCGTTTCCAGGCAGTCCACCGCGAAGCCGGGACAGACCACGTCCACCTGGCGCACGCCGCGCGCGGCCAGCGCGGCCAGCTCGGTATCGGTGGCCGGCTCAAGCCAGCGCTCCTTGCCGAAGCGCGACTGGTAGGTCAGCGTCCAGTCGCCTTCGGCCAGGCCCAGCGCCTGGGCGATCAGCGCGGCGCTGCGCTCGCACCGCTGCGGGTAAGGGTCGCCGTTGTTGGCCACGCGCTGGGGCAGGCCATGGAAGGAGAACAGCAGATGCTCTCCGGTGCCGTTGGCCTGGCGCCAGCGCGCGATGGAGGCCACCACCGCCGCGATCCAGTCCGGATCGTCCGAGTAGTCGTCCACCCAGCCCAGCTGTCCCGCGCCCGGGCTGGGCAGCACCGCATCGACCACGTCGCGCACCGAGGCGGTGGTGGTGGTCGAGTACTGCGGATACAGCGGCAGCACCCGCAGTGGCGTGTCCTCGCCCTTGAGCCGTTCCAGCAGCGCGCGCAGCGCCGGCTGGCCGTAGCGCATCGCCGGCACGACCCGCCAGCCCGGCAGCAGCGCCTGCATCCGCGCGGCCAGGCCGGTGGTGTACACGGCCAGCGGGGAACCGCCGTCCAGCCACACCTTGGCGTACTTCTCCGCGGACTTGGGACCACGCAACGGCAGGATCAGGCCGCGCAGCAGCGGCTGCCACAGCAGCGGCGGGATGGCGACCACGCGCCGGTCACTGAGGAATTCGGCCAGGTAGCGGCGCACCGCCGGCGCGGTCGGCGCCTCGGGAGTGCCCAGGTTGACCAGCACCAGGGTGCCGGTGGCCGGCAGTGGCACGGGGCCGGCGGCATCAGGGGAGGTCGTTTGCATGGGCACATGATGACAGACCGGCGGTGTGGACCTGGCTCAACTCATGGCCGATTCACCCGCCCGTGACTAGGCTCGCGCCGGTGCATGGCGGGTCATGTCACCCGCACACAGATCGGTTACAACGCTATTTCCTCGCTCGGAGTCGCCCCGCATGTTCCTGTCCCGTCTTTCTCCGCGCCCTCTGGCCCGATTCGGCGTGCTGATGCTGGCCGCACTGGTCAGTACCCAGGCCATGGCCGGGACCGAGCAGGACGAGCGCGCAATCAATGCCACCCGCGTGCTGACCGACATCCAGCGCATCCCGGAGGAGTCCATCCCCGACAAGCTGCTCGACGAGGGCAAGGCGATCATCGTCATCCCCGATTCGCTCAAGGTCGGGCTGGTGTTCGGCGGGCGCAGTGGCCACGGCCTGATGTCGGTGAAGAACCCCGACGGCACCTGGTCCCAGCCGGTGTTCGTCAAGCTCACCGGCGGCAGCATCGGCTTCCAGGCCGGCGTGCAGTCGTCTGACATCATCCTGGTGTTCCGCAACGAGCGCTCGCTCAACAACATCGTCAACGGCAAATTCACCCTGGGCGCCGACGCCTCGGTCGCTGCCGGCCCGGTCGGGCGCAATGCCTCGGCCGCCACCGACGGCCAGCTCAAGGCCGAGATCTGGTCCTGGTCGCGCGCGCGCGGATTGTTCGTCGGCGTGGCACTTGATGGTGCGGTGCTGTCCATCGACAACGACGACAACGTCGCCGCCTACGGCCCCACCGCCACGCCGCGCGCGATCTTCGAGAACCGCGCAGGCCACCCTTCCTCGCAGATCGTCAGTTTCCGCGACGAACTGGAGGAAGCCACCGCCGCGGCACGTGCCAACCGCGGCACCGATGCCCGCCCGGTGGTGACCACGGGCACGCCCTACGCACCGCCCGCCCCCGCCCAGCCGGCCCAGGCCGCCCCGCAGGTGCAGACCGCCCCGGTCGGCACCCAGCCGGCCACGACCGAGCCGGCGCCCCAGCAGGGCTTCCAGCCGGTGGAAGAAGGCGAAATCCGGACCGAACAGCTGAACTGATCGGTCAAAAACAGCGCGATCCCGCGGTCCGCAGCCACACCGGCGGACACTTTGCCGATGCGGCTGCGGTATCCTGATCGTCCACTTTCCCCAGCGAGTCGGTCATGGGCAGTCTCAGCATCTGGCATTGGTTGGTCGTGTTGGCCATCGTCCTGTTGGTCTTCGGCACCAAGCGACTGACCAGCGGCGCCAAGGACCTCGGCAGCGCGGTGAAGGAATTCAAGAAGGGCATGCGCGACGAGGACAAGCCGGCTGCACGCCTGTCCGACGAAGCGCGCGGCGCCGACGAGGCCGCCGCCAAGGAGCGCGAGCGCGAACGCAGCGGCGAGGACCGCTGATCGCCACCGCTGACGTGCCAACCCTCCGAACGCCCGCCTGACGGGCGTCAGTCGCCATGTTCGACATCGGCTTTCCCGAACTCATCGTCATCGCCATCGTGGCCCTGGTGGTGCTTGGTCCCGAGCGCCTGCCAAAGGCAGCGCGCTTCGCCGGACTGTGGGTGCGCCGGGCGCGCAACCAGTGGGACTCGGTGAAGAGCGAACTGGAACGCGAACTGGCCGCCGACGAACTCAAGCGCAACCTGCACGAAGCCCAGGAAGCCCTGCGCCGCACCGATCAGTCCATGCGCCGTGGCCAGGACGACCTGCAGCGCGAGTTCGACAGCGTGGGCGAGGAAGTCCGCTCGACCGGCGCGGAGACCGAGACCGCACGCGATGTCGCGGCGGCGTCCGCACCGGAGGCCGCCGCGCCTGCGACACCCGCGCAGGGTCACAAGGAGGGCGGCGATGAACGCCCCAACCCCTGACCACGAGGCCGAAAGCAGCCTGATGGAGCACCTGATCGAGCTGCGCACGCGGCTGATCCGGGGGATGGCGGGGGTGGCGGTCGCGCTGGCGGTCGCGCTGCCCTTCGCCAAGCGCATCTTCGAGCACCTGGCCATGCCGCTGCTCTCGCAGCTGCCGGTGGAGCAGGCCTCCAAAATGATCGCGGCCGACCCGACCTCAGGATTCTTCGCGCCGATCAAGCTGGCCCTGTATCTGGCGATCTTCGTTTCCTCGCCGTGGCTGATCTACCAGGCTTGGTGCTTCGTCGCGCCCGGCCTGTACAAGCACGAGAAGCGCCTGGCCGTGCCGCTGCTGGTGTCCTCCATCGCGCTGTTCTTCGCCGGCTGCGCGTTCGCCTATTTCGTGGTGCTGCCGGCGGTGTTCCACGCGCTGACCCTGTTCACCCCGGACGTGGTGACCCTGGCGCCGGATCCGGGCAAGTACCTGGATTTCGTCGTGGTGATCTTCCTGGCCTTCGGTGTCAGCTTCGAGCTGCCCGTGGCGATGGTCATCCTGGTCGCCCTGGGTCTGGTGACCCCGGACCAGCTCAAGCATTCGCGCGGCTACGCGGTGGTCGGCGTGTTCGTGGTGGCCGCAGTGATCACCCCGCCGGACGTGGTGTCCCAGCTGCTTCTGGCCCTGCCGATGTGCCTGCTCTACGAACTGGGCATCCTGGCCTGTCGCTGGGTGGTGCCGCGGAGCCTGGCGCGCGGCTAGTTGGACAGGCGCCACGCTTCATAAAAAAGCCCGCCATTCGGCGGGCTTTTGCATTCCAGTGCAGCGCGCGTGCGGCTCAGGCCTCGAACGTGGAGCTGGGCAGCGGCGCCGCAGGCGGCATCGCCGAGGCGCCCGCCGCCCCACCCAGGAGCTGACGCCAGGCGCTGGCCACGCAGCCGGCGATCAGGGGCAGCATCACGCCCATCAGCAGCACGTTGGTGACCAGCACACCCAGCAGCTGGCCACCGACCATCGTCATCGCCAGACCCAGCAACTGGACCATGATCATCAGCGGCACCAGGACGATGAACAGCAGCACGTAGAACAGGATCACCGCCGGCAGGTTGTGCAGGCAGGCGCGCAGGCTGTTGAACATGGCCTCGCCCCCGCGTCGATCGCCGAACACCACGTCCGGCACCGCGACGAACACCAGCAGGCTGGCCACCAGCGCACCGGCGACCAGCAGCGCCAGCCACAGCAGCAGGCGACCGGCCGGCAGCTGGGACACCAGCGCCGGGTCGGGCTGACCGCCCGTGGCGGCCTGCTCCT
This sequence comes from Pseudoxanthomonas sp. JBR18, assembly GCF_028198165.1. Taxonomy (NCBI): domain Bacteria; kingdom Pseudomonadati; phylum Pseudomonadota; class Gammaproteobacteria; order Lysobacterales; family Lysobacteraceae; genus Pseudoxanthomonas; species Pseudoxanthomonas sp. JBR18. The sequence continues at coordinate 1,297,792 of NZ_CP116339.1, forward strand.
CCAGGTGGGCGATCACCTCCTGCAGCTGCTGCACGCCCTGGCTGCCCAGCAGCGCCATCAGCAGCAGCCCGGCCGCCAGGGCCAGCAGCACCTGCGGCAGCAGCGTGGCCACCAGGCTGGGCACATGCCCGGTGCGGAAGCCTCTGAACAGGTCGCCCGGCACCACCGCCTGTCCGGTCTGCGCCTTGCGCACCGCGCCCAGCACCCCGGCGAACAGCACCGGCGAGGCCAGCCCCAGCAGCAGCTGCAGGAACAGCCCGGGGACCGTGGCCAGCGCCATCACCTGGGCGGCCAGCAGCGACAGCAGCGCCCACAGCGCGCCCAGCAGGCCCAACTGCAGGGGCGCCCGACGCAGGGTGGCCAAGCCGTCCAGCAGCCATTGCGCACCGGCGCTGGCCGGCACCTTGTTGATCATCGACATCGGGACTTCCGAGAAAACGGGATTGTGCAGGGCGACAGTCTACGCAAGCCGCACGCCGCCGGCTCAGCGCCCGCGGACCTGCCGGGCGTGGCGCACGAACCGCCGCAGCAGCGCGCGCGCCTGCGGCGCGGCGCTGACCTCGCGGCTGATCCGCAGCGGGCATTGCCCGCTGCTGCGCAGGTGCTCGGCGCGCGCGGCCACGTAGCCGCGCATGTGGTGGGTGGCGAACTCCGGGTGGAACTGCACGCCCCAGGCGCGCTCGCCCCAGCGGAAGGCCTGGCAGCCGTCGCGCTGCGAGCGGGCCAGCACCGTGGCCCCGTCCGGCGCGCGCAGCACGGTCTGCACGTGGCTGGTATGGGCCATGAAGCCGGTCGGCGCATGGGCGAAGAGCGGATCGTCGGCCGCCGGCGGATGCAGGTCGATGCGCACCGTGCCCGATTCGCGCCCGGCCGGGTTGTCGGCCACCTCGCCGCCCAGCGCATGGGCCAGCAGCTGGTGGCCATAGCAGATACCCAGCAGCGATTGCCCGTCGTGGGCCGCCTCGCGCAGCCACGCGGCGGCGCGTTCGCTCCAGTCGGCGCGATCGGTGACCATGGCCGAGGACCCGGACACGATGATCCCGGCGAAATCGCGACGGTCCGGGAGCGCATCGCCGCGTTCGACATTGGCCACGACCGACGCGCCGGCTTCCAGCCCGGCGGCGACACGGATCCAGTGGGCGAAGCCGCCGTGGCGCTTGAGCGTGCGCAGCGGCTGGCCGGTTTCGACGATCAGGAAAGGCGCGTTCATTCCCGTGGGGGCAGGACCGAGACAACTTCCTCGATTGTCGTCAGACCACGCGCCACCATGTCAAGGCCGGCGTCGCGCAGGGTGCGCATGCCCTGCAGGCGCGCGGCGCGGGTGAACGCGGCCAGGTCCATGTCGGCGCGAATCATGTTGCGCAGCTGCGGGGTCAGCGGCATCAGCTCGTACAGGCCGACGCGGCCCATGTAGCCGGTGCGGCGGCATTCCAGGCAGCCCACCGGCGCGTTGGGCGCGGCGTCGTCCGGCACCTGGCGCCCGGTTTCCAGCAGCGCGTCCCAGGCATGGGCCGGCAGCGTGGTGGGCTGGCGGCAGTGCGGGCACAACGTGCGCACCAGGCGCTGGGCCAGCACGCCGGTCAGGGTCGAGGCGACCAGGTAATGGGCCACGCCCAGGTCCAGCAGGCGGGTGATGGCCGAGGGCGCGTCGTTGGTGTGCAGCGTGCTCAGCACAAGGTGGCCGGTGAGCGAGGCCTGGACCGCCATCTGCGCGGTTTCCAGGTCGCGGATCTCGCCGATCATGATGATGTCCGGGTCCTGGCGCAGCAGGGTGCGCACGCCGGCGGCGAAGTCCAGGTCGATGTTGTGCTGGACCTGCATCTGGTTGAACTCGGTCGAGATCATCTCGATCGGGTCTTCCACGGTGCACACGTTCACATCGCTGGTGGCCAGCTTGCGCAGGGTCGAATACAGCGTGGTGGTCTTGCCCGAGCCGGTCGGCCCGGTGACCAGCACGATGCCGTGCGGCTGCTCGACCAGCCCGTTCCAGCCGGCGGCCTCGGTCGGGCTGAAGCCCAGCTCGGCGATCGGCTTGAACGCGGTGTCCGGGTCGAAGATGCGCATCACGCACTTCTCGCCGAAGGCGGTGGGCATGGTCGACAGGCGCATCTCCACCTCGCGCCCGCCGGGCGAGCGGGTCTTGATGCGGCCATCCTGCGGGCGGCGCCGTTCGGCCAGGTCCATGCGGCCGAGCACCTTGATGCGGGAGATGACCGCGGTCATCACCGGCGGCGGCAGGTCGAAGACCTTGTGCAGCACCCCGTCGATGCGGAAGCGGATGCGGCCCATCTCGCGGCGCGGCTCCAGATGGATGTCCGAGGCGCGCTGCTCGTAGGCGTACTGCAGCATCCAGTCCACGATCTGCACCACGTGGTGGTCGTCGGCACCGACCTCCCCGCTCTGGCCCAGGTCCACCAGCTGCTCGAAGCTGGGCATGGCGATGTTCTGCTCGCGATCGCGCAGGTCCTTGGCGCCGCGCACCGAGCGGGTCACGCCGAAGAACTCCATCGTGTAGCGGTGCAGGTCCAGCGGATTGACCAGCGCGATCTCGATGCTGCGCCGGGTCAGGTGCGACAGGTCGCCCTTCCAGGCGATGTCCAGCGGCTCGCTGGTGGCGATCAACACCCGGTCCGGACGCACCGCCAGGGGCAGGATGCGGTGCCGGCGCGCGTAGGCCTGGCTGACCACGGCGGTGACCTCGGCCACGTCCACCCGGGTCGGGTCCACCCGCAGATAGCGCACGTCCACGCGCTTGGCCAGCCATTCGGTCAGGCGCTCCAGGCTCAGCTCGCCGCCGGCGGCGGCGGCCAGCTTGAGGTTGGCCAGCAGCACCAGCGGGTGCACCTCGCTGGCGCTGCGCGCGCCGGCGGCGGACATCTGGATGCGGCCGGTGTCGGCCTCGGCCACCAGGCCATCGGCCAGCAGCGCGCGGGTGACCTGGGCGAAGTCCAGCCGGCCGGATCCCAGCACGGTGGATTCGGGCGAAAAATCGGCCCTGCGCTGCTGCTCCATCGACACGTCCGGCTCCCGGCACATCGCGTGCGGCCAGGGCGGCCACACCACGCTGCGTATACTAGCCCACCCCTTTTTCCAGCCCTTTGCCGCATGACTGTCCAGACGGCCACCCCCATCACCTTCCAGGGCCTGATCCAGACCCTCAACCAGTACTGGGCGAGCCAAGGCTGCGTGCTGATCCAGCCGCTGGACCTGGAAGTCGGCGCCGGCACCTTCCACCCGGCCACCTTCCTGCGCGCGCTGGGCCCGGAGCCGTGGAACGCGGCCTACGTGCAGCCCTCGCGCCGTCCCACCGACGGCCGCTACGGCGAGAATCCCAACCGCCTGCAGCGCTACTACCAGTACCAGGTGGCGATGAAGCCCAACCCGGACAACATCCAGCAGCTGTACCTGGATTCGCTCAAGGCGCTGGGGATCGATCCGCGCGTGCACGACCTGCGCTTTGTCGAGGACAACTGGGAATCGCCCACGCTTGGTGCCTGGGGCCTGGGCTGGGAAGTCTGGCTCAACGGCATGGAAGTCACCCAGTTCACCTACTTCCAGCAGGCCGGCGGCCTGGAGTGCAGGCCGGTGCTGGGCGAGATCACCTACGGACTGGAGCGCCTGTGCATGTACCTGCAGGACTGCGACAACGTCTACGACCTGATCTGGACCTACGGGCCGGACGGCACGCCGGTGACCTACGGCGATGTCTACCACCAGAACGAAGTCGAGCAGAGCACCTACAACTTCGAATACGCCGACGTGGACGAGCTGTTCCACCGCTTCGACGCCTGCGAGCGCGAGGCGGTCAAGCTGGTCGAGGCCGGCCTGCCGCTGCCGGCCTATGAGCAGGTGATGAAGGCCAGCCACACCTTCAACCTGCTCGACGCACGCCGCGCGATCAGCGTCACCGAACGCCAGCGCTACATCCTGCGCGTGCGCACGCTGTCCCAGGCCGTGGCCAAGGCCTACTACGCCCAGCGCGAAAAGCTTGGTTTTCCGGGCATCAAGCGCGCGGCGAGCGAGGCCGCGGCGTGATCCTGATCGGCATGTTCGATTCGCCGTTCGTGCGCCGCGTGGCGGTGAGCATGACGGTGCTCGGCGTGCCGTTCGAGCACCGCAACTGGTCGACCGGGCGCGATGCGGCGCTGATCCGCGCCTACAACCCGCTGGGCCGCGTGCCCACCCTGGTGCGCGACGATCAGGAGGTGCTGTTCGAATCGACCGCCGTGCTCGACGCGCTGGACCAGGACGCCGGTCCGGAGCGCGCCCTGCTGCCGGCCGGCGGCCCCGAGCGTCGCCAGGCCCTGCAGCTGATCGCCCTGGCCACCGGCGCGGCCGACAAGGCCGTGGCCATGGTCTACGAGCGCGTGTACCGCCCCGAAGACAAGCGCCACGGCCCCTGGCTGGAGCGCTGCGCGGCCCAGGTCCACGGCGCGCTGGCCGCGCTGGAGGCGCACTGCGTGGACCGCGCAGGCCAGGAATGGCTCATCGGCGCGCGCATGACCCAGGCCGACATCACCCTGGCCTGCTGCTGCACCTTCACCGCCGAGGCGGTGCCGTTCGATCTGGCGCCCTACCCGGCCCTGGCCGCGCGCGTGGCGCGCTACGAGGCCCTGCCGGTGTTCCAGCAATTCCACGTGGCCTTCGACGCCCCTGCGCCGGCGGCAGCGACCTCCAACTGAGCGCGTAAGGACACGCCCATGAACGCCCAGATAGTGCACGCCTTTGCAAGCGGTCTGATGCTGTTCTACAGCGCACCGATGGCGTTTGGCCTGTTCTGCGCGTGGTGGGCACAGCAGCATGGGCGCAACGCCTGGGCTTGGTTCTTTTTCGGCCTGCTGCTGATGCCGGTGGCGGGCATCTGGCTGCTGGCCATCAACGGCGACCTCCGAGACGCCGCCCGCACAACACGCAGCTCCGCGGCCGTACCCCGGCACGATCTGCTCTCCACCCGTAAGGACGTTCCATGAGCAACACGCTTCCCCTCCTGATCGAACTGGGCACCGAGGAGCTGCCGGTCAAGGCCCTGCCCGGCCTGGCCGATGCGCTGTTCGACGGCATCAAGGCCGGCCTGGAAAAGCGCGGCGTGGCCGTGGACGCCACCGATGCGCGGCCGCTGTTCACCCCGCGCCGGCTGGCGGTGCTGCTGCCTGGCGTGTCGGCCGAGCAGCCCGAGCAGGCCAGTGAAGTGTTCGGCCCGTACGTGAACATCGCCCTGGATGCGGACGGCCAGCCGACCAAGGCCTTGAGCGGATTCGCGGCCAAGGCCGACGTGGAATGGACCGCACTGGCGCGCACCACCGATGCCAAGGGCGAGCGTTTCGTGCATCGCGCGGTCAAGCCGGGCGCGCGGACCGCCGCGCTGCTGCCGGAGGTGATCGCCGAGGCCATCGCCGCCATGCCCATCCCCAAGCCGATGCGCTGGGGCGACCACGACTACGCCTTCGCCCGCCCGGTGCAGTGGCTGGTGGTGCTGCTGGGCAGCGAGGTGGTGGAGATGCCGCTGATGGGCATCAAGTCCGACCGCATGAGCCGCGGCCACCGCTTCGAGCACGACAAGCCGGTGTGGATCGGCGCGCCGGGCGACTACGTCGAGGCGCTGGCCGCCGCGCGCGTGCTGGTCGACCCGCAGCAGCGCCGCGCACGCATCATCGAGCAGGTCCAGGCCGCCGCGCGCGGCGTGGGCGGCGATGCGCGCATCACCGACGACAACCTGGAGCAGGTGGTGTGCCTGACCGAATGGCCTGGCGCGGTGGCCTGCAGCTTCGAGCCGGCATTCCTGGCGGTACCGCAGGAAGCGCTGATCGAGACGATGGAGATCAACCAGAAGTTCTTCCCGGTGCTGCGCGATGGCACGCTGACCGAGCACTTCATCGGCATCGCCAATATCGAATCGCGCGACCCGGCCCAGGTACGCGCCGGCTATGAGCGGGTGATCCGCCCGCGCTTTGCCGATGCCAAGTTCTTCTTCGACGAGGACCTCAAGCAGGGCCTGGTGTCCATGGGCGAGGGCCTTGCGACCGTCACCTACCAGGCCAAGCTGGGCACGGTGGCCGACAAGGTCGCGCGCGTGGCCGCGCTGGCCGAAACGATCGCGCCGATGGTGGGCGTGGAGGCCGCGCAGGCGCGCCGCGCTGCGCTACTGGCCAAGAACGATCTGCAGTCGCGCATGGTCGGCGAGTTCCCCGAGCTGCAGGGCATCGCCGGGCGCCACTACGCGCTGGCCGCCGGTGAGCCGGCCGAGATCGCCCTGGCCATCGACGAAAGCTACCAGCCGCGCTTTGCCGGTGACGACATCGCCCTGTCGCCGCTGGGCAAGGTGTTGGCGATCGCCGAGCGCCTGGACACGCTGGCCGGTGGCTTTGCGGCGGGCTTGAAGCCGACCGGCAACAAGGATCCGTTCGCGCTGCGACGTAATGCACTGGGGCTGGCACGGACGATCATCGAGAGTGGGTTTGATCTGGACTTGAAGTCACTTCTGCACAGCGCCAATGGGTTGGTGGGCGAGCCCGGTCCTGCAAAGAAGGACAAGAGGGATCTGTTCGATGCGATGGATATGCGCCTGCCAGAAATCTACGACTTCATCCTCGACCGCCTGCGCGGCTACTACGCCGACAAGGGCGTGAGCACCACCCAGTTCAACGCCGTGGCCGAACTCAAGCCGGCCTCGCTCTACGACTTCGACCGCCGCATCGACGCGATCGGCACCTTCGCCGCGCTGCCCCAGGCCGCGACCCTGGCCGCGGCCAACAAGCGCATCGCCAACATCCTCAGGAAGGCCCAGGCCGAGGACTTCCACATCCCCGACCACATCAACAGGGGCCTGATCGAACACCCGGCCGAGGCCGCGCTGGCCGAGGCGGTGGAAGCGGCTATCGGCGACACCGATGCGGCCCTGCACCAGCACGACTACGTGCAGGTGCTCTCGCGCCTAGCCCTGCTGCGCGAGCACGTCGATGCGTTCTTCGACGGGGTGATGGTCAACGCCGAAGACCAGGCCGTGCGTGCCAACCGCCTGGCCCTGCTGCAGCGCCTGTCCCAGCGGTTCGGCGCCGTGGCCGACATCGCCCAGTTGTCTGCGTGATCGATCCGGTGGGGCGCGCCGGGGCGCGCCCTCATGACGCCTTAACCCGGCCGATGCGAGGCGCCGGGTATGCTCCGCCCATGCGCTTTTTCCCCCCGTTTGCCATTGCCGCCGTGTTGTTGCTGCTGCCCACGGCCTCACTGGCGGCGGTCATCGTCGACAAGGTCCAGATCAAGGGCCTGAACGAGGACAACGACACCGAGCGCGCGATGGCCGAGAACATCCGCGTCTCGCTGACCTTCAACGATGCCCTGGGCAAGCGCCTGGGCGAGGCGCGCCTGGAATACCTGATGGACCAGACCAAGGCCGAGGCGGCCAAGGCGCTGGAGCCGTTTGGGTATTACACGCCCACCATCGAGGTCAGCTCGCAGCGCCAGGAGGCCGCGGACGCCGACACGCCACAGCCGGAGCCCGGCGCCGCCAGCCCGCAACGCGAGACGGTGCAGGCAGCCGAGGACAACGACAAGGACGATGGGGATCCCGACGACGCCACGTCCAGCGAGCCGGAAGGCCGGGTCGAGCGCGACAGCCGCGATGCCGACGGCCAGGTGACCACCTCCACCGCCCCGGCCGACGCCCAGGACGACCGCGCCGCGACCGCCGCCTCCGCGCAGGCGGGGCAAGCCCAGGACCAGCCGCGCCGCCCACGCCGGCCGGCCGACCACATGACCATCACCGTGACCGTGACCCCGGGCGAGCCGGTGCGCGTGCGCGACGCGGATATCCGCATCGAGGGCCAGGGCGGCAACGACCGCTACCTGGCCGAGGACCTGGCCGCCTTCACCCCGCGCGTGGGCGACATCTTCGACCACCAGACCTACGAGGCGAGCAAGCTCAAGATCGTGCGGCGCCTGGCCGAGCGCGGCTACCTGGATGCGGACTTCATGGACCGCAAGGTGGAGGTCACCCGCGCCGAGCACGCCGCCGACATCGACCTGTCCTGGATCAGCGGCATCCGCTACGACATGGGACCCACGCGTTTCCATCAGGACTACTTCCGCCCCGGCCTGCTGGACAAGCTGGTGTACTGGAAGGAAGGCAGCTATTACCACCAGGGCAAGCTGGACCGCCTGCGCCAGTCGCTGGTGCAGCTGGACTACTTCAGCGGCATCGACATCCAGGCCAATCCGGAAGAGGCGGTCGACGGCCGCGTGCCGATCGACGTCAACCTCAAGCTGGCCCCGCGCAACATCTATACCGCCGGCGTGAGCTACGGCACCGAGTACGGCGCGGGTTTCCTGGCTGGCGTCGAGCGGCGCTACGTCAATTCGCGCGGACACAAGCTCAAGACGCTGCTGGACTACACCCAGAACCGCAAGTCGCTGACCACCACCTACCGCATCCCCGCGTTCAAGTGGCTCGACGGCTGGTACGCGGCCACCGCGCAGGTCTACGACGAACAGACCGACTACATCGACACGCGCCGGGTCGAGCTGATCGGCAGCCGCAGCGGCGAGCTCAACGATCAGTGGACGCTGACCGCCTCGGTGCATGCGCTGCGCGAGCGCTGGCTGTTCCAGATCGCCGACGATGGCGACGGCGCCCTGGCCAGCCGCCCGTACCGCTATGCCACCTACGTCTACCCACAGGTGGAGGCGCAGTACGTCAACGTCGATGACCGCCTGTTCCCGCGCAGCGGCTACGTGGGCAGGGCCACCCTGCGCGGCGGGCTGGAGGGCGCCGGCTCAGATACCAATTTCGCCCAGATCCAGCTCGGCGCCACGTGGTATCGGGGCCTGGGCGACAACGACCGCCTGATCGTGCGCGGCGAACTGAGCCAGACCACGTCGGGCTCCCAGGACGCGCTGCCGCCCAGCCTGCGCTTCTACGCCGGCGGCGACCACAGCATCCGCGGCTACCAGTACCGCGAGGTGGGCCCGCGGGTGGAGACCGACGGCGGCGAGTATTCGGTGGGCGGCAGCAAGCTGGTCACCGGCAGCGTCGAATACGAGCACTATTACAAGGGCGGTCCGTTCGGCGGGGCGATCTTCGTCGACAGCGGCAGCGCCTACGACGACTCGCCTGACTTCAAGACAGGTGTCGGTATCGGGGTGCGCTACAAGTCGCCGATCGGCCCGATCCGGGTGGACATCGCCCACGGCCTGGACGACCCCGACTCGGTGGTGCAGCTGTACCTGAGCATCGGGGCGACGCTGTGAAGCGGCGCATCGATCCCAACCTGAGCCCGGAAGAGCGCGAGGCGCGCATCGCCGAGTTGCGCGCGCGGCGGCGGCGCCGCATGCGCACGCTGGCCATCCGCAGCGCCATCGGCACCGGCGTGCTGGTGGTCGTGTTGGCCGTGGCCCTGTACTGGCTGTTGCAGACCGTCGCCGGGCGCGACGTGCTGTTGGCCCAGGTCAAGGCACGCCTGCCCGCCGGGGCCACGCTGAGTTACGACAGCGCGGAAGGACCCTTGGCCGGCCCGCTGACGCTGACCAATGTGCACTTCGTCTACGACACGATCGACTTCACCGCCAAACGGATCACCCTGGACCCGGACCTGCGCCCCTTGCTGGGCCGGCGCCTGCGCCTGGACAGCCTGCAGATCACCGATGCGCACCTGGAGATGGCGCCCAGCCCGGATGAGCCCTTCGAGCTGCCGCGCTGGCCGGAGGTGATGCCGCAGATCGAACTCCCCCTGGACCTGCAGGCCGACCAGCTGGTGGTGGATCGCTTTGTCTACACCTCCGGCGGCGAACAGGTGATGGACATCAGCAGCCTGCGCGGCGGCATCGACATGGGCGATGGCTACGTCGAGGCGACCGCAATCAAGGCCCGCACCAACCTGGGCAATTTCAGTGTGGACGGCTACTACCGGCCCGGCGACCGTTACGACACCGATCTGACGGTGTCGGCCGGCTTCCCCGCGCAGCGTGGCAAGGCCCCGGCGCGCCTGGGCCTGGTGGCGCGCGGCGATGTCCGGCACATGGAGGTCGCCATTGGCGGCAACGCGCCGGCGCCGGTGCGCGTGCACCTGGACGTGCGTGGCGCCAGCAAGCCGGACTGGGCGCTGCGCGCGCGCAGCAAGCAGCTGGACCTGGCGCTGTTCGGCGTGGGTGCCGCCGATGCACCGCCATTGGCCTTCGACCTGCGCGCCAGCGGGACCGACGGCGGCGCGGCGGTCAGCGGCACGGCGACCCAGGGCGAGAACACCGTGGTGATCGAGCCCTCGCACGTGCGCATCGCCGATACCACCCTGACCGTCGAACCGCTGGCGGTGCAGCTGCTCGGTGGCCGGGTGACGCTGCGCGGCCATGCCGATTTCGCCGACACCGCCGATCCGACCTTCAAGTTCGCGGTCAACGCGCGCGACCTGCAATGGGGCGCGGGCGAGCAGCACATCAGCGCCGACGCCGACCTGGGCGTGGCCGGGCGCAAGGCGCGCTGGGTGGCAATCGGCAAGGCCGACCTGGCCCGCGGGCAGGACACGGCCAAGGTCGACTTCGACGGGCGTGGCGACCTGGAGAAGGTCCTGCTCAAGACGCTCAAGGCGACCACGCCGGCCGGCGCGCTGGACGTCACCGGCCAGGTCGGCTGGGCACCGCAGCTGTCCTGGGACGTCAAGGCGACCCTGGACGGCTTCGACCCGGGTTACTTCGCCGCCGGCTGGGATGGTGCGGTCACCGGCACCCTGGCCAGCCAGGGCGCCCAGCGCGATCCGGCGGCCGGCAAGGGCAGCGGCTTCGATGCCAGCCTGGACATCCCCAGGCTTGGCGGCCGGCTGCGCGACCGCAAGCTGTCCGGCAGCGGCAATTTCACCGTGCAGGGCGCCAATGGCGACGGCAAGCTGGACCTGACCCTGGGCAGCAGCCACCTGCGCGCGCAGGGCTCGGTCGCCGACACGCTGGACATCGATGCCGATCTCTCGCCGCTACAGCTGGCCGACCTGCTGCCGGGCGCCACCGGCCGTCTGTCCGGCACGCTCAAGCTGAGCGGCGCACGCACTGCACCGACGCTGGACGCCGACCTGTCCGGCAACGCCCTCAAACTCGACAGCTACGCGGCGGACACCTTCAGCCTGCGCGGCCGCCTGCCGTGGAAGGGCAGCGGTGGCGATCTGGCCTTGCGCGGCACCGGCGTGCAGGCCGGTCTACTGCTGGACACCCTGGCCGTGGACGCGCGCGGCGCCGTGCAGGATCTGGAACTGGCCGTGCGGGCCGACAACCCCACCGTCTCGCTGACCCTCGGCGGCCAGGCGCGGCAGGCCCAGGACGGCAGCTGGTCCGGCGCACTGGACACCCTGCGCCTCGTGCCGTCCAAGGGCGATGCCTGGGCGCTGACCGACCCGGCGCGCTTCACCCAGTCCGGCACTGCCTTCACCCTGTCCGACAGCTGCCTGTCCGGTGCCGACGATGGCAGCCTGTGCCTGTCGGCGGACTGGCCGCGCAACGGGGTGAGCGTGCACTCGGACAAGCTGCCGCTGACCCTCATCCAGCCGTGGCTCGCGCCCAGCGACGGACGCCCGCTCACCCTGCGCGGCGAGATGACGCTGGACGCCAACCTCAAGCCGCAGGGCAACGCCTGGCAGGGCCAGATCCACCTGGCCTCGATGGACGGCGGGTTGAAGATGGGCCGCAATACGCGCGGCGAGATCGTGCACTACGACCACTTCAGCATCGACGTGGACATGACCCCGCAGCACATCCACGGCCGCCTGGGCACCGGCTTTGCCGGCAACGGCTACGTGGACGCCACCTTTGACACCGGCTGGGACGACTTCGCCCCCCTCAGCGGCGATATCTACCTCTACAACGACCGCCTGTTCTGGCTGGAGCTGTTTTCGCCGGACTTGGTCCGGCCCAGGGGTAAGCTCAAGGGCCACGTCGGCCTGGCCGGCACCCGCGGCACACCGCTGCTCAGCGGCGAGGCGGACCTGAGCGAGTTCACCGGCGACCTGCCGGCGCTGGGCATCACCCTGGTCGATGGCGCCGCGCAGCTGACCGCCCTGTCCGACGGCTCGGCCAAGATCACCGGCAGCATGAAATCGCAGTCGGCCACCGGCGGCGGCGATACCGGCGGCACCCTGTCCATCGACGGCTCACTCGGCTGGCAGGGCGGCGACGAACCCCTGCTGTTCAAGGTGCGCGGCGAGAACTTCCTGGCCTCGGACACCACCGAGTTGCGTGCGGTGGTCGCCCCGGACATGACCATCGCCCTGCAGGACAACGTGCTGGGCGTGGGCGGCAAGGTCACCGTGCCCTCGGCCACCATCAACCTGGAAAAACTTAGCGAGGGCGTGTCCACCTCCGAGGACGTGGTGGTGCTGGACCCGGCCGATCCGGAAGCAGGCGGCAGCTCGCTGCTCAAGCTGGACCTGGCCATCAGCCTGGGCAATGCGGTCAAGCTCAATGGCTTCGGCCTGGACGGCACGCTGCAGGGCGACATGAGCGTGCACTCGCGCGCCGGACGCGCGATGTCGGCCACCGGCCAGCTCAACGTGGACGGGCGCTACACCGCCTACGGGCAGAAGCTCTCCATCACCCGTGGCGAGCTGAGCTGGAGCAACGACGACGTCTCCGACCCCAACATCAACATCCGCGCCGAGCGCGAGGTGGTCAGCGCCGGGGTGACGGCCGGCATCGACGTCACCGGCCGCGCCAGTGCGCCGCATGCCAGCGTGTGGTCCAACCCGGAAACCTCCGAGTCCGACGCACTGGCCTACCTAGTGCTGGGCCGCCCGCTGAGCAACGCCAACAGCCAGGAAAGCGCGCAAGTCAGCGCCGCCTCCTCGGCCCTGTCCGCTGGCGCCGGCCTGGTCGCCTCGCAGCTGGGCGCCAAGATCGGCCTGGACGATGCCGGCGTGCTGGAGTCGCGCACGATGGGCGCCTCGGTGTTCGGCGTGGGCAAGTACCTCTCGCCCAAGCTCTACGTCAGCTATGGCGTGTCGATGGTCGGCTCCGGCTCGGTGGTCACGTTGAAATACCTCCTGCGCAAGGGCTTCAACGCCGAGATCGAATCCTCCACCGTGGAGACGCGCGGCTCGCTCAACTGGCGCAAGGAAAAGTAGCCGGCGCTCGCCTGATCCACCGCGCCGTGTCGATCAGGCCGCTTCAGAATCCCCGCCGGCCGCCGCTATCAGTGCCTCAAAATCACGATGAGGCCAGAATGGAACTCCTGCCCAAGCTTTTTCTGCTGACCGCGCTCTTCGCTGCCGCTTCTTCGGCAGCCGCCCTCCCCCTCGGCGACGATGACGAAGACGAGGATCAGCGCCAAGTCAATCCCGACAACCAGGCCCGCATCCGCTTTTTCGGACAAGCCGTGATCGGCCTGGAGTTCTACCGCAACACCATGTGCTACGGCGGCGATGCGGAAAGCGAAACGCCCTCCAGTCGCGGGTTCGGCGGCGCCTTCGGCAGCAAGAAGAGCATCTCGCTGGGCATGCCGGTCACCCCCAACGTCATCAATCTCAAGCAGCGCAACGGCATCCTGGCCAAGGCGTTCTATCGCGAGTACGCCATCACCGCCGGCGAACCCATCGCCATCCATGGGTCGTACTACGAAGCCACCAGCCACATGTCCCGTGGCTGCGAGGACTTCGGCGTGTCCTTCGTCCCCGAGAAGGATCAGGACTACGAAGTGGCCCTGGACCTCACGGACAAGTTCTGCCGTCTGGTTGTCTCCAAAATCAGCCAGACCAGCGAAGGCGTGGCGCTGGCCCCGGTCGAACTCAAAGACGCGCAGGAATGTGGTGACGAATAACGCCGGTTCGCACGCAAGCCTGGCTCCGTCGAGGGCGAGATGCCTGGACCGGCTCTGGCTTGCACAGCCGATCGGAAAGATCGCGCCCACCACACAGTTGCCGCCCATGAAATCGAGCCACGAGACGCGGCCCGTTACACCCACGCTTCCGACGCGTATCTCATACACCCTCGATGTCGATGCCCCAACGGAAGTGGGGTGGGCGAGCAAACACCGCCAAGCCCCTGATTCCGCTAACCGAGGTGTGATTGACACCGGCGGGGCTGTGCTGAATATTCTCGGGGAACGCCCCGCTTATGGGGCCTAATAGTTGTTAGGCGTGTGCCTTCTTCTCTGGCTTGGCGCTCCCGGTTGCGCCAGCCACCGCGCCAGCGGATAGTTGGCAGGTCACCTCATCGGACGGCCAACGTGGCAAGCCCTGCATCGGACGCAGTACAAGACGGCCACTCTGTCGGCGCGCACGCCTCGCCGGCCACCTGCGTTGGGCCGTCCTGGCCTAACAAGTCAATCAAGCCGAAGCCGCTCCGCGGCTCGGCTTATTTCCAGCGTTAGAGTTGATGAGAACGTTTGTAGCAGTTGTAACGGCCATTCTGGCAGCAGCACTTGCGCCAGCCCTGGCTTTTGTTTCTGCTGCGATGGCTTTGAACGGAAAAGGACTAGGCAGCAGCGAAGACATCATTTCTTTCCTGGCCCTAGTCGGATTCTGCATGCTTTTCGCCATTGCTCATGCAGTTATTCTTGGTTTGCCGGTGTCACTCTGGCTGCTACGTACTAACAAATTCGTGCTTCGCTCAATGCTTTTGGCGGGATCCCTCATCGGATCCGTGCCCATTGCATTGTTAGCTAATAGCCTATTGAGATCCGACTGGATTGACTATCTTCAGCTTGTTTTCAATGCCGGCGCCCTCGGCATAATCGGCAGCACGGCCTTCTATTTCACCTTTCAGGGCATCAACTCTAACAATTCATTCAAGCCGAAACCGCTTCGCGGTTCGGCTTAATTCAGGCGTTAGGCCGCAATGGACAAAATTCTGAGAAAATGCGATGAATGCGAGAGCCAATATGCCGCCACCGCTTCAAACATGTCGTCGCTTTGTCCAGAGTGCTCTCATATTCTGTATGCCACACCCGAATGCCCACATGAGTTCGTTTCAGGGCAATGTGTCATCTGCGGCTGGGATGGCTCCAGCTCGCCATACATTCAATCGCTACTGCGGCCGCCTCAGTCGTCAGCCTAACAGTTCAATCAAGCCGACGCGCCTACGGCACGCGGCTTATTTCCAGCGTTAGCCCGCTATGACAGATCGTCTCGCCCAATTACTCAAGATCGCTGACGCGATATCGCGGGGTGAGGTGCCTCCGTACCAGCACAATGAGTGTTTCACGGCTGGAGCCTACGACCAGCTCCTCATCAAGGCGCGTGGCGCTGAGGCATTCGATCTACTTCAGGCCTTGCGCGATAGGTATGACTCTGTGCGTGCGTCTGGGGGACTCCCCGGCTACTTTTACCTGGCTGCCAAACTGGCGCAGCAAAGTGACACTACAGAAATGCCACGCGGCCTAGAGGCCATCATGGCTGCACATCCAGATCTCGCTCGTCAGCTTAGTGCCTGGTATCGGCGCGCGGGCTAACAATTCATTCAAGCCGAAGCCGCTTCGCGGCTCGGCTTAACTCAGGTGTTAGAGCCCTTTGGAAACTTGGCAGCCCATTACAGTCGTTGAGCTTGAGGTGCTGGTTGCCGATCAGTTTTCCAACTGCTCGCCTGCTCAACAGATTGTATTTGCCTCGTATCGCGTTCCTTTTTACTTGGTACCTTTTCAGCGTAGCCGCTTGTTGGAGCATGTTCTTGTCGTTGCGGAGTTGCCATCTGGCCTACTTTACTACGAGGATGTTGAGGGGGGATTTGAGGTTGGAGTGCTAGATGCCGACGGCATCCTGCAGGACCATGGCTGCAACCAGTTGGAGTTGACTCATGTGCTATCGCGAGCAGGGCTCTAACAAATCATTCAAGCCGAACCCGCTTCGCGGGTCGGCTTAATTCTGGTGTTAGAGCGCAATGGCAACCAACAAGGTAATCGTGCAGTTCAGAGCGGACACGCCTGGCAACCTAGACCACCTCTACCAAGTAGAGGAAACGTTGTTTCAGGCGTTCTCACAAAGCAATGATGGCGTCGTGGATGGCCACGATATTGGGCAGGGCAAGTTCAACATCTTCATCAACGTCCGCAGCTCTTGGTCTCCAGTCCTTGAGCGCGTGCACGCGTTCCTGAAGTTGCGAGGCGTGCTCGAAGAAGCATTTGTGGTCAAGTTTCACGGCAAGAGCGAGCGCTATCAGGTTGTTCATCCGTCGAGCCACTCCGGCGGGTTTGCGCTCTAACCAGTCGTCCAAGCGGACGCCGTACCGGCGCCGCTTAACTCCCGCGTTAGAACTCATGGCCAGCATCGGAATAATCGTTCGCACCACTCAAGAGCTTGCAGAACTGTCGCACGATTGGGTGCCGCAGCCGCTCGGCTCAAGAGCCGACGTCCTCGCGGCAATCCAGCGCTGCATTCCTGAGCACGACAATTCTTTGTCTCTCGCCCTCAAGGTGGAGGAGCCCGACGAGAATGAGGACCCAAGAGCAATTTCCGTATCAGGGGTTTGGGGGCCGCGCGAGTCCGCTGTGCTTCGGGAGCTATGCAGCGCACTCGATGCTCGCTTTTACGACGCCGAAGCGGCGGAGTTCATCGAGCTATGAGTTCTAACAATTCGTTCGAGGCGGACGGCTCCGCCGCCACTCAACTCAAGCATTAGGCGTGTGGCTTCTTCCTTGGCATGGCGCTCCCGCTTGCACCAGTCATCGGGCCGCCTGACACTTGGCAGGTCACCTCAACGGATGGTCAACGTGGCAAGCCCTGCATCGGACGCAGTACAAGACAATCGGCATGTCGGCTTGCAAGATCAGCCGGCCACCTGCGTTGGGCCATCCTGGCCTAACAAGTCAATCAAGCCGAAGCCGCTCCGCGGCTCGGCTTATTTCCAGCGTTAGACATCATGGAATACATCGACGTCATGTGGCACCACGAGGGGAGTCAAGACCCTATTCGTCTCGTCTCCGAGTTGGATGCGCAACGCTATGAAGTACGCAAGCTTGAGTTTTTCCGTAGTGGTGCGGTCGGCTTCGCGCGCCCCGGTCGGCACTCCGAAGGTACCGAGCTTGGTGAGTTGCCAGTTCCGCCCTTGGCAGAGATCAAAGCATCATCTGAGTTCACCGGCACTCTCATCGCCGGCACAGCATTCGAGCAACTGTGGCACGAGCATGTATCGCGGCGTGTCTAACTACTCGTTCAAGGCGGACGGCTTCGCCGCCGCTTAACTCCAGCGTTAGGCATGCAGGAGCGTCTTCTGTACGTTGTTAGATATGAGGTTCAGCCTTTACCGGGCACAGACAACTTCACCCACAGCTCGGGTGCCTTCGTCAACGTCTGGACTGAGGCAAAATCGGAACAGCAGGCTCTTGCAGTCGCGGCTCAGGAAGTACAAGACGCTGGGTGGCGCATCGAATCCCTAGAGGCAGTTCACCCGACTATCCGGGAGGATTACGCAGACGACGACTCTGGATTGGAGTACTTTGAGCAAGCCTTGATAGACGGCATTGTCCTAGTGTTTCACACTTGGCAAGAGGGCATTCAGCATTAATTAGCTGCATGCCTAACAATTCATTCAAGCCGATGCCGCTTCGCGGCGCGGCTTAATTCAGGTGTTAGGCCTGCTTTGACAGACCCATGACGATCTCACAGACTTGCTCCAGCTGCGGGCAGATCCATGCTCTCGACGACATGGAGCTGACCTTTGCTCGTCCGGAACCCATCGACCAAATACCAGAAGCTGAGCGAGCCGGTCGGGTCAAACAAAACAAGGATTTGGCGTCCATTGGAGATGACAGATTCTTTGTCAGAGCGGTTCTTCCCTTACCGGTTCAAGACCGCAACGTCACGTACAGCCTTGGCGTATGGGCGGAGGTCACAGAGGAGGCGTTCTTTCGTATCTTGGATCTGTGGGACGATCCTCAGCAGGACAAAGAGCCCGCATTCCCTGCGACCTTACAGAACCGGTTGCCTCACCTGCCAGAGACCTGCGATTTGCCGGTGACGCTGCATTTGACTGGTCCTAAAACACGGCCACGACTTGTCGTGCCGCCGTCAGGCCACCCGCTGCATAAGCAGCAATGGCAAGGTGTGACAGCGCACGTCGCAAACCAGTACACGCTAGGCTATGGCGCGCAGGTCTAACAAACCCTTCAAGCCGACGCCGCTTCGCGGCGCGGCTTAAGTCAGGCGTTAGGGCGCACATGGCAAGATCATCGCAACCGCTCAAGTTCTGGAAGATCGCGCTTGCCCAGCTAGTTTTCGCAGTTACTTGCTCGGCAACTTGGTTCTACTTCAGGACGGCGGCATTTCTTGCTGGCCCACCCAGTGGCGATCTTTACGCTAACAACTGGGGATTCCAATTTGTTGTATTTGCAATCGTCTGGCTTCCAGCTACGCTCTTGTTCGTGGGTATCGCTTTGGCAATTCAGCGTGCTTGGCTTTTTCGCAATCGCGGCTAAAAAGTGGGCGGCAGTTCGCCCTAACAATTCATTCAAGCCGACGCCGCTTCGCGGCGCGGCTTAATTCAGGCGTTAGGCGCACTCGTGAACATTCTGGTCAGACGTAGAAAAATTACTGCCCCTCCCGGTTACGCGGAGCGAGAGTGTTTCCTCGTCTCCTACGAGCTGCCTTTCTGCAAATCCTGCTTTGTGCTCTGCCACGAGCCCAGTGATCCAGAGCATCCCAGCATTGATCCATCGGTTATGAGCTTCTTTATGGCCGAGGCGCATGAACTATCCGTTCGCGTCACTGGCAACGCTCACTCATTCGTTATAATTCACAGCGGCGGTTTCGTTCGCAAACGTCATAACCTGCACATGCACGTGTTTGTGATCCGCCGTCGTTGGCAAAAGGCCTGGCTGTACACGCTTCTTGCAACAATCCACACTACATCGGCAATTCCGCGCGCAGTTCTCAGGCTTCTCGGTCGTGCGCCTAACAATTCATTCAAGCCGAAGCCGCTTCGCGGCTCGGCTTATTTCCAGCGTTAGGCGGCTCTGATGTTTGACTTTGTCCTTTCCACAGCGCCGACGGCACTCGTTGTTTACTGGCCCATTAGCGTTGCAATCATTGTCGTAGCTGTTGCGGTAGCCCATCGCGCTCGCCATCCTGCTCAGCCCTTCGTCATCTGGGGCGTTATAGGTGCATCCTGCGTAGGCACACTTATTGTTGCCCTCTCGCAACCTGGGGCGCTTCTCGTCCGCGACGCTCTTGCAGCACTTGCCTTCGCGTTCCTCGCGCCTGGAGCATCTGCAGTCCTTGGCATGTCACTTAGCTCATTTTCCGCGCCCGTCAAATTTTTCGGCGCAATGGTGGCAGGCTTGCTTCTGGTATGTGTCAGTCCGCTATTCTTATTGCTTGTCCATTGCACAAGCGGCGACTGCCTTTAGTGGGGCCGCCGCCTAACAATTCATTCAAGCCGAAGCCGCTTCGCGGCTCGGCTTAACTCAGGTGTTAGGCATCACATAAGGAGTACCCAGTGACTGAAAATAAACCTTGGCTAAGCACGCTTGCCTTTGTCGGATTTCAAATAAATTCCGCCGTTGAGGAAGGTCATGGGGACGCTCTTTTGTTCACTGATGTCTATCAAGGATTAGAAAGGGGTACGCTGCTCGAAGACATAAATAACAAGCTACCTGGGGTCTGCGACTTCAGTCTGTATCCTACTGGCAGCGAACAGTCAGTTGCTCTCCATGAAGCGCTCAAACTAGTAGCCGGCTGGCTGCGGGGGCGAGAGCGCAGGAAAGTGGGCATAGAGAGGTCGGGGCTTCACCTGCTACTAGCCTATATTCTTGAGGCTATGCAGCAACAGTATTGGGTAAAGCCAAGGTGATGCCTAACAATTCATTCAAGCCGAACTGGCTTCGCCAGTCGGCTTAATTCAGGCGTTAGCTGCCATGGGAACAGTCCGTCACAAGCTGATGCACCGAGAAAGCGAGATACGTCTCGCCTCAGCACAATTGCTTCATACAACCTCGGATGGCTCTGACTCTGCCTATCTTCTAAAGTTGCTCGCCTTTGAACTGCTACTCAAGCTCGTGATGGAGAGGGTCACTCAATCCACCGCCCCAAACCATCACCACTACAACACAATCTTCAGCAACCTCCCGCAAGACACCCAATCCGAAATACTGAGACTCGCCGGAGAGCGCATCGGTCCGTCCGCTCTTGCTAATGACCATTTGCGGGTGCTCAAGGATCTGAGTAGCAATTTTGTGCAGCTACGCTATCCCTACGAGAAATACAGCAGCATGAGCGAGTCGCAGTATGCCGCGGCGGGAGACAATTGGATTGCCAACGGCGCTCGCACCTCAGATGCGGATTATCGCTACCATCCGGAGGAGTTGCTGGGTCTCACGTTCGCCCTTCAACAGCTCGCCAATGGCAGCTAACAATTCATTCAAGCCGAAGCCGCTTCGCGGCTCGGCTTGACCCAGGCGCTAGGGCTCATGTCAGAAACTTCCACCATTAGAGTTACTGCAGATCGAGATAGCGTCAGCGCCGGCGACGACCTGTCCTCACACGGGGCAGAATTCTTGGTGGCAGAGTCTTGTAGTGTCTTCGAACTGCTGAGTGCCGCCTGGCGCGCATGCCCTTTGGCAGGCATTTCCGGAGGCCACGCGACTTGGCTAATTGACGTTGCCGGCTCAGACGACTGCATTGGTGTAATGGCCCAGCAGTGGCCTCAGCCCAAGCTCATAATCTCTCCTGAGACAAATACAGCTCAGCTCTTAAGCGGCCGAGTTCCTTCTTTGTACTTTCGCTATTGGTGTCAGGTCAATCCGGACTCTGTGGTCGGCGCCCTCAAGTCCAAGGAGCCGCTGCCGGGTCGTTTTGCGCGATGAGCCCTAACAATTCATTCAAGCCGAACCCGCTTCGCGGGGCGGCTTAATTCAGGCGTTAGGCAGCAGATCAATGCACTCGAAGACCGAGCAAGAGCGTCGCAAACCCATAGTCCGCGAGATCGCCGAGCGACAGCGCGCCGAAACTATCGCTTCAATGCCGACCTCGCAGGATCAGCTTTCCCAGTTGTTCGACTATCTAGACAGCGCCCTGGCGGTTGCCTGCGATCACTCGCTCAAGCTCACGCGCCAATTTCTTCAGACATACGGTTTACCCGAGGCTACGGTCATTCCCTGGCTCGGCGAGCACGGTGGCTACTGTGACTGTGAGGTTCTTGCCAATGTAGAGCAGGGGTGGCAGCGGTGAGTCAGCTGCTGCCTAACAATTCATTCAAGCCGACGCCGCTTCGCGGCGCGGCTTAATTCCAGCGTTAGGCGTGTGGTGTCTTCTTTGGCTTGGCGCCCTCGCTTGCACCAGCCATCGCGCCGGCTGACACTTGGCGGGTCACCTCATCGGACGGCCAACGTGGCAAGCCCTGCATCGGACGCAGCACCAGACAATCAGCCTGTTGGCTCTCACGCCAAGCCGGCCACCTGTGTTGGGCTGTCCTGGCCTAACAAGTCAATCAAGCCGAAGCCGCTTCGCGGCTCGTCTTATTTCCAGTGTTAGAGTTGATGAGAACGTTTGTAGCAGTTGTAACGGCCATTCTGGCAGCAGCACTTGCGCCAGCCCTGGCTTTTGTTTCTGCTGCGATGGCTTTGAACGGAAAAGGACTAGGCAGCAGCGAAGACATCATTTCTTTCCTGGCCCTAGTCGGATTCTGCATGCTTTTCGCCATTGCTCATGCAGTTATTCTTGGTTTGCCGGTGTCACTCTGGCTGCTACGTACTAACAAATTCGTGCTTCGCTCAATGCTTTTGGCGGGATCCCTCATCGGATCCGTGCCCATTGCATTGTTAGCTAATAGCCTATTGAGATCCGACTGGATTGACTATCTTCAGCTTGTTTTCAATGCCGGCGCCCTCGGCATAATCGGCAGCACGGCCTTCTATTTCACCTTTCAGGGCATCAACTCTAACAATTCATTCAAGCCGAAACCGCTTCGCGGTTCGGCTTAATTCAGGCGTTAGGCGGCACGGATGGTTCCGGGCAATTCAAATCACAAGACGCGCTTCGGAAAGTGGCAGCAGCTCGCGCCTGCACAAACTCGCTTTCTGTCCTCAATCGTGGAGACCCGTTTGGTTCCATTGCTTGAAATGGAGGGCTTTCTTTGGATTGATCACACGCTCCGTCAACCTGATTGGCCTGTTTCGGGCCGTGAGATCGAGTTGGAGCGCTGGTCCAACTCCTTAGTCGAGTCCGTCTCGTTCAACTTTGACAAGTACGGAGCACCTCGGCTTCAGATTCACTTCTCCCGGCGCATGGCAGAGCCGCCACATGACTTTGTATGGTCAAGCAATCTTGTGGCTAGGCGATCCCAGTACTATCACTTCTGGGGCAAGCCCTGGTGGGTTCCCATTTCGCTATGGTCGCAGCAATCCTCATTGCGCACCCTCGATAGAATTGAGCAATGTTTCCCCCAAGCGTTCGAGTTCCTTGCCACTGGTACGCGTGGCAACAACATCAGCCGGGCGGTTACGTGAGCGCCGCCTAACAATTCATTCAAGCCGACGCCGCTTCGCGGCGCGGCTTAATTCAGGTGTTAGGTGCTGAGTGAAGAGGTATCGCCGTTGAAGAAAGAAAAAGCTACGGGCTACGTTGTTCAGCGTTCTGGCCTAGCCGATTACTTCCCAACTCACGTCCATTCGCCAGCGTTCTGGGAGGCGCTCGGCCGTGCGGTGGGAGCTTTCGGCTTTCTAGAAGAGACCTTGCTAAAAGCAATCTTTGCTGTCACAGCCACTACGCCTTACAAAGACAGCGAGATCGTGGCCGCATACGAGGCTTGGGTTCCAAAGCTTACGCGTTCGCTCTCAGACCCTCTGGGAGGCCTCATCGACACTTACGGAAAGGCGGTTCGGGATCACCCCGGATTAGACATAGAAAATTTCGACAGCCTCCTGGATGACCTTCGTGAGGCTTGTAGAACTCGAAATGCCATATGTCACGGATCGTGGGGCGCGCCAAACTTGGGTGGGCTCAGCGTTCCATTTTTCGTGAATAAGCAAGGCGAAGTATTTGACACGCCCATCGGCGTTGATTTTCTAGCGCAACTCAGAAAGGCCACGGCTGAACTTGCTTGCTCCGTGATTGATACAGTCACTCATATGGGCTGGCAGTTCCCAGGTTCCAATGGCCCTGGCCGCGTCGTTTGGCAAAGCGCAGCTGATACGGGTGCGGTCAGCACCTAACAATTCATTCAAGCCGAAGCCGCTTCGCGGCTCGGCTTAATTCAGGCGTTAGGCGCTATGGCTAGACCTCCACATCCGCCAGATATCGAAGCAGACATTAGCTTCGTCAGCACCGAGGCTGGCGGAAAGAAGAACGCCGTTCGCTCTGGCTACAGGCCGCAACACGATTTCGGCCTTGAGGGCATGTTCAACGACGCGCATCATGAGTACATTGGCGTTGAGTCTGTAGCGCCAGGGACAACTGCGAGGGCACAACTCTGGCTACTCGCTCCGGAGCTCCAGGCCGGGCGCCTTTTCGCTGGCTTTAAATTCTCGGTTCACGAGGGATCACACCTTGTCGCACATGGAGTTGTTGTCAGCGTAAACAATCCGGCGTTGCGGGCAAGCGCCTAACAATTCAATCAAGCCGATGCCGCTTCGCGACACGGCTTATTTCCAGCGTTGGGCCTAAAAGCATGGACTTCCAAACGTCACTGGTGCTGAGCTCAAGTAACGCGGATGGGCCAGCTTCGACCACGCTCTATTCAAATGCGCCTGGCGCGGGGGTCTACTCGGAAGGCTTATTGGTCGTGCTTGGTCAGCAGCTATCGAAACAACTCGCGCAAAGCTGGCAGTGGTTGCTAGGTCACGATGCGACGCCGCTAGCTCATACCGCGTTTGGAGATTTCTTTTTTTGGTCGCAAAAGCACGAGTCTGTCTTTTATTTTGAGACTCAACGTGGAAAATCGACGTTCGTCGACCGAAGTACGGAGTGGTTCTTTGAGCAGTTCATTCCTCAGAGCAGCGTACTTGAGCAAGTGTTGGAATTGACCAAAGTCCGCCAACTAGTAGAGCGCTTAGGTGCCATTGCCTATGGCAGCTGTTTCATCGCTGAGCCTTGGCAATGTATTGGTGGAAGCGGCACTTTGAATGACTATTCCATTGGAAACATTGCGGTCTACAACTCATTGGTGGCTCAGCACGTTCACGGTGTAATGTCTGGGCTGCGTAAGGCCTAACAAATCGTTCAAGGCGGACGGCTTCGCCGCCGCTTAACTCAAGCGTTAGACCGCTCATGCCAACAACACTGCCAGCTGCTGAAAGAACTTGGTTTTCCGTTGCGCCGGACGGCACGGAGCATGAGGTGGTGTTGCGCGTGGGTACACCGACACTAGCGCCTGGCGGCGAGTGGCGAGCCGCTGTTTCACTCGGCGTTTTGGAGTCTCGCGTCCACAGCATTGCTGGTGTTGACGCTTGGCAAGCCGTTATCCTGGCCATGCGCTTTGCGGCTACGCGGGTTTCTCATTTCGCGGAGGACGGCTGGCTGTTCTACTGGGATCGCGGCGGTGACCCAGCATCACCATCGGAGCTTGCGGATGCGCCATGAGCGGTCTAACAATTCATTCAAGCCGACGCCGCTTCGCGGCGCGACTTAATTCAAGCGTTAGGCGGCTTTCCAGCCGCCATCTCTGACTGAGGTTAAGTGTATGAGTATGTTTGAGTGGATAGTCATCGTGCTGCTCGTCCTGATCTGGCTTAAGCCTAGCGGTAAGCCTTTTCGCTTGGAGGGCAATGCCTTGACCTTCATGCAGCAATACGAGATGCGCCTAGCAAGCATGGAGACGCACCTTGCGGAGATTTCCGCATCCAGCCACTCAACTAGCCTTGACATTGGTGCAATGCGCATTTCTCAGCTCCCAGAGTACCCGCCTAGTGGACCGTGAGCCGCCTAACAATTCATTCAAGCCGACGCCGCTTGGCGGCTCGGCTTAACTCCGGCGTTAGCTGCTAGCAAACATGGCCGCGATCTTTGCATTTACCTGCTCATGCTGCGGAGAGCGGCATGAGGGCTCGCCCAGCTTCGGGTACAAGACCCCAATGCCCTTTGACCACTTGTCAGAGCATGACAAGCAATCAATCGCGCAGATCAACGACGACCTTTGCAAGATCGACCACCCGGAAGGCACTGACTACTTTGCTCGGGTTGTTTTGGAGCTTCCCATCAATGGAGCTGAGGAGCCGTTCCTATGGGGGTTTCTGGGTTTCCCTTAGCAAAGAGAGCTTTGACAAGTACACGTCAACCTGGGGCGAGCATGATGAATCAGACAGCTACTTTGGCTGGTTTAGCAATCGCCTTCCGTATTACCCTGACACAATCAACCTAAAGACAAATGTGCGGCCTAGAAATGCAAACGCGAGACCATATCTTGAGTTGCAACCAAGCGACCATCCACTAGCCGTCCACTATTATCATGGCCTGAGCGCCCAGGAAGCTCAGAAGATCGCAGAAGAGGCTATGCATGGACGCAGCTAACAATTCATTCAAGCCGACGCCACTTCGCGGCGCGGCTTAATGACGTTGATCGTGCGGTACTGCTCAAGGTCAAGCGTTGAGACCAGTTGAAGCAGCTTGCTGATTACATGCGCGGATGCTGCGCATGTGGCTTGTGGCTTACCTGACACGCATCGAAGGCCGCGCCATGATGATCGATCGCCCAGCCTGCGGGCGAGCTTGTTGGCCACGCCCGCCGTTGCCTTGTGGTGGGCTTGGCGCTGCTGTAGCTCCAGTGCCCAGGGCTGCAGCGGATCTACAGTGTCGGCAAGACCACGTGCTCGATCAGCGCTCTCACCTGCGCGGCGCGTCGTCGCGCTTGTCCGCGTGGCGGCCGCCGGCCACCGGGAGCTGCCAGCCGCGCCGGATGGCCATCATGCGCAGGGTGAAGCAGCAGGCGGCGCCGACAAACATCGTCGCGGCCGATGTCAGCCCGAGCATGGCGCCGATCACCACCACGCCCGCGCCGAGCAGGGCGGCCACCGCATACAGGTCCGCGCGCAGGACCATGGGCACGTCGGTGAGCAGGACATCGCGCGCCATGCCGCCACCGATGCCGGTGAGCATGCCCAGCAGCGCGGCCATGGGCGGATTGAGGCCGGCGGCGAGCGCCTTCTCCGCGCCGGCCACCGCGAACAGCGCCAGGCCGGCGGCGTCGAACATGCGCACGGGGGTCTGCAGCCGCTCGATCAGCGGTGCCCACCTGAAGGTGATCAGGCCGGCGCACAGCGAGGCCGCCAGGTAACGCCAGTCGCGGATCGCCGCGGGCGGGACCGCGCCAATCAGCAGGTCGCGGGCGATGCCGCCTGCGTTGGCCGCGGCAAAGGACAGCACCAGCACGCCGAACAGGTCCAGGCGGCGGCGCATGGCCGCGGTCGCGCCGCTGATGGCGAACACGAACGTGCCGGCCAGGTCGGCGATCAACAGCAGCAGGTGGGTACTGGGCATGGCGGTCTCTTGCAGGACGCACACTCTAGCGGCCGCGGCCCGCCCGTCCCAGCCACGCTGCCGGGATGTCGCGACTCGCGCGCCGGAGCTGCTCCCGTGGCAAGACAGTGCGCGTGTCTTTTGACGCGCTAACACTCGCAGCGGCGTTCGTCCTCTCCCCGACGGTCGGCGGCCTGACCTGGGTAAGCAGGCCGCTATGCACCCGCTTCCGGGCATGGCCCAGGCTTGGCAGTGCCGGACGCTGGAGGCCGCGCTTGCCGCATTGCGGTTTTTGCTGGCGAGGCACACGCCTGCGCGCAGCTGCAGCAGGCGGTCAGGACGCACGATGACCGTACGGTCATGCGCCTGGGGTTTGCCCGCGTCCCGTGCGGCCGCTACTGTCGCGCCCACGTTCGACTCGCCCTGGCCCATCGCATGACCCGCACCCTGCCCCTGGCCGCCTCGCTGGCGCTGCTGCTGTCCTCCACCGCCCGCGCCGACGAAGGCATGTGGATGCCTTCGCAGCTGCCGGCCCTGTCCGACCCGCTACGCGAGGCCGGCTTCCGCGGCAATCCGCAGGACCTGGCCGATGTCACCCAGGCACCGTTGAGCGCGGTGGTGAAGGTCGGCGGCGGCACCGGGGCGTTCGTCTCGGGCGATGGCCTGCTGCTGACCAACCACCACGTGGCCTACGGGGTGATCCAGTACAACACCAAGGCCGATACCAACCTGATCGACGATGGCTTCGCGGCCAGCGATCGCGCCGGCGAACTGCCGGCCAACCCGGACTTCCGGGTGCTGGTGACCACCGCGTTCGACAAGGTCACCGACCAGGTGCTGGCACAGGCCAAGGGCAAGACCGGCCGCGCCTACTTTGACGCGGTGGACCAGGCCAGCAAGCGCCTGGTCGCCGATTGCGAGGCCAAGGGCCATGTGCGCTGCAGCGTGGCCAGCATGAACTACGGCAGCGATTTCTATCGCATGACCCAGCTGGAATTGCGCGACATCCGCCTGGTGTACGCACCGCCGCGCGCCATCGGCAACTACGGCGATGAGATCGACAACTTCATGTGGCCGCGCCATGCCGGTGACTTCACCTTCCTGCGCGCCTACGTGGGCCGGGACGGCAAGCCGGCCGACTACAGTGCCGACAACGTGCCCTACCAGGCGCCTGCGTTCCTCAAGGTGGCCGTGGACGGACCGAAGGAAGGCGACTTCGCGATGCTGGCCGGATATCCAGGCACCACCTATCGCAACCGCACCGCGGCCGAGTTCAAGGCCCAGGTGGAACATGTGCTGCCGGCGCGGGTGGCGGTATTCGACGCGATGATCGACACCATCGAGCAAGCCGGCAAGGCCAACGCCAACGCGCGCACCCGCTATGCCTCGCTGCTGCAATCGCTCAAGAACAACCGCAAGCGCGCCGCCGGTGAGCTGGAGGGCCTGCTGCGCAGCGATGCGGTACGCCTGCGCGGCGAGGACGAAGCCGGCATGCTGGCCGCCACGCGCGGCGCGCGCGCCCAGCAGATCGCGCAGCTGCAGACGATCCTGGCCGAAGGCGGCGCCCAGGGCGATCGCGACCTGCTGCTGGGCCTGATCGCCACTCAGACCCAGCTGATGCGTTCGGCGCTGACGCTTGAGCGCCTGCGCATCGAATCGGCCAAGCCCGACGCCGAGCGCGACACCGGCTACCAGCAGCGCGACCAGGCGCTGATCGAAGGCATGCTCAAGCAGGTCCAGCGTCGCTACGACCCGGCCACCGAGCAGGCGCTGCTGACCGTCCTGCTCTCTCGTTACCAGCAACTGCCCGAGGCGCAGCGCGTGCCGGCGTTCGACCAGGCGTTTGGCCG
Organism: Pseudoxanthomonas sp. JBR18; assembly: GCF_028198165.1. Taxonomy (NCBI): domain Bacteria; kingdom Pseudomonadati; phylum Pseudomonadota; class Gammaproteobacteria; order Lysobacterales; family Lysobacteraceae; genus Pseudoxanthomonas; species Pseudoxanthomonas sp. JBR18. Next base: position 1,325,984 of record NZ_CP116339.1, read on the forward strand.
CACCAGCCAAAGCCTGGCCCAGGCGCTGGATGCGCTCTACGCCGACACCGCGCTGGGGACCGAAGCCGAGCGCCTGTCGCGCTTTGCCGCCGCGCGCCAGGGCAAGCCGCTGGCCGAGGATCCCCTGATCGCGCTGGCGGCCAAGCTGGTGCCTGCGCAGCTGCAGCTGGACGATGCCCGGAAGGCCCGCGAGGGCGATCAGCTGCGCCTGCGCCCGGCGTACATGCAGGCGCTGACGGCCTGGCGCGCCAAACAGGGCCGCGCCAGCTATCCCGATGCCAATAGCACGCTGCGGGTGAGCTTCGGGCGGGTGACCCCGCTCAACCCGCGTGACGCGGTGACCTATGCCCCGGTGACCACGGTGGCCGGCATCGTGGAGAAGAACACCGGCGTGGCGCCCTTCGATGCGCCTGCGCCGCTGCTGCAGGCCATCGCCAAGGGCGATTTCGGCAGCACCGCCGACCCGGTGCTCAAGACCCAGACCGTGGATTTCCTGACCAACCTGGATACCACCGGCGGCAATTCCGGCTCGCCGGTGCTCAACGCCAAGGGCGAGTTGATGGGGCTGAACTTTGACAGCAACTGGGAAGCGGTCAGCGCCAGCTGGTGGTACGACCCGCGCTACAAGCGGGCCATCCATGTCGACGCGCGCTACATCCGCTGGCTGCTGGCCAAGGTCTATCCGGCGCCTGCCCTGCTGCAGGAAATGCAGCTGCCGGCCGAGTAAGCCACGCGCGCCTGCACGCGCTGCACAGGCGGGGCCGGCCACAATCGCCGGCCCCGATACGTTCGAGGCCACGCGATGGCGCCTGTGTTCCGTCCCCGCTGGCGCCTGTGCGGCGCCGCCCTGCTGCTCGTCCTGCCCTGGGCGGCGGCAGCCGATGACATTCAATTCGATCGCCCGGGGATTCCGTTCTCGCCCAGCACCCTGGGCCGCGGCGGATTCGCCTGGGAACAAGGTTTGCCCGATGTCAGCTGGGAACGCAGCGATGGCGGGATCCAGCGCGAATACGATGCCGGCACCGTGTTGCGCCTGGGACTGAGCGACCGGCTGGAACTGCAGCTCTCCAGCGACACGCAGGTGTGGCACCGCGATACCGGCCCGGACGCGTTGCGCGGCCATGGGGCCGGCAGCACTGCGCTGGCGGCCAAGGTGGTGTTGCCGAGTTCGCGCGAGAGCTTCGCCTGGGCGCTGCTGGCCCAGGCCGATCTGGACAGCGGCAGCCGGACCTACGGCAGCGACGACCACCTGCGCTCGATCGCGCTGACGGGCGAGTGGACGCTGCCGCAGGACCGCGCCCTGGCCCTCTATGCGCAGCTTGCCGACAGTCGTGCCGGACACAGCTGGACCTTCGCGCCCAACTACACGTTTGTCGGTGGCGAGCACTGGCAGGCCTACGTGGAGGCCGGGATCGGCCATGGCCCGGACAGCACACGCGCGGCGGGCGCAGGCATGGCCTGGATGCTGGGCCAGCACGCGCAGCTGGACGTGTCGCTGCTGCGCGGGACGGCCGCGGATGCGCCGGATTGGCAGGGCGGGCTGGGCCTGTCGATCGGCTTCCAGTAGCCGCAAGCGTCAAGCAGGTGGCGAGCGCGCCGGTGAAGACGCGCACGTCCTGGGTCAGGTGACCTTCTTGAAGACCGTCACGCCGAGCACGAGCAGGATCACGGCGATGATGATGAACGCCCAGAACAGGAACTTGGCGATGGCAAACGCGCCGCCGGCAACGCCGCCGAAGCCGAGCACGCCGGCAATGACGCCGATGATGGCGAAGATGAGAGCCCACTTGAGCATGATGTCTCCAGATGTCGAGTCGTTGCCCCGAGGCTAGGCGCGTGCGGGTGACGCGCCTGTCACGTTGATCGGCGACCGCTCACGGCATCGGCAGCTTGAACACCTGGTCGGCCGCGCGCATGGCGGCGATGAAGTGGCGCAGCTTGGCCGGCTGGTAGCGCGCATACGGATAGACCACATGCACCGGCAGCGGCGCCGGGCGCCAGTCCGGGACCAGGTGCAGCAGCCGGCCCTGGGCGATGTCCTCGGCCACCACCCAGGCCGAGACCATCGCCGCGCCCAGTCCAGCCAGCGCCGCCTCGCGCAGAGGATAGAGGCTGTCGGTGCTCAGGCGGGGGCGGATCGGGAAGCGCGCCACGCGCCCGTCCCCACCTTCCTGCAGGACCACCTCGTTGCGATAGAAGGTCTGCATCGCCAGCCATGGCAGGGTGGCGAGCGCCTCGGGCGTGGTCGGCCTGGGGCGGCCTTCCAGTAGGCTGGGCGCTGCCACCACCACGCGCGGGACCTGGCCGATGCGCGAGGCCACTACGCCATCGCCAGGCAGTTCGCCCACGCGGATGGCGCAATCGATGCCCTCGGCGATGAAGTCGGGGTTGCGGTCGTGCAGCAGCCATTCCACCGAGACCTGCGGCCAGCGGCGCAGGTAGTCGGTCAACGGCACCACCAGCTGCGACTGGCCGAAGGCGTGCGGGGCTACCACGCGCAGCAGGCCCTGCGGCTCGTCCTCGCGTCCGCGCAACCCGTCCTCCATCGCCTGCCAGCGCGGCAGCAGCTCGCTGGCCTGCTCGTAGCAGCGGCGGCCGTCCTCGGTCAGGGTCATGGCGTGGGTGGACCGGCGCAGCAGGCGCAGGCCGAGGAACTGCTCCAACATCTTGAGCCGCCGACTGACCGTGGGCTGGGTCGTGCCCAGCTGGGTGGCCGCGGCCGAGAGACTGCCGGCCTCGACGATGCGCACGAAGGTCTGCATCAGGGCCAGGCGATCGACGCTCAGGGCAGGCTCTTTCATACGTGCTGCGTATAAAACTTGTCCGGCCGGCGAGGCTACCACGCTCTCAGAACCAAGATCAGACTGCGCGCCATGCTTTCCACCGTGCTGGAAACCCCCATGTCCGCCATGCATATAACGAATACCCATCCGGACGGCCTGCCGCGCTCCCTGATCCTGCTGCTGGCCATCGGCGCCGGCGTGGCCGTCGCCTCGCTCTATTACAGCCAGCCGATGCTGGAAGTGATCGCGCGCGACCTGCGCGTGCCGGCTTCCGCCGCCGGGCTGCTGCCCATGCTCAACCAGCTCGGCTATGCGCTGGGCATCGCCCTGCTCGCCCCACTGGGCGACCGCTACGACCGGCGCCGGGTGATCCTGGCCAAATCCGCCCTGCTTGCCCTGGCCCTGCTGGCCAGCGCCTGGGCCGGCGGCCTGACCTGGCTGCTGGTCGCCGGGCTGGCCACCGGACTGGTGGCCACGCTGGCCCAGGACATCGTGCCGGCCGCCGCGGTGCTGGCTCCGCCGGCGCACCGCGGCCGCATCGTCGGCACGGTGATGACCGGCCTGTTGCTGGGCATCCTGCTCTCGCGCGTGGCCAGTGGACTGATCGCCGAACACTTGGGCTGGCGCGCGGTCTACCTGGTGGCCACCGCGCTGGTGCTGGGCGTGGGCGTGGCCGCCTGGCGCGCGCTGCCGGCCTTCGCACCGACCACCCACCTGGGCTACGGCGCGCTGTTGCGCTCGCTGGGCACGCTGTGGAAGCGGCACCCGGCGCTGCGCCGGGCGACGCTGGCCCAGGCGCTGCTGTCGGTCGGCTTCAGCGCGTTCTGGTCGACCCTGGCGGTGATGCTGGCCCAGCCGCCGCTGCAACTGGGCAGCACGGTCGCCGGTGCCTTCGGCCTGGCCGGGGCGGTGGGCGCGATCGCCGCGCCGCTGGCCGGTCGCCTGGCCGACCGTCGCGGTCCGGGCTTCGTCACCCGCGCCGGCGCGGGCCTGGCGGTGGCCTCCTTCGCCAGCCTGGCGCTGATGCCGACCCTGTCGGTGCACGGACAGCTGGCCCTGCTGGTCGTGGCGACGATTGGCTTCGACCTGGGCGTGCAGGCCACGTTGGTCTCGCACCAGACCATCTACTACGGGCTGGATCCCGATGCCCGCAGCCGCCTCAATGCGGTGTTCTTCACCGGGGTGTTCATCGGCATGGCCACCGGCGCGGCGCTGGGCGCCTGGGCGCTGGCCCAGGCCGGCTGGATGGGCGTGGTCGGCCTGGCCACCCTGACCTCGCTGGCGGCCCTGGGCGTGCGCCTGTGGCCGCCGATGCGCGGGACCGGCGCACTCAACGGAAGAACTGACTCGGCGTCTGTCCGAAACGGCGCTTGAACATGGTCGCGAACGCGCTGGGGCTGTCATAGCCCAGCGCCAGCGCGACATCTATCACCTTCTCGCCGACGGCCAGGCGTTCCAGCGCGCGCAACAGCCGCGCCTGCTGGCGCCACTGGCCGAAGGTCATGCCGAACTCGCGCGCACACAGGCGCTGGATAGTCTTGACGTCGACCTTCAGGCGCGCGGCCCAGTCCTGCAGGGTGGAGGCATCGTCGGGCCGTTGTTCCAGGCGCCTGCCGATGGTGCGCAGGCGCGCATCGCGCGGTTCGGGCAGGTGCAGCGGCAGCACCGGCAGGGTCTGCAGCTCGTCCAGGATCAGGCGCATCAGCCGGCCGTCACGTGAGTCCGTCGGGTACGGCTGCGGCACCTCCGCCGCGGCGTGGATCAAGGCGGCCAGCAGCGGCGTCACCGACACCGTCGACGGGCCCGCCGGCGGCTGCGAGATCGCGCCGGGCACGATGTACAGGCTGCGCATGCGCACCAGGCCGATGCAGTGCACGACATGACCCATGCCCGCCGGCATCCACAGCGCGCGCGTGCTTGGCACCACCCAGCGTCCGGTGCCCGCGCGCACCACCAACACGCCGCCCTCGGCATAGACCAGCTGGTGGCGGTCCGGGTGGTGGTGCAGGCCGATCACCGTGTCCGGCGCGTAGTCGCGCGCCTTGCAGTACACCGGCACGTCCGGGCCAGCGGGCAGGTGCTTGGCCGCCCCCGCCGAGATGCCAATGTCCTTTTTGCGGGATGTCATGACCAGATCGCGCGGGAAGGGCTTTGTGGGCGACTCTAGCATGCGCACCGACCTCGCCCGAACGCGCCACCCGCCATGTCGTCCACCGCCTCGCCCCTGCCCGCCGCGTCCACCCCGTCACGCCCTCCGGTGGCCGTGGGCGTGCTCGCCGCGATCACCAGCTCGCACCTGGTCAACGACATGATGCAGTCGCTGATCCTGGCGCTGTATCCCATCCTCAAGGGCCAGTTCCAGCTCAGCTTCGCCCAGGTCGGGCTGATCACGCTGACCTACCAGCTGACCGCTTCGCTGTTCCAGCCGCTGATCGGCCTGCGCACCGACCGCAAGCCGGCGCCGTACTCGCTGCCGATGGGCATGGGCTCGACCCTGTGCGGGCTGTTGCTGCTGGCCTACGCGCCCAACTTCGCGATGGTGTTGTGCGCGGCGATGCTGGTCGGCATCGGCTCGGCGGTGTTCCATCCCGAATCATCGCGCATCGCGCGGCTCGCCTCGGGCGGGCGCCACGGGCTGTCGCAGTCGGTGTTCCAGGTCGGCGGCAACACCGGCACCGCGATCGGCCCGCTGATCGCCGCGGCGGTGATCGTGCCCAACGGCCGCAGCAGCGTGGCGTGGTTCGCCGGCGCGGCGCTGATCGGCATCGGGCTGCTCAGCTATGTCAGCCGCTGGTATCGGCAGCATCTGGCCCTGCATGCCGGCTCCCGGAAGACCGTCGCGCACAGCGAGGCCCCCGCGCTGCCGACGCGCACCGTGGCCTGGGTGGTGGCCGTGCTGCTGGTGCTGATCTTCAGCAAGTACTTCTACATCGCGGGCCTGAGCAGTTACTACACCTTCTACCTGATCCAGAAATTCCACGTCTCGGTGCCCAGCGCGCAGCTGCATCTGTTCAGCTTCCTGCTGGCCTCGGCAGCGGGCACGCTGATCGGTGGGCCGGTCGGCGACCGCATCGGCCGCAAGCCGGTGATCTGGACCTCAATCCTGGGCGTGGCGCCGTTCGCGCTGGCGCTGCCCTACGCCAACCTGGGCTGGACCACGGTGCTGACGATGATCATCGGCTTCGTGCTGTCCTCGGCGTTCTCGGCCATCCTGGTCTACGCGCAGGAGCTGATGCCCCACCGCATCGGCACGGTGTCCGGCCTGTTCTTCGGATTCGCCTTCGGCATGGGCGGCCTGGGCGCGGCGGTGCTGGGCGTGCTGGCCGACCACACCAGCATCTTCCGGGTGTACCAAGTCATTTCGTTCCTGCCGCTGCTGGGGATCGTGGCGGCCTTTCTGCCCAATCGGCGCCATCCCTGAGCCGATCAAAACCTGGCGCGCGTGCAAACGCCTACCGCGAGCCCACGACGTTCATCAGCAACACCAGGATCAACGCAAGCGCGACCAGCAGCACGGACAACCACAGTCCGAGGCCCGATCGCCGGGTCCGCGGATCCGCGTGACCCAGCAGGCCTGGCGCTGCAGGCGGTCCAGGCCTGGTGGCGTCTCCCGGGTGAGCGGGCAACGACAAGGTCAGTTGCGCGAGCCGAGCCACGTAGCGGTCGGCGAAGGCGATCTGCTCGGCTTCGGGCAGATGCTGGACGGCGGCCTCCAGCGCGCGACCCGCCTGCCGCAGCATCCGGTCCTGCGGACCAGCGAATTGGCGCGCGTGCTGTTCTGCCAGCTGTTCCGTATCGGGTGTCATGGCGACGTCCTGTCGGTGGTGATGCCCGCGGCGGCCGACGCCCTTGGGCGCTCGATCTTCTAGCAGCGGCCAGGCATGGCGTCAAACCGCCGTCTGCCCTCGCGCAGTGAAAGTCAACGGCTTGGACTGGCGCACGCAGGACGCCACAATCGCCGGCCCTGTAGTCCCGATTGAACCCAACGCATGGCAGAACTCTCCGCGGCGCTTGCGCGCCAGATCGCCCAGACCATCGCCGATGAGATCGGCGCCCAGGCCGCGCAGGCGCTGGCCGCCATCGCCCTGCTGGATGAAGGCGCCACGGTGCCGTTCATCGCGCGCTACCGCAAGGAAGTCACCGGCGGCCTGGACGATACCCAGCTGCGCAACCTGGAAACGCGCCTGGTCTACCTGCGCGAACTGGAAGACCGTCGCGCCGCGATCCTGTCCAGCATCGAGGAGCAGGGCAAGCTCACCGACGAACTGCGCGGCGACATCCTGGCCGCCGACAGCAAGTCGCGCCTGGAAGATCTCTACCTGCCCTACAAGCCCAAGCGCCGCACCCGCGCGCAGATCGCGCGTGAAGCCGGGCTGGAACCGCTGGCCGATGGCCTGCTGGAAGATCCGACCCGCGTGCCGGAGGAATTCGCCACCGGCTTTGTCGATGCCGACAAGGGCGTGGCCGATGCCAAGGCGGCGCTGGAGGGCGCGCGCGCGATCCTGATGGAACGCTGGGGCGAGGACGCCGCGCTGCTGGGTGAGCTGCGCAGCTGGCTGGACGCCAACGGCGTGATCCGCGCCAAGGTGGTGGAAGGCAAGGAAGAAGCCGGCGCCAAGTACCGCGACTACTTCGACCACAGCGAGGCGCTGGCCAAGATTCCCTCGCATCGGCTGCTGGCGCTGTTCCGCGCGCGCCGCGAGGAATTTATCCAGCTCGAACTCGACCCGGGCAGCGACGTCGATGCCGGCAATGCCTACGCAGAAGGGCGCATCGCCCTGGCCGCCGGCATCCGCCCGCAGGGTCGCCCCTCCGACGCCTGGCTGTCGCAGGCCTGCCGCCTGACCTGGCGCGCCAAACTGCACCTGCACCTGATGCTGGACCTGTTCAACCAGGCGCGCGAGAAGGCCGAGGGCGAGGCCATCGAGGTGTTCGGCGACAACCTCAAGGACCTGCTGCTGGCCGCGCCGGCCGGCCCCAAGACCGTGCTCGGCCTGGACCCGGGCATCCGCACCGGCTGCAAGATCGCCGTGGTCGATGCCACCGGCAAGCTGGTGGCCACCGACACCATCTACCCGCACGAACCCAAGCGCCAGTGGGACCAGTCGCTGCACACGCTCAAGCGCCTGTGCGAGCAGCACAACGTGGCGCTGATCGCCATCGGCAACGGCACCGCCAGTCGCGAGACCGACAAGCTGGCCGGTGAGGTCATCAAGGCCTGCAACAATCCGGCCTTGCAGAAGATCGTGGTCAGCGAGGCCGGGGCGTCGGTGTACTCGGCCTCGGAAACGGCGGCCAAGGAATTCCCGAACCTGGACGTCTCCATCCGCGGCGCGGTCTCCATCGCGCGCCGCCTGCAGGATCCGCTGGCCGAACTGGTGAAGATCGAGCCGAAGGCGATCGGCGTGGGCCAGTACCAGCACGACGTGGACCAGTTCCGTCTCGCGCGGGCGCTGGATGCCAAGGTCGAGGACTGCGTGAATGCCGTGGGCGTGGATGTGAATACCGCCTCGGCCGCGCTGCTCACGCGCGTGTCCGGCCTGTCATCGACGGTCGCCGAAAACATCGTGGTCTATCGCGACCAACATGGCCCCTACCCCACGCGCAAGGCGCTGCTGAAGGTGCCGCGCCTGGGCGAGAAGACCTTCGAGCAATGCGCGGGCTTCCTGCGCATCAGCGATGGCGAGGAGCCGCTGGATGCGTCCTCGGTGCATCCGGAGGCCTATCCGGTGGTCGAGCGCATCCTCAAGGAAGCCAACGGCAAGGGCGTCAAGCAGATCATCGGCGATACCGCCTTCCTGCGCGGGCTCAAGGCCGAGCGCCTGACCGACGAAAAATTCGGCGTGCCCACCGTGCGCGACATCCTCAAGGAACTGGAAAAGCCCGGCCGCGACCCGCGTCCTGAGTTCAAGGCCGCCCGCTTCGCCGAGGGCGTGGAGGACATCAAGGACCTGCGCGAAGGGATGATCCTGGAAGGCGTGGTGAGCAACGTGGCCGCCTTCGGTGCGTTCGTCGACATCGGCGTGCACCAAGATGGCCTGGTCCACATCTCCGCGCTGTCGGACACCTACGTCAAGGATCCGCGCGAGGTGGTCAAGGCAGGCGACATCGTCAAGGTGAAGGTCCTGGAGGTCGACGTGGCGCGCAAGCGCATCGCCCTGACCCGCCGCCTGGATGACGTGCCCGGCGCGCCGTCCGCGCGCGACGAGCGCAATGCGGGCGGGCGCGGCAACG